>CAXSEG010000201.1:0-8647 GCA_964235545.1 uncultured Acetobacteraceae bacterium
GAGGCAACCGAGCCACAACGCGCGGTCGAACTCCTGGGCCACGAAGTTGCCAGTCTGCAGCGCGGCCAGGCCGACGACCAGGATGGTGACGCCGGCCAGGGCCAGCGCGGCGCCGCCGATGCGCGGGGCCGCGTCGATGACCGGCTCTGCGATCGGCATTTCGGCTTCGAGCCGGGGAGCCGCGCGGTCTTCGATGATCACGCGGGGGCCAGACGGGCGGACCGGATTGGGTTGTAGCGGCGGCATCACAACAGGTCATCCAGCAGGAAGGCCAGCAGTGCATCCAGCTCGATCTGTGGCACGCCGCCCCGGCCGGCGCCGGGGAGGCGGGTCGGCTCCAGGTCCGGCAGGTCGAAGAATTCCCCAGCCCAGAAGGCGGCGTCGGGAGGCGCGTCCGGGACCTCGCCGGGGTAGGACAGGCCGACCCCCTGCCCCGCGATCCGGCCGCGTACGGCGGACACGCTGCGGCCGCCCAGCATCATGGTCGCGTCCTCGGTGCAGCGGATCGAGGCGATGGCGAAATGCCGGGTCACGACGTCCCCGCCGGCCGGGGTCAGGGCGGCCATCAGCGCGCGCAGGTTGCCGCGCTGGCGGCTGGCGACGTGGTCTGCCTTGGTCACGGCGTAGGCAACGCGGCGGATCACCGGCGAGGGCAAGCGCAGGGCCAGCAGGGCGGACAGCGCCTCCGACCAGGAAAACCGCCAGCGCAGCGCACCACTGGCGGCGGCCAGGGCGGCTTGGGTGTCGGCAAAGCTGGCCGGGCCGGCGTGCAGCGCGGTCAGCAGGTCAGCCAGTACCACCATGCGGTCGAGATGGCCGAACAGGGGCGAGACGAGGTCTTCCCGGACGCGGGCGCGGTAGGCGTCGTATCGCTCGGCCATTAGCCGCTGCAGCCCACCGGTGCCCCGGATGGGGAAGAACTGGATCCAGGGCGGCTCGGCGCCGAGTGCGGGCATTAGAAAGCGGCCGGGTTGCAGCAAAGCGAGACCGTCATCATTGCGCAGGCGGTGCAACGCCTCGCGATACAGGCAGTGGCCGGCCTTGGCCAGCGTCTCGTCTGCAGCGGCCCCGGCCGGCAGCCCGGTGGCGAAGTGCAGGAAGGGCTGCGCCGCGGCTTGCCCGTCCAGCCGGCGGAGCGTCGCTTCCGACCAGGACGTGTAGTCCGTGGCGAGCAGCGGGAGGTCGAGCAGCCATTCGCCGGGATAGTCCAGCAACTCCAACCGCAGCTTGCGGGGGGGCAGCGCGGCGGCGAAGCCGGTTCGCGGCACCGCCAGGTCGAGCGCCAGGAGCGAGACGGCGCCGGTGCGGGCGGGCCAAGCTGGCGGGTCGGCGGCAAGGGCCTGCAGATGGGCCGCCTCGTCGAAGCGCGGAATGGATCCAGCCCCCGCCGGTGCCAACTGCACGCCGAGCCGGCGGCCGGCGAGCTTGGCCGACAGTGCCGGGAGCGTGGGCAACCCGGCGCCGGCGGCCAGCAAGTTGGCGGCAAGCGACGTGATGAACGCCGTCTTGCCGGCGCGGGCAAGGCCGGTCACACCGATCCGGACGGTGCCGCCAACCAGGTCAGTGAGTGAGGGTATCAGTGATTGCGTTCGATCAGCTCGATCTTGTAGCCGTCCGGATCCTCGACGAAGGCGATCACGGTGGTCCCGTGCTGCACGGGACCAGCCTCGCGCGTCACCTTGCCGCCACCGTCCCGCACTGTCTTGCAGGCAGCAGCCACGTCCGGCACGCCGACGGCGAAGTGGCCGAAGCCGGTGCCGACCTCGTAGCCGTCATCCTGGCCCCAGTTGTAGGTCAGCTCAATCTCCGCCTGCTCCGGGTTGCTGGCGTAGCCGACGAAGACCAGGGTGTATTTGCCGCCGGGCACTTCGTTGCGCCGCAGCTCCTTCATGCCCATCAGCTCGGTGTAGAATTCGATGCTCTTGTCGAGATTCTTCACGCGAATCATCGTGTGCAGATAGCGGCTCATGGCATCTCTCCGGTGTTGGGGTCCAAGCCGAGCAGGAACAGTCCGGCGGCATCCGCCCGTGCCACGCAAGACGCACGGTCGGTGAACAGAGTTCCTCCCGCCTCGAACGCAATGCCCCGCAGCCCGGCGGACGCGGCAGCGTCGATCGTGCGGGGGCCGATCGTGGGCAGGTCGGCGCGGCGGTCCTGCCCCGGCTTGACCAGCTTGACCAGTATGCCGCCGGGGCCCAACCGGCGCAGCTCGCCCGCCCGCGCGAGCATGGCATCGGTCCCCTCGATCGCCTCCACCGCCAGCACGGCGCCGCCCTGCACGACGCAACCCTGGCCGACGTCGACGCTGCCGAGGGCGCGCACCACGGCCACGCCGCGGGCGATATCGGCCGTGGCCTCGGTGTCCGGGATCGCGCGGGTGAGCAGCCCGCTTGGACCGACGGCCTCGGTCAGTATCTCGTGGGCGCCGAGCACGCGGAAACCCTCCTCGCCGAGCACGCGGACGATGGCGGCGAGGAAGCCGTCATCGCCGGCGAAGGCGGCACGGCCGATGCGGGCGAGGAGCTTAGCCCCGTCCACATCGGGGCGGAGATTGAGGAGGTGCGGGCGGCGGACCGGGCCGATCAGCACGATCTCCCGGCAATGGTGCGCGCGCAGGAGGGTGATGATGCGTCCCGCGGCGCCGAGGCGGGCGGATTGGTGGGGATGGGCGGCGAAGGTTGCGGCGTCGGCATAGCCCTCGAGCGCGACGAGGAAAACCGGGCGGCCGGCGTCCCGGGCGGCGTCGGCCACGCGGGCCGGCAGGGGGCCGCCGCCGGCGATGATGCCCAAGGGTTCGACACTGGTGGCGGGCCGAGGTTGGGCCGGTTCGCCACTGGGGTAAGGGAGCGAGGGAGCAGACATGGCGAAGGCTTGGCGCGTTCCGGGCGTCACTCCGGTCTTTTCCCGGGGAGAGAGGGGGAGGATGGCTCGTCCGCCTCCTCGGCGGCGAGCGAGGTGCGGATCAGGCCGCGTTTGCTGGGCTTCTCCGCGAAGTCCAAGATCTCCGCCACCAACGGCTCGTCAACATACTGGCCGCGGACCGCCTCCAGTCTTTGCGCGAACACGCCCTCGCCGCTGAACAGCTGCCGGAAAGCGGCGCGGATCGTGTGCAGGCGGGTCCTATTCACACCGCGGCGGCGCAGGCCGATCACGTTCAGCCCGGCGAGCCGTGCCCGGTTGCCGATCACGCTGCCGAACGGGATCACGTCCGCCTCCACGCCGGAGACGCCACCCACCATCGCGGCGCGGCCAATACGCACGAACTGGTGCAACGCGGCGGCACCGCCGATCACCGCCCCGTCACCGATCTCCACATGTCCACCCATCACCACGTTGTTGGCGATGATCACGCCGTCCCCGAGCACGCAATCATGCGCCACGTGAACCACGGCCATCAGCAGGCAGTCCGACCCGACCCGGGTCAGTCCCGAGCCGGTGACCGTGCCGCGATGGACCGTGCAGTGCTCGCGGATTTGAGTACGCGCGCCGACCTCGCAGCGGGTCGGCTCGTTTTTGTATTTCAGGTCCTGCGGCGCCATGCCGACCGTGCAGAATGGATACAGCACGGCGCCCTCGCCAATGGCGGTGTGCCCGTCTACCACCACGTGGCTGACGAGCTGCACACCCGCACCGATGATGGCATTCGGGCCCACGCTGCACCATGGGCCGATGCTCGCATCTGCGGCAACCTCGGCTCCCCTGGCCACGAGCGCGGTCGGGTGGATGGTCAAGGCCGAGCCACACCGCAAGCGAGTCGGATCATCGGTTCAACTTCCTGGGCACGGCGGACAATGCGACGGGCCACTGCATCCCGCCAAGCAACGAATTATGTCGGCTGTCTGACCGTGGACTCGCTACGGTGCGGCAGAAGGTGACGGACGATCCATGATCATCGCGCTGAATGTCGCCTCCGCTACCGATACGCCGTCAACGGTGCCGGTCGCATGGAATTTCCAAACGTTGCCGCGACTGCGCTCCTTGACCACGAGGAGGCGCAGCTGATCCCCGGGCACGACGGGACGGCGGAATTTGGCACCCTCAATCGTCATGAAATAGACCAGCTTGCCAGCCGCGTCCGGGCCCAGCGTTTCCACCACCAGCACGGCCGCAGTCTGCGCCATGCTCTCGATGATCAGCACGCCGGGCATCACGGGATGGTTCGGGAAATGGCCCTGGAAAAAACTCTCATTGGCGGAGACGTTCTTGATGCCAATCGCAGACCCGTCCAGCACGACGTCCACCACACGGTCGATCATTAGCATCGGGTAGCGATGCGGGATCGCATGCATGATGCGGGCAATGTCGTAGATCTGTGTCGTGGTGTTGGTCTGAATCGTGTCCACGTTCAGCCCTCCCTGGTCCGCCGCGTGGCCAGTTTGCGCAACGTTGCGACCTGCCGGAAGAACTCCCGCACCGGAATGGCAGGCGCGCCGAGCACATCTGCCCCGGCCACCACGTCCCGCATCACGCCAGCCTGCGCGCCGACCCTTGCCTTCGCCCCGATCCGGAGATGCCCGATGAGGCCCGCCTGCGCCGCAACCACCACGAAATCCTCAAGAACGGTGGACCCCGATATCCCTGCCTGCGACACCACGATGCAACAGCGACCGAGGCGGACGTTGTGCCCGATCTGCACCAGGTTGTCGAGGCGCGACCCGGCCCCGATCACCGTGTCCTGCGTCGAGCCACGGTCGATGCAGCTATTGGCACCGACTTCAACGTCATCTTCAAGCAGCACGCGGCCGAGTTGCGGCACGCTCACGAAGCCGGCAGGGCCGACCGCGAAGCCAAACCCCTCCTGGCCAATCCGTGCGCCCGGATACACGTAAACACGGGCGCCGAGCACGGCGTGGGTGAGGGTCGCTTGCGCGCCGATCCGGCAATGCGGCCCCATCCGCACCGCTTCGCCGATGACCGCACCGGGCCCGATGCGGCAGAACGGGCCGATTTCGGCATGGGGGCCGACATAGGCGAGCGGGCCCACTTCGGTCGAGGAGTCGATCCGGGCGGACGCGTCCACCACGGCCGATGGATGCACTCCCGGAACCGCCGGAAGCGGTGGATGGAACAAGGCGGCAACCCGGGCCCAGGCCAAGTACGGCTCCGGGGTTACGATCGCGACCGAACCGGGCGGCACGCGGCTGGCCATGCTGGGGTGGACGATCACGGCGCCCGCCTGGGTCGCCTCCAACTGCGGCGCATACAGCTTGTTGTCCAAGAAGCTGACCTCCGCCGGCCCCGCCGATTGCAGCGGGGCGACGCCGTGCACCTCCGGGCCTTCGCCCGCCGCGGCACCGGCCGCTGCCACGACCGCAGCAAATGGATGCGGGCCGGTGCGGCGGAAGAACCGCGGGTCCGCGGCCGCGACCATGTCAGCGGCGCGTTTGCGGCTGGGTCGGTGGTGCCGAGGCCGGGGTCGGCTGCGGGGCCGCCGTCCCGGCCTGCGCCGGCGCCTGGTTCTGCGCCAACGGCGAGACACCGTCCGGCGGGATGGTGATGGAGGGCATCACCTTGTTCATCTGTTGCGTCACCTGCTCGGTGATGTCGAACTCGTTGATGTTCAATGCAACCTGCGCCCGGTGCAGCACCAGGTTCATTCCACGGCTTTCGGATACCTGGCGGATGACGCCGATCAGCGTGCGCTCGATCTGACCCAACTCGTACTGTGCCGTTTCCTGCAAGACGCGGTTGCGATCCCTGAAGCTGTTCTGGGATGTGGTGATCCGCTCCTGCAGATCACGTTCTTTTTGGCGTACCTGGTCCGGCGAGAGCGTTGCACGTTGCGCACTCAATTGTTGCTGGAGGTCCCGCCACGCGGCCTGCTCCTTCTGCGCATCCTCGTTCAGTTTCTCGCGGCGCTCGCCGATCACACGTTCCACCTGCTGCGAGGCAGTTGCGGCTCGCATGATCTCGGGCACTCCGAGCACGCCAATGACTGCGGGCGGCGGTGGCGCCCCCTTGGGAAGCGGAGGCAGGTCGGGCACGGGAATATTCGGCAAGGTTACCGGCGCGTTGTTGGCGTCAACCGTGTCGTTGCCCGCGACACTTGGCAGGCCCGGGCCGATCTGCACCGGCGGCGGCGGTGGTAGGGCCTGCGCCTGCACCGGCGGCGGAGCCGCCGGGCGAGCGGCGGGGCGGGGCGCGGACGGCGCCGGGTTTGCCGTGCGCGGAGCTTGGGCCTGCGGCGGGATGAAGTATCCCTGGGCCGATGCGGCGCCGCCCCAGAGCAGCACGGCCGACGCAGCGGCAAGGAGGGACATCCGGAAGACCGCCGGACGGGAGAAGACGAATGCGTTCACGTTAAAACCTCGTGCCGAAGCCGAATCGGAAGAATTGGGTCTGGTCATACTTTTGCTTAACGACGGCCTCTGCGAGGTCGATGTTGATGAGGCCGAACGGGGTGCGCCAAGACACGCCGACGCCGCTGCCAACTCGCGGAGACAGGCTGTGCTGGCCGTTGATGCCCTGGTCGATGCCTCCGGCAAGCGGGATCCCGTACACGTTGCGCGCGAAGAAGGTGCCCGACCGACTGACGTTGCTCAGCCCGCCAACGTCCACGAAAGCCCGCCCGGACAGCCCGAGATCGGCCGAGATCGGCAGCGGGAAGCGCAATTCGGTCGATTGCGTGTAGATGAACTTGCCGCCGATGCTGTCGCTGCCGAACACCACGCCGCCGGCCTGCAACGGCACGGAGTGCGGGCCGGCGCCGGCGGACTGGAAGCCACGCAGGTTGTCGCCGCCCAGGAAGAACCGGTCGACGATGCTCTCGGGCTCACTCTTGAAGTTGAACAGGTAGCCGGCCCCGCCCGACACCGCGATGCCCCAGTCACTGTCGCCGGTGTACCGCTCCAGAGGGATGTAGTACACACCGTCAATCTTGTTGCGGACGTAATGCGCGGTGCCACCCAGGCCGGCTACGTCCAGCCCGTAATTGACCACGAACCCACTATGCGGCGCGGTCCGGCTGTCGCGGTAATCCAGGGTCAGCGTCTGCCCGACCTGCGAGAGCAGCGACCCACCGGCCTGGTTCTGGATATAGAGGCTGGCGTCTGTGCTAACGTTGTAGACGTTACGGTCAACCACCGAATAGCTGAGCGCCTGCCGGAGATGGTCATTGATCTCGTAGCCGAGGCGCAACGCCCCGCCGGTCCGCCGCTCGTCGTAGGCGGAGATGTTCTGGTTGTTGTTCTGGACATGGAAGATGTCGACCCCGCCGACCAGGTTGCGGTCGAACAGGTAAGGATCGGTCAGCGAGAAATCGACTTCGGAGCGCCGCTGCGCCAGCACGCCCGACAGGTTGGCGTCGATACCGGTGCCGACCAGGTTCTTCTCCCGCAACCCGGCGCTGAGCAGCGCGCCAGCGTCGGTCGAGAAGCCGCCGCCCAGGCTAAGCTCACCGGTGGCCTTCTCGTCGACCGCCGCCGTCACGATCGCCTTGTCGGCGCTGCTGCCCGGCGTGGAGGTGATGTTGACCGTGTTGAAGTAGCCCAGATCGGTCAACCGCGACCGGGAGCGGCGGATCGCGGCGGCATTGAACGCGTCACCCTCCGCCAGCTGCAACTCCCGGCGGATCACCTTGTCCTTGGTGCGCGTATTGCCGACGATGTCGATCCGCTCGACGTAGACGCGCGGGCCCTCTGTCACGTCGAACACGAGGTCGACCGTGTGCTTGACGGGGTCACGGGCAATGCGCGGGCGGACGAGCACGAAGTTGTAGCCGCGCCCTTGAGCCGCTTCCTGGATGTCGTTGACGGACCGCTCGACCGCTTCGCCGTCGTAAATCTCGCCCTTCTCCTGCTCCACTTGTGGCAGCAGGTCGGCGCCGTTCAGATGAGGCAGCCGGGATTCGACCTGGATCGAGTTGACCTTGTACTGCGCGCCCTCGTTCAGCGTGAACGTCACGAAAAAGGCCGAGCGGTTCGGCGCCAGCTCCGACGTCGCATCCCGCACCATGAAATCGGCATAGCCGTTCTTCAGGTAGAACCGGCGCAGCAACTCCTTGTCGTAATCCACCCGCGCCGGGTCGTAGGTGTCGCTGCTGGAGAGGATGCGATAGATTGCCTGCTGGCGCGAGCTGATCACCTCGCGCAGGCGGTCCTCACCGAACGCATGGTTGCCCACAAAACTGATGCGGCTGATCAGTGTCGAGGTGCCGTCGTTGATCTCGAACACGACGTCGACACGATTCTGCTCGAGCCGGATGATCTTCGGCTCGACTGTGGCACCGAACCGACCGCGCTTGGCATAGGCGTCCAGGATCTTCTGCCGGTCGGCCTGCGCCAACTCAGGCGTGAACACGGCACGCGGACGCAGCTCAAGCAAGGGGCGGAGCGTGTCGTCGGTGATCTTGTGGTTACCCTCGAATGCGATCCGGTTGATGATCGGGTTCTCGGCAACCTTCACCACCAACGAGGCGCCGTCCCGTGCAATGGACACGTCCCGGAACAATCCCGTCGCGTAGAGCGTCTTCAGGCTTCGATCGACCCGGTCAGCGTCGTAGCGGTCGCCGGGCTGGATCAGCATGTAGGACTGGATCGTCCCCGGCTCGATGCGCTGGTTTCCGGTCACGCGGATTGCCGTGATCACATCCCCGCTGCGGGCGGCAACCGGCCGGCCCGCCGTGCGCGGTGCGCTCTGGCGCAGGGCG
>CAXSEG010000202.1:0-1312 GCA_964235545.1 uncultured Acetobacteraceae bacterium
CATCCTCGCTTGACGGTTCCTGTATACAAAGTGCAGAGTTCGAGTCAATGACGTCCGGCTGCCACCTCGGCCTGACCTAGCAACGAGAGTAGCTATGACCCACGCCGCGGGCCTCAAGCACACCATCAAAGTCTGCATGTTCGACCAATACGGCACGGTCGTTGACATGCAGGGCGGCCTGACCGCCATCGCCACCCCGTTCCTCAAGGCGAAAGGCTGGGCCGGCAACCCCAACAGCTTCGTCACCTGGTGGCGACGCACGCATTTCGAGAACTCGATGATCGACGCGCTGCTGCACAAGGAGCACACGCCCTACCGGGACATCGGGCATCGGGCCGTCGCGTTTGTCATGAACCGCGCCGGCATTTCCCATACGCCGGAGGACGTGCGGTACCTGGTCGGCGAGATCGAGAAGCTTCGCCCGTTTCCTGAAGTGCCGGAGGCGTTGGCGCGGCTGCAGACGCGCTACAAGCTGGTCGTGCTCTCCAACGGCGATCCGGACATGCTGGAGGCGGCAAAGCGCTACCACCAGGTGCCCTTCGACCAGGTCATATCCGTGGCGGAGGCCGGCAGCTTCAAGCCGCACGTAGCCACTTACACCAAGGCTGCCGAACTGGCCGGCGTCGCCATGGCCGAGGTGTTGTTCGTCGCCAACCACGCCTTCGACTGCATCGGCGCCAAGGCCGCCGGCATGCGCACCGCCTTCATCGATCGCCGCAGCCGGCCGTTCGGCGAAACGCCGCACCAGCCCGATATCCTGGCGCCATCGATGAAGGACTTGGCGGATGCCCTGGTCTGACCGGCCGGCTTTGGCCGGGGTGCGGGTGTTGGATCTGTGCCGGGTCGTCTCCGGCCCATTCGCGACCATGCAGCTCGGCGATCTCGGCGCGGATGTCCTGAAGGTCGAGGAATCCGGCAATGGTGACGAGAGCCGCACGTATGGACCGCCTTTCCCCGGCGTGGAAAGCGCCTATTTCATGTCCATAAACCGCCATAAGCGAAGCTGCGCAATCGACCTGAAATCACCGGCCGGGCACGACCTGGTGATGCGCTTGGCGGCGGAGGCCGACGTCGTGGTGGAGAACTTCCGCCCCGGCACGCTGGACCGCCTGGGCCTGGGTTACGACGTGCTAGCGCAGCGCAACCAGCGACTCATCCTGTGCGCCATCACGGGCTTCGGCCGCAGCGGCCCGCAAGCGGACAGGCCCGGCTACGACCTCATCATCCAGGGCGAGTCTGGCGTGATGGACATCACTGGCGAGCCGGACGGCCCGCCGGTGAAGGTCGGCACGTCGATCGCCGACCTGGTGAC
>CAXSEG010000202.1:1412-8517 GCA_964235545.1 uncultured Acetobacteraceae bacterium
ATCCGCTTCGACGATGCGCCGCCGCCGCCCGCGCGTGCGGCGCCCCGCCTGGGCGAGCACCGCGACGAAGTGTTGTCCGAGTGGCTCGGGCTGGACACGGCCGCCATCGCCGCACTGGCCCGTGAAGGTGCGTTCGGCGCCGCCGCATGACCGCAAGCCAGGCGCCCGGGCGGCGGACCGAAATTGCGACCAGCGCCGTCATCCGTGAGCAGCTCAGTTCCATCGTGCGCGAGATGCGACGCTCGATGGTCCAGTCCTCCTACAGCTCGATCATCTATGAGGGCTATGATTTCTCCTGCGTGCTGATCGACGGGCAGGGCCGCCTGATCGCGGAGTCCGGCGAGGATCACCCGTTCCACATCATCCCGGTCGCCGGGGCTGTCGCCGGCGCACTGGCCGTGCACGGCGCCATCGGCCCGGACGACCTGCTGCTGCACAACGACCCTTACACGGGCGGCACCCACCTGAACGACGTCGCGGCGATCTGGCCGGTGCACATGGACGGACTGCCGATCTTCTACGTCGTGGTGCGCTCGCACTGGGGCGACGTGGGCGGAATGACGCCCGGCTCGCTGAATGGCGCGGCGACCGACATCCTGCAGGAAGGCCTGCGGATGAACTACCTGAAGCTCGATAAATCCGGCAGCTCCGAGCTGCTCCGCCTGATCCTGGACAACGTGCGCGCTACGGCCGAGGCGACGGCGGACTTCCACGCCGTGCTCGGCATTTGCCGGGTGGCGGAGCGGCGGCTGCGCGACCTGGTCGCCCGGCACGGCCTGCCCACGGTGCAGGCGGCCACGGAGGACATACTGGACGCGTCCGAACGGCGGATGCGCGCGGCCATCGCGGCGTTGGCGCCGGGGGAATACCGCCATGTCGGCTACCTCGACGGCAACGAGGCGACGCCGCACCCGCTTGAGGTCCATGTCCGCTTGATCATCGGGGCGGACAGCATCGAGGCCGACTTCACCGGCAGCTCCGCCCAGGTCGCCGCCCCGCTGAACGCCGGGCCAGCCATCGCGCCCACCTCCGTGATGACGGTGGTGAAATCCTTCCTGGACCCGAGCGGCCCGATCACCTCCGGCACGTTGCGCGCCGTGCAGGTGACCACGGTCCCCGGCACCATCGTCGATGCCCGCAGCCCGGCCCCCTGCGGCGGGCTGAACGAGGTGAGGTTCGGCTGCGATGCGGCGCTGATGGGCGCGTTGGCGCAGGCGATCCCGGAGCGGTTGACCGGCGACGTCCGCGGCACCTCCAACCACACCTATATCGGCGGGCGCGGGTTCATCTTCTACGAGTATCCGTCCGGCGGCACCGGCGCCTGGGCCACCGGCGACGGCAACACCGCCGTGCGTGCCTTCAACGAGGGCGAGAACGTATCCGTCCAGTCCACCGAGATGGTGGAACGCAGCTTCCCGCTTCGAATCATCCGCCAGGAGGTACGATCCGACAGCGGCGGCCCCGGCCGGCAGCGTGGCGGCTGCGGCCTGGTGCGCGAGGTGGAGGTGCTGGCAGACGACGCCCGCCTGTCCGTGCTGTCGGACCGCAACATCATCCCGCCCGCCGGGGTGAACGGCGGTGCATCCGGCGCCCCCAACCGCTTCGCCGTGCGGCGCGGCGGCGCCGAGCTGCAGCCCAGCGCCTTCCCCGGCAAGGTCGCCAACTTCCCGCTCCGCCGGGGCGACGTCGTGGTGATGCAATCCTCCGGCGGTGGCGGGTTCGGCGACCCGGCCGAGCGGGACCCAGCCGCCTTGGCCGACGACTTGGCGGACGGCTACGTCACTTCTGCCGGCCGCATCGCCTACGATGCTGCCGCGTCGGCACAGGCCCACGCCCGGCCGGGCCTGGCGCCGCAACGCTGCCGCCTGTCCGCGGCGCTTGCCACCCGGCTCGGCGCGGATTGCGGCGACCTGGTCGAACTGGCTCCGCGCTCCGGTCCGGCGCGGCGGCTGTGGGTGGAGGCGGTCGATCCCACTCTGCCCCCTGACACCGTTGCTGCTTCTTTCGGGGGCGAGTTCCACATCCGCCGCCTGGGCGGGGGCCGCCCATGAGCGTGTTCGTCGGCATCGACGTAGGCGGAACCTTCACGGACCTGATCGTCTACGATACGCGCAGCGCCACCACGCGGGCGGTGAAGGTGCCCTCGAACCGGGCCGCCCCGGACGAAGCCGTCCTGGCCGCGCTGGACCGTGCGGAGCTGGACGCCTCCGCGCTGCAATTGATCGTGCACGGCACCACCGTGGCGACGAACGCCCTGCTGGAGCGGCGCGGCGCCCGCACCGGCTTCGTCACCACCGCCGGGTTCCGCGACGTGCTGGAACTGGGTCGCACGACCCGCCTGGTGCCGAACAGCCTGTACGATCCGTATTTCCGCCGCCCGGCCCCGCTGATCCGCCGGCGCGACCGGGTGACGGTCGCGGAGCGGATGGAGGCCGACGGCGAGGTGAGCCTCCCACTCGACGAAGCGGCGCTCGAAGCCGCCGCCGTCGCGCTCAAGGCGGCGGGGACGGAGGCCGTGGTCGTCGGCTTCGTCAACAGCTATCGCAATGCCGTGCACGAGCGGCGGGCCGGCGCGATCTTGGCGAGACACTTCGAGCACGTCACCCTGTCGACCGACGTGCTGAACGAGATCCGGGAGTTCGAACGGTTCTCGGTCGCGGCGATCAACGGCTACGTCATGCCGGTGATGGCCAGCTACATCACCCGCCTGACCCAGGCGGTGCGAGGCGCCTACCCGGGCGCGGCCTTCTACACGGTGGCGTCGCATGGCGGTCTGCTCTCGACGGCGACGGCGGCGGCGCAACCGGTGCGGACGGTGCTGTCCGGCCCGGCCGCCGGGGTCGCGGCGGCGCTGCACCTCGCGCGGACCGTAGAAACGCCGAACCTGATCACCTACGACATGGGCGGCACCTCCACGGACGTGGCCCTGATCGCCGACGCGGAGTTCCCGTTGAAGCGGGAGACGCTGCTGGAAGGCCTGGTGATCCGCCTGCCCCAGCTCGACATCCACACGGTCGGCGCCGGCGGTGGCTCGATCGCCGCGCTGGATGCCGGCGGCAGCTTGCAGGTCGGGCCGGAGAGTGCCGGGGCAGTGCCGGGGCCGGCCGCTTACGGCAAGGGGGGCACGCGGCCGACGGTCACGGACGCCAACGTGGTGCTGGGCCGGCTGGGCCCGGCGCAGGAGCTGGGTCGGTCCTTGCGCATCGACACCGCCGCCGCGCGGGACGCCTTGGCCGGCCTGGCTGCGAGCATGGGGGAGGGTGCCGAGACCGCGGCCGCCGCCATCCTGCGCCTGGGCGTCGCAAAAATGGCGGCTGCGGTGCACGAGATATCCGTCGCCCGCGGCTTCGATCCGCGGGAGTTCGCCCTGTTGTGCTATGGCGGCGCCGGTCCGCTGCATGCGGCGCTGGTCGCCGACGAGATCGGCATCCCGCGGGTGATCGTGCCGCCTTCGCCTGGCGCTTTCTCGGCCTTCGGGGCGCTGTGCTCGGCGCTGTCCAAGGATCGGTCGCGCACCGTCTTGCAGCCGTTGACGGTCGAGAGCCTGGCCGCTGCGGAGGCCGCCATGGCCGCCATGCTGGCAGAAATACGGGACGAGTTCGGCGCCGAGGTCGCCGATCTCTCGGCGTTGGTGGAGGAGCGCCAATTCGATCTGCGCTACCGTGGCCAGGCCCATGAGCTGACGGTGATCGCCCCCGTTGCGGCGACCCTGCCAGAGGTCCTGGAGCGGTTCGAAGCCGCGTTCGAACGCCAATTCGGGCGGCGCGACAGTGGGCGGGGCGTCGAAGTGGTCAACCTGCGCGTCATTGGCCGCCTCCCCATCGAGACGCCGGCCTGGACCCCGCCCGGCGGCGGCACTGGCCAACGGTTAGGGACCAGGGCGCTGCCGGATTTCGCAATGCCATGTGATGTTTGGTCCCGCGCCGATATCTTGCCGGGTATGCGCATTACCGGGCCAGCCCTTATCGAAGAGATGTCAGCCACCACCTGGCTACCACCGGGTTGGAGCTTGTCGCTCGGCGTGATCGGGCAGATGGAATTGGTCCGCGCCTCAACCAGCTAAGATCGGGATGGTTGGTCACCTGACGGTGGGAAACGCCGCAAGGGGGGGGCAGGCGGGTGTTCTGCCGCCTTTGCCTGGACGGTACCGAGCGGCGGCCGCACCGAGCTCCGCTCCAGCCTCGCTTGGGTCCGTGATGGCAGCCGCCCAATGCGGCGCCAGCGATACGGACACGCCGCCTAATCCGGCCCCGCCAAGGCGCTGGCTGATAAGCGCACCGCAGGACGCGCTACATAGAGCGCTGTTCCGCATCACGGCAGTCAGCCCCGACCCCGCACAGTCGCATTGCGGGGGACTGGCGCGACGGCCAAGGACCGCACATCTTGGGCACCGTGGATAAGCACCCCTCGATGTCACCGGGCAGACGGCCGTGCAACTGCCGTTCAGCGTTGAGGAAAACGGCAGCTTGCTGTATTTGTGGACGTTGAACGTCGGGTCGATGACGACTCCGATCGGCCCGGCATAGGTGGCTCCATAGCTCAGGCCGCCACTGCGGCGGAACACCGGGCAGGTGTTCATGCAGGCGCCGCAGCGGATGCACTTCAACGACGACCAGAACTGCTCCTGCCCAGCCGTTCGGATCGGCCGTTATCGACCAGGACGATATGCATTTCGCCGCCCTTGCGTAAGCCGCGGAATGCGACGTGTACTGCGTCATCGGTGAACCGAGCGCGCTGCGCGACAGCAGGCAACCAGCATCGCGAGGTCGTCCAGACGCAGGACCAGTTTCTCGATCCCGCACGGGACGATGTGCAGCGGCGGCGTGTTGGCCGACAGGTCCGCGTTGCCCTCGTTCGTGCACACGACGACGGTTCCGGTCTCCGCGACGTCGAAGTGCAGCCCGCTCCACCCGGAGCTGCTTGTTCTCACGCCGCAGCCGCGCCAACTCGTCGCGTTCAGTGGCCGACAAACCAGCGACCACCTCCTTCCGTCCGCCCTCTTGCTTGTCGGCCACAGCGGCCCAAGCGGCGATCGACTGCGCCGTAGGCTCGATCTCCCGAGCAAGGTCCTCGGGAGATCGCCCAGCACGGACCAGATCGACCATCTGAAGGCGAAACTCAGCCGAATACGGCGGACGGGTTCTAGGCATCAGGAGCACCTCTCGCGAGAGCTTCAGGGTGTCCATGAAACCGGGTCAATCCCAGATCCACATTCAGGGTTTCGCTTGACCGAAGTAGAGGGTGCTGATCGCAGCGTTCCTATACCAGTCACGAACCCGGACAGCGAAATGCTGCTCGGGCCCAAAACTCGGTGGCACGATTGTCAAAGTGCCCAGTGGGCCACGCAAATTGCCTGCGTGGAACTGTACCGTACCTTGCGGCGGAAACGGCCAGGGATTGCTGTCTGGTGCCTCCGCCAACGCCACCCCGGGGTTGTTACCTAGGTTGGGTGGATGGATCGGGAACAGCGTGGCAAACGCGATCGCGCCAGCTAACCCGACGATGCCAAGATACCAGTTCCTGGATCGGCCAAACCGTCGCGGCGAGAACGTGCCTTGCCCCAGTCGCTGCTTCTGATCGGCACGAAACCATTCACGGTCCTCAAGCCCCATGATCTTTCTTTCTGGCGCTTACTGGCAGGCAGCTTGAAGCTGTCTTGACCCGCCGCCTGCACGGCAGGACGAAAGCCCGCTTGGTAGGTTCATCCGTTGCTCCGGCGCACCCTCGAACCGGCAGACTGCTACGAGGCCGACCGACGACCGCAACGGCCAGGTGTTGACGTAGCTGCCGTTCGGGCCTGCCACGCTGCCAGGCGCTAGCTCAACCTGCTTCGCCGGGTCGCCCTCGAACAAGCTGGATGCAGTCAGTCGGTGCCCCTGGACCGATCGCGGACACTCCACGGCGGCATGGACGGCCGTCGTGAAGGACAGCAGACCGACCAAGACAGAAACCTTAGCTGGAATGTGAGACAACATAGAAGCGCTCCCGTTGTTTACGGCGGATGACGACGTGGTGCTGCTCGAGGCGATCGTGCGGATGCTCGCTGGATGGCCGAGCCACTGATCTTCGACCTGAATGCCTTGTGCGTTCTGCCCGAGGTAAATAGCGGCATGGCTCGAACCGTCCGTCGAGTTCGTGTAGGTGCCATTGGACCCGAATGTCGCGATGGCCGTGCCAGGCTGCAGCGAGGTGTCTCCCTGAACGGCGGTGCCCTGTGTCCAGGTCGCAGTCAGGCCAACGCCGCTGTCGGCGGCCTGCACCAGAGCGACGCACTGCCCACTTTCCACGTACTAGTTGAGATATTGCGAGTAGTTCGTCGCGACAGAGCCCCCTCCGCTTCCAGAGGAAATGGTCGGGTCGGAGGATACCGGATCGCTTATCGTCGAGCCGGTCGAACCGGAAGACATCGTGCTTCCATTCGGCGATGTGAAGGTCGGTGCTCCAGTTCTTGATACTGCGGCACGACCATGACTGGTGTACCCATGCTGGTGACGGGCGACACGTCAGCCGAGGCTGGTGTGCTGGCGAGGGCTCCGCACAGGAGCGGCACAAGCCAATTGCCGGAAATGATAGTCCTGGCCATTTGCTCCTCCTCAACAGGTTGCGAAGGACGCCCTGGTGGGCTCCTTCAGATGCGTGCAAACGCTCACGCGCTGCCCCGGCCGGATGCGCTTGATGGGAATGCCGCATTGCGCCAGGACGGCATCGACTAGCTCATCTCGGCGACGGCGATCCGGCCGGTCATGGCTGCGATCATCCAACTCGATGACAAGGGCAACCCGGCCCTGCCTGTCGATGACAGTGAAATCCACGGACTTCTGCGCCACCCGGCCCAGGGCTGCACGCCGCAAGGAGGGATCACGCTGAACGATCTCGACCGCATCAGCCAAGCGCACCTGGGGGCACACGTAATAGCCCCGAGGCCGGTCCGCCTGGATTTCTGCCAACGCTTTGACTTCCCATGCTGACAGCAGGGATTTGGCTCGATAGTCGGCTGGATCGAAGCCGGTCTTTTGGCGACCACGCCCCGGCGACCAGGGCGAGGCAGAGGAGGGCGAGCGCGCCTAGAAGGAGACGGCCCGAGGTGGGCACTCCCAGACCAATG
>CAXSEG010000203.1:0-8493 GCA_964235545.1 uncultured Acetobacteraceae bacterium
GGAAGCCGTGCAGGCACAAAGCGAGATGGTCGCCCCCGCCCGTCTCCTCCACTTCGAACTGGAGGCCGTTCGCGGCGACGATCACGACGTGGGTGCGGAGAGCGGCCCCTCTCCCACCAGGCCGCGGGCAAAATCCATCGCCTCGAACGGCCGCAGGTCCCCCGCCTGCTCGCCCACCCCCACGGCGTGCACCGGCAGGCCGTAATCCTCCGCCAGCGCAACCACGATGCCACCGCGGGCGCTGCCGTCCAGCTTGGTGACGATCAGCCCCGTCACCGCCACCATCTCCTTGAACACCCGCACCTGCTCCAGCGCGTTGTGGCCGGTCGTGGCGTCCAGCACCAGCAACACGGAATGCGGCGCGCTCGGGTCCTGCTTGCGCATCACGCGGATGATCTTCGCCAGCTCCTCCATCAGCGCCGCCTTGTTGTGCAGCCGCCCCGCCGTATCCACCAGCAGCACATCCGCCCGCTCGGCCGTCGCCCGGGCCAGCGCCTCGAACGCGAGCCCGGCGGCGTCCGCGTTGCGGGCCCCGGCGATCACCGGGGCGCCCGTGCGGTCCCCCCACACCTGGAGCTGCTCCGCCGCCGCCGCCCGGAACGTGTCGCCGGCCACCATCATGGCGCGCAGCCCCTCCTCCTTGAACTGCATGGCAAGCTTGCCGATCGTCGTCGTCTTGCCGGTGCCGTTCACTCCCACGACCAGAATCACGTGCGGCTTGCGGCTAGGGTCCAACACCAGCGGCCGCGCCACCGGGGCGAGGATGGCGGCAATCTCCTCCGCCAGCGCCTGCTTGATCTCGGCATCCGTGACACTGCGGCCGAAGCGGCTCTTACGGAACGACTCCACGATGTCCGCCGCTGCCGCCGGGCCGAGATCGGCGCCGAGCAGCAACTCCTCCAGCTCGGCCAATGCGTCGTCGTCCAGCGTGCGCCGGGCGAAGGCGGCGGTAATGCCCCCGGTCAGCTTCTCGGTCGAGCGGGTGAGCCCCGCCTTCAGCTTGTTGAAGAAGCCGCCGAGCGCCATTACGCGAGACCCGCCACGAGCCCGTCCGCGTCCGCCGCAATGACGAGCGCCCGCACGAGCGTGCCCGGCACCGCGTCCAGCCGCACGGGGCTGAACGTCTCGCTATGCCCACGCCCGCCGCGTTCAGCCAACACGGTAACCGTCCGCCCGAGTTGGCTGGTGTGGAAGGCCGCGGCGTGGCCGGCGGCAATGGCCCGCAGCCGCACCGCCCGCTCCCGCCGTACCGGCGGGGACACCGCGGGCATGCGCGCGGCCGGCGTGCCGGGGCGTTCGCTGTAGGGGAAAACGTGGAGATAGGGGATTGCCGCCGCCGCCACGAAGCGCTCGGTCTCGGCCGCCAACCCGTCCGTCTCGGTGGGGAACCCGGCGATCAGGTCGGCCCCGATCGCGATCCCGGGGCGTAGCCGGCGCGCACGATCGATCACGGCCATCGCACCCTCCGGATAGTGCCGGCGCCGCATGCGCTTGAGCACCAGCCCGGCGCCGGACTGCAGCGACAAGTGCAAATGCGGCATGAACCGTGGTTCATCGGCCAGCAGCTTCCAAACAGCCGGGTCGATCGCGGCCGGGTCGAGCGAGGATAGCCGCAGCCGCGGTAGCCCCGGCACGCCGGTCAGCACGGCGGCAGCGACGGTGCCGATCCCGGCCTCGTGGCTCGCGATGTCCACCCCCGTCAGCACCACCTCCTGCACCCCACGGTCCACCAGGGCAGCGGCCTGCGCCACCACGTCGGCAACGGGGATGCTGCGGTTGCGCCCGCGGCCAAACGGGATGGTGCAAAACGTGCAGCGATGATCGCACCCCGCCTGCACCTGCACGAAGCCGCGGGTATGCGCTGCGAACCCGGTCAGCGCCGGGGCTGGCGCCGGCGCATCGGCTGGGCTGACCTGACTGCCGGCCCCTGGGAGCCAAGAGCGTGCGTGCAGCTTGTCCGCATTGCCCAGCACCCGCGCCACGCCCGGGAGCGCCGCCCAGGGCGCCGGGTCCAGCTGCACGGCGCAGCCGGTCGCCACCACGGCGGCGCCGGGCCGCTCCCGCACTGCCCGCCGGATCGCCTGCCGTGCCTGCCGCTCCGCCTCGTGCGTCACGGCGCAGGTGTTCACCACCACCGTGTCCGCGGCGTCGCCGAGCAAGGCGCGGATCGCCTCGCTCTCAACGATGTTGAGCCGGCAGCCGAACGTGACGACCTGTGGCCCCATCAGGAGCGCTTCACCGGATTGGTGGCCAGCAGCTGCGTACCCTGCGCGTTCGGCGTGAAGGTCAGCGTGATGTCATAGCTGCCGCCGCACGCATACAGCGTCCAGACCTCGCGCCAGGCGCGTGCGGGGCGTCCATCGGTGATGCTCGTGTCGGGCAGCCCGGTATAGCCGTCGAACCGGGTGTCGACGAAGCTCTGTTGCCGGCAGCCAGCCGGGGAGGCGCGGATCGCGATCGCCTGGGCGTATTGCAGCGCGCTCTTCTGCGTTGCCGGGTCAGCGTGGGTGCTGCCCGGCATGGTCGGGATGCGCGAGGGTGCGGACCCGGGTTGCAGCACCGTCAGCACGTTCAGCGTGTGGGTGGCACCGCAGCCGGTCTCGCTGACCTTCTCGCTCCAGATGCCCTGGGTCAGCACGCCTTCCAGGCTGAACTGCGGCGGCGCGTAAATCGTCAGTTGGCCGGTCGGCTTGAAGCTGGCAGTGGTGCATACGTCCGGCAGCTGCTTGGCCTGCAGGCGGGCGGCGGCGATCACCGGGTCCTGCCAGGTCGATTGCTGCACCAAGCTCGCGAGGTTGGTGGCGTGGCCGGTCTGCGGTTGCAGGTCGGGTGACATCAGCGGGTCCGGCATGGGGGCGCCGGTCGGCGCACTACTCACCGGCGGCGATGCTGCGGGCGGTGTCGGCGGCACAGGCGTCTGTTGGGCCGCGACCGGCCCGGCAAGCAACAAGATGGCGGCGAGGCTTCGGCGGAAGTGCATGTCCCAGTAGTTCCTCTTTACGATATGTGTGGCTCAAACAGGGAAGCGATCGG
Source organism: uncultured Acetobacteraceae bacterium (assembly GCA_964235545.1). Classification (GTDB taxonomy): domain Bacteria; phylum Pseudomonadota; class Alphaproteobacteria; order Acetobacterales; family Acetobacteraceae; genus LMUY01. The sequence goes on from CAXSEG010000203.1 coordinate 3,034, forward strand.
GGTCGAACACGCCCTCGAACACGTGGGCGACCGGGCCCGCCATCTCGACATGCCCATCATCACGCCATGTGATGTCCAGCGAGCCGCCGTCCACCAAGATGGTAGCGCTCCGCCCGACCAGGCCGCGGCGGCTGGCATTGACCAGGGCCGCGCAGGCGCCCGAGCCGCAGGCCTGCGTCAGCCCGGCCCCACGCTCCCACACCCGCAGGCGGATGCGGCCGGCATCCAGCACCTGGGCGAAGCCGGCATTCACGCCCTGGGGGAACATCGGATGGTGCTCTATGGCCGGGCCACGCTCCAAGGCCTGGTCGAGCGGAACGTCGAAGAAGGTGACGTGCGGGTTGCCCATGGAGGCAGCCGCAGGATTGCCCGGGATGTCCAGGTGCAGCGTATCGGCCGGCCCGGCCATCGGGATGTCCTGCCAGCCGAGGCGCACCGACCCCATATCCACCTGTACCCGTCCGTCCGGCAGGCGCAGCGCTGCCAGGTCGCCGGCTTGGGTGCGCAGGGTGAGCGCATCCCGGCTACCCTGCATCAACAGATCGGCCACGCAACGTGTGCCGTTGCCACAGGTGCCGGCCTCGCCGCCATCGGGGTTGAAGAACCGCAGCTGCGCGTCCGCCCCTGGTACGGCGCCGATCGTGATGAATTGGTCGCAGCCGATCCCGGTATGGCGGTCCGCAAGGGCCGCGATCCGGGCCGGCGTGAGGTCCAGCGGCGTCATACGCTGGTCCACCACGACGAAGTCGTTCCCGGCTCCGTGCATCTTGTGGAAGCGTGCCTGCATGAGGCGGCTTATAGCTTCCCCTTGATAAGAGGGTAAGCCAGCGCTAAAGACCCGCTTTCCGGCAACGCGACTGCGTGCTGGTCATGGAATCAGTCTGCGCGCCGGGCCTGGATGGGCATGCCCGGCCGCGACGCCTGCGCAGCTTCCCTAGCAGGTCCTGGTATGAAGGAGATGCAAATGCCCAAGTTGAAGACTAAGTCGTCGGTCAAGAAGCGGTTCAAGATCACCGCGACCGGCAAGGTCATGTCCGGCCCGGCCGCCAAGCGTCACGGCCTGATCAAGCGGACGCAGAAGATGAAGCGCTCCGCCCGCGGCCCGCAGACCCTGACCCACGCTGACGGCCTGACCGTCAAGCAGTGGGCCCCCTACGGCCTCGGTTAAGGAGCAGCAGGCATGGCACGCGTCAAACGGGGTGTAACCACCCACGCCCGGCACAAGAAAGTGCTGGAGCAGAGCAAAGGCTTCGTTGGCCGCAGCTCGACCAACTACCGTATCGCACTGGAGCGGCTCGAAAAGAGCTTGCAATACGCCTACCGCGACCGGCGGGTGAAGAAGCGCGAGTTCCGCGGCCTGTGGATCCAGCGCATCAACGCGGCGGTGCGGGAGCACGGGATCACCTACAGCCGGTTCATCGACGGGCTGAACAAGGCCGGCATCGAGATGGACCGCAAGGTGCTCTCCGCTCTTGCGTTCGACGACCCGGCGGCTTTCGCGGCCGTGGTGGAGAAGGTCCAGGCCGCGCTGGCCTGAGGCATGCGCGGCTGGCCGTCTCGCGTCGCAGCCTGGCTGCGACGCTTTTTGCCGGGCTGACCGTATGTCTGGCGCCCGCCGCCTGGGCTCAGCTCCAGGATTTCGGGCCTCCGCTCGCCGTCGTCACGCTGCGCATCGGCCCGGCGGAGGATGCCGGGTTCTTGCACGACCTGGCGGATTACATCCAGCGCTATGGCTTCGACGTGACCGGACGTCCCGGTGGCCCGGTGTTGGATGGCCGCGGCGTGTTCCTCGCCTGGTTCCGCCGCCAGGACGGGGTGACGATGCTGGTGACCGACATCTCGGCATCGGAGAAGATGCAGGCGTTCTTCTACGGCCGCCCGGATGGCACGGAAGGCGCCGTCGCCGGCGACCTGGTGCAGGCCTACGTGGCGAAGATGGCCAGCTACAAGGCGTTCGGGACGGGACAAAACTGACGGAGACGTTGCAAGACAGCCGGCCGTTATTCATATTGTCGATCACAAATCCCCGGCAGTATGCGCTTTGACACGGTGTGGGTCATCCATCGAAGCGCCGATCCCGGGGGCAAATTGTCTTGGTGACCAATGGCAACAGCCATCCTCGTCGACGGCGGCTTCTTCCTCCGCCGCATCCCGTTCGTGTATCCTGCGATCCCCCGAGCCGACGCGGCCGTCGTCGCTCGCACTATGTTCAGCATGGCGCTCGAGCACCTGAAGTCCAAGGATGAGGACCGCCGGAAGCTGCATCGAATCTTCTTTTACGGTTGCCCTCCGCTGTTGAAGAAGGCGCACCGGCCGGTCAGCGGCAAGCCAGTGATCTGAGTGAGGACTCGCACTGGGTTATCCGTCCGGATCGGCTCAAGGCACTCCGAACCGGTGAGCTCTCACCACTGAACCTTGTTGATGAGGATTTTACCTATAACACCAGGCAGAAGGGGGTCGACATGCACATCGAAATCGATATCGCCTCGCTCGCCTACAAGAAGCAAGTCGACCAGATCGTTCTGATCGCTGGCGATGCGGATTTTGTTCCAGCTGCCAAGCTCGCGCGGCGGGAAGGCATCGATTTCGTCCTCAATCCTATGTGGCACGGTATCCATCCCTACCTGAACGAACATATCGATGGTCTGCGGTCGACCTGTCCCCGCCCTGCTTCCGCCCTCTGAATTGTCTTCGACAGGAACAGTATGACCGACCTCGACACCCTCCAAGCCGAGACCGAGGCCTCCCTCGCCGCCACCACCGACCTGCGCGCGCTGGAGGCCATCCGGGTCGGCGTGCTCGGCAAGTCCGGCCGGCTGACCGCCATGCTGAAGGAGCTCGGCCGCGCCACCCCGGAGGAGCGTCGCGAGCGAGGCGCCGCGCTGAACCGCCTGCGCGACGGCATCACCACCGCCATCGAGGCTCGCCGCACCGCTCTCGAGACCGCATCGCTCGACGCCCGCCTGGCCACCGAGCGCATCGACGTCACCCTGCCGCCGCCGCCCGAGCAGCCCGGCCTGATCCACCCGATCAGCCGCACGATGGAGGAGATGGCGGCGATCTTCGGCGCCATGGGGTTCCGCGTCGGCGAAGGTCCGGACGTGGAGACCGCCTGGCACAATTTCGCCGCCCTCAACATCCCCGCCCATCACCCGGCGCGCACGGAGATGGACACGTTCTACCTGCCCGGCACGCGGGATGGGCACCCGCTGGTGCTGCGCACCCACACCTCCAACGTGCAGATCATCTCCATGCTCGGCGGCGAGCCCCCGTTGCGCGTGATCGCTCCCGGCCGCACCTACCGCGCCGACCACGACGCGACGCATTCGCCGATGTTCCACCAGTGCGAGGGCATCGCGATCGACCGCAACCTGACGCTCGGCCACCTCAAGGGCTGCCTGATCGACTTCCTGCGCGCGTTCTTCGGTATCGCCACCCTGCCCGTGCGCTTCCGCTCTTCCTACTTCCCGTTCACCGAACCCTCGATGGAGGTGGATATCGGCTGGAACCGCCGCACCGGCGAGCTGGGCGGTGGCGGCGACTGGCTGGAGATCCTGGGCAGCGGCATGGTGCATCCCCGCGTGCTGGCCAATTGCGGGATTGACCCGCGGGTCTGGCAAGGCTTCGCCTTCGGCATGGGCGTGGAGCGGGTGGCAATGCTGAAATACGGCATCGCCGACCTGCGCCCGTTCTACGAGAGCGACATGCGCTGGCTGCGCCATTACGGCTTCAATCCGCTCGCCCCGGTCGCCCTGCACGAGGGTGTCGCGCCATGAAGTTCACCCTGTCCTGGCTCAAGACGCACCTGCAGACGGACCAGCCGCTCGACATCATCACCGACACGCTCACCCGCATCGGGCTGGAACTGGAGGGTGTCGCGGATGCCGGTGCCGCCCTCGCCCCGTTCCGCGTGGCGCAGGTGACGGCGGCGGTGCAACACCCCAACGCCGATCGCCTGCGGGTCTGCACCGTGGACACCGGCGGCGAGACAGTCACGGTCGTGTGCGGCGCACCGAACGCGCGGGCCGGGATGAAGACGGTGTTCGCCCCGCCGGGCAGCCACATCCCCGGGCTGAACACCGTATTGAAAGTGGGCGAGATCCGCGGCGTGCAATCCGCCGGGATGCTGCTCTCCACCCGCGAGATGGGGCTGGACGAGGCGCATGAGGGCATCGCCGATCTCCCCGCAGACGCGCCCGTAGGACAGTCCTACGCCGCGTTCGCCGGCATGGATGACCCGGTGATCGAGATTGCCGTCACCCCCAACCGTGGTGATGCGCTGGCCGTGCGCGGCGTGGCGCGGGACTTGGCGGCGGCCGGCATCGGCACGCTGGCACCCTGGTCGCCGCCTCCGGTGAAGGGGCGCTTTCCTTCGCCGCTGTCCTGGCAGATCGACGCGCCTAGCTGCCGGTGGGTGCTCGGCCGCACCGTGCGCGGCGTGCGCAACGGGCCAAGCCCGGAGTGGCTGCAGCGCCGCCTGAGATCGGTGGGCCTGCGCCCGATCAGCGCGTTGGTGGACATCACCAACTTCTTCACCATTGATATGGGCCGCCCCCTGCACGTGTTCGACGCGGACCGCGTGCAGGGCGGCGTGCTCACCTTCCGGCCCGGCGCCGGCGAGCCGTTCCGCGCTCTCAACGGGCGCACCTACACCGTGGGCGCGGAGGATTGCGCCATCGCCGACGCGGCTGGCGTGCAGTCCCTGGCCGGCGTGATGGGTGGCGAGGACACCGGCAGCACCGCCGCCACGACCAGCGTGTTCATCGAGTGCGCACTGTTCGACCCCGTGGCAACGGCACTCAGCGGCCGCCGGCACGACATCCTCTCCGACGCGCGCAGCCGCTTCGAACGCGGCATCGACCCCTCCCTGCTCCCTGCCGCGCTGGATGCCGCCACGACGATGGTGATGCAGCTATGCGGCGGCGAGCCGAGCGAGATCGTGGAGGCGGGGCAGGAACCGGCTTGGCAGCGGGACGCCTCGCTGCGATTCGAGCGGCTGCTGGGCCTCGGTGGCTTGGCCATGCCGCCGGGTGACGCGGTACGCTCGCTCGAACGGCTGGGCTTCATCGTGCGCATGCGTGACACCGAGCGCGTGACCGTCGCCGTGCCGCCCTGGCGCAACGACGTCGCCGGGACCGGCGGCTTGGACCAGGCCCCTGCTTTGCTACCGGAACGCGCACTGGCGGCATTGGCCGGGTGCGGCGTGGCCGAGCCGGAAGCCGACCTGGTGGAGGAGGTGCTGCGCCTGCGCGGTCTCGACAGCGTGCCGGCCGTGTCCATGCCCGCCATGTCCCCCGTCCCGCTCGCGACCTACACGCCGCGCCAGGTGCGCGCGGCGACGGCGCGCCGCGTGCTGGCCAGCCGCGGGATGCTCGAATGCGTCACTTTCTCCTTCGTGGCGCGGGAGCGGGCCGCCCTGTTCGGCGACGCGCCGGACGTGCTGCGCCTGGTCAACCCGAT
>CAXSEG010000204.1:0-8431 GCA_964235545.1 uncultured Acetobacteraceae bacterium
GGAGCGGCGCAGGCCGAACGCCACGTTGTCGCGCACGGTCAGCCAGGCAAAGCTGGAGTCCTCCTGGAATACCACGCCCACACCGTCCGGCACGCCCCTGACCGGCTTGCCCTCGAAACTGACGCTGCCTTCGCTTGGCGACCCCAGCCCGGACAGCACGTCCAACAACGTGGACTTGCCGCAGCCCGAGGGGCCGACGACCGAGAAGAACTCCCCCTGCGCCAGGTCGAGGTCGATCGGCCCGAGTGCGTGGATCGGATGCTTGCCACCATAGCGCCGGGTCACACCCCGAAGCGTAGCGTGCGGCTCGGCCATGTCAGCGCGCGGCGCGCTGGTCCGGCGGCAGGAAAGCGGTGTCGATCATCTTGGACCAGTCCGGCGCATCCTTGAGCTGGCCGGTGATTTGCAAGCCTTCCACCATATGGTTCATGCCCTCGTAATCGAAGCGGCCGTCGCTCCAATAATCGTCGGCCACTAGTTCCTTCATGTGCGTGCGATACAGGGCGGCGTCAGGGTTGTTGTACGCCTTGGCCAGGATGTCGGCCGCCTCGCCCGGATGCGCCCGGGTGTAGTCAAGTCCTTCCTTGCGGGCGGCGATGATGCCGCGGATGACTTCGGGATGGTCGTGCGCGAACGCCACGGTGGTGACGCACACCGTTTGCATCATGCGGGGGGACATGACGTCCTTCACCCAGAACACCGGCTGGATCGCGGCCGGGTTCTGCGCGAAGGTGAGCGTGTCGATGAAGCCCGCATCGACCGCGCCGCTTGCGACCGCGGACAGGTTGGACCCGAGGTCGCCGGCCGGAACAAGACGGAGCTGCTGTGCCGTCATGCCGTTGGCCTTCAAGGCCATCAGGATAATCATGTTGGAGACAGAGTTGGGGGCGGTATAGGCGACGCGCTTGCCGGCCAGGTCCTTGATCCCGGTCAGCGGGGAGCCTTTCTTCGCCGCCCACATCTGGTCGGCCACGCTTTGCGTACCCGCCGAAACGATCACCAGTTTCTGCCCAGCATTGATCGCCTGCACCGCTGCCGCGAGGGACACCTCCCCGAAAGGGATGTCGCCGGCGATCGTGTTGCGTACTGCCGTGCCGCCGCCCGGAGCGGTCAAGATGCCGGTGACATCGACGCCGTGCTGCTTAAAGAAGCCCTTGTCCATGGCAACAGCATAGGGCGCGCCATAGAACTGGCCGCCCCAATGCGTGACGGTGATGGTATCCGCCCAAACGGCGGTGCTGGACGCGAAAGCCAGGGCGGCGAACGCCGCGCCTGCAATGACACGGCGGCCTCTTGCTCGTAGCGACATCTTCGACTCCCCTGGAGCGCACAGGCCTTATTCGGCCACGTTGCCGAGAAGGCTAACACGGTCCACCGCGCAGCGGAACCGCTATGCGCGCGCGTCCGTGCTCCCATGGCGGCGCTCGAAGGCGTGGACCGCGGGAAACCCCATCAGCGTGTTCATGTCAGCAAACGGCAGCAAGGGCGTGCCGCCGCCGGTGCCGATCCCGGCTTTCTTGAGGTAGGCGTAGACCGTCTGCAAGGCCGCGGCAGCGGCCAGGATGCGCTGTCCGCGAACAAGGCGACCGAGAAACCGAGCCCGGTCAACTCCGTGGTGTCGAGGTAGGGTGTGCGCCCCCCCTCCACCATTTTGGCGAGCAGCAACGCACCCTTTAACGTCTCGGCCACCCGGCGCAGCTCCTCCAGCGACTCAGGGCTCTCGACGAACAGGATGTCGGTGCCCGCCTCGGGCAACGCCTCGCCCCGGCGCAGCGCCTCGTCCAGGCCATGCGCGTAGCGTGCGTCGGTGCGCGCGACGATGAGGAAATCCTTGTCAGGCCGGGCCTCGACCGCCACGCGGATCTTCTGCACCGCGTCCGCCATTGGGATCACCCGGCGATACTCGGTGTGGCCACACTTTTTAGGGACTCTTAATCCTCGAGCTGAATGCCGGCGGCGGCATAACCGCGTACGGTGCGATCCACGTTCAGCAGACCGCCATAGCCCGTGTCGCCGTCTGCGAGGAACGGGACGGAGACCGCACCCGCGATGCAGTGTACTCGGTCGAGCATCTCGCTATAGCTCGCCGTCCCCGCATCGGCCGCGCCCAGGGCGGAGGCGACGCTGCCATAGCCGATCATTTACAGGGCGTTGAAGCCGAGACTGTCGGCCACCCGCGTAGAAATCCCATCGAACACGCCGGGAAGCGCCAAGCAGCGCCCGGGCGATAGCAGGGCACGCAGAGTCTTCTTCTCGGTCACTCGCTTGATCTCCGTCACTCTGCCGCCGCTTTCACGCCGGGATCATCGCGGAAGCGGGTGCGCAGGGCGTTCCACTCATCGGCACCGAAGCGGCGGAACCGATCGCTCACCTTCATCTGCCCGGCGCTCGAGGGTGGACGATCGGTCTCGCGCACGCTCGCCAGCACGGCGTCACAGGCGTTCATCACGGTACTGAGCAGCACGCTCGGCATGATCGCGATGCGGTAACCCATCGCCTGGGCGTCCGAGAGCGTGATGTCCGGGGTCTTGCCGGCGACCACGATATTCAGCAGGCAAGGGCCGTGCACCAGCCGGGGGATCGCCGCCACCTCCTCGAGCGTCGCAGCCGCTTCCACGAACGCGATGTCCGCGCCCGCATCCAGCGCCGCGTTGGCGCGTGCCACCGCCTCATCGAGGCCGGCAATGGCGCGTGAGTCGGTGCGGGCGATCACGATGAAATCCGGGTCCCTGCGGGCGGCGGCGGCAGCGCGGATCTTGGCCACGAACTCCTCCCGTGACACCACCTCCTTGCCGTCCAGATGGCCGCAGCGCTTTGGCATCACCTGATCCTCGATATGCAGCCCGGCAACACCGCTGCGCTCGTACTCCATAACGGTGCGGGTCACGTTTAGCTCGTTGCCATAGCCGGTATCCGCGTCGGCGATCAGCGGCACGGCGGCAGCACGGGCGATCATTGCGGCATTCGCCGCCATCTCGGTCAGCGTCAGCAAGCCAAGGTCGGGGTAGCCGCGCGCCATCGAGGTGCCCGCCCCCGTCATGTACAGGCAATCGAACCCGGCCTGTTCTGCCAGCCGGGCGGTTATGCCGTCGTACACGCCCGGCGCACGGATCATGTGGCCGGACGCGAGTAGCTCGCGCAATGAGCGGGTGGTCGTCATGGCATCGTCTCTTGCTGTTCGGCGGGCGCGCCGGCCCGGACTGTCACGTAAACCTGGCCGTCGCGCACCGTGATCGGGTAGAACCGTAGCCGGGTGGGAACGGGGCGGAACATCTCCATCCCCGTATCCAGATCGTATTCCCAACCGTGCCACGGGCAGGCCAGCACCTCGCCTTCCCGGTCGTACACCAGGGCGCCGGGCTGGCTCGGCATCCAGGTGCCGCCGACGATCCCGCGGCAGATCGGCGCACCCTTGTGCGGGCAGTAGTTCCGCACCGCGCGCAACTGTCCATCCCGCAGCCGCACCACGCCGATGTCCTGCCCGGGAATGTCGACCATGACGAAACGGCCGGTGGCGAAGCGCTCCTCCGGCCCGACTCCGACCTCCGTCTTCGGCCGCGATGCCATCAGGTAGGCAGCCGCAGCACGTCGCGGGCGTTGCTGCGAAAAATCCGGTCCCGGTCCTCGGGTGCCAGCGAGCGGAGCGATTGCATCGGCATGTCGTTGTCCCAGTGCGGGTAGTCCGTGCTGAAGCACAGGTTCTGCACGCCCACCATCTTTACTAGGCGTTCGAGGTCGCGCGGGTCACGCGGTTCCTCAATCGGCTGAGTGGTGAACCAGATATGCTCGTTCACGTAGTCGATCGGCGACTTCTTGACCCACGGCACTTCGTGCCGCAGGCCGCGCCACAGCCGGTCCATGCGCAGCATCACAGGGATCGGCCAGACAAAACCGTATTCCACGAACAGGATGCGCAGCTTGGGGAAGCGCTCGAACAGCCCGTTCATGATCATGCTGTTCAGGTTAGCCTCCGCACCCTGGCCCAGCGTGACGTACCGCTCGATATAGGTGTCGGGCATGCCGCCGGCCGGCATTGGCGCGCCGTTGTAGACGCCTTCGGACCCGGTCACGTGCAGCAGGATGGGCAAGTCCATGTCGGACGCCGCCTCGAAGACCGGCCACCAGTAGCGGTTGCCGAACAGGGTCGCGATCGGCGGTACGGCGATGGCGCAGACCTGAGTGTGCTCCCCGACCCGGCGGATCTCGACGGCAGCGGCGAGCGGGTCCTGCGCGGACACCACCGGCGCGTAATGCAGGCGGGGGTCCAACGGCAGCCATGTGTCGAGGTAGTAGTCGTTGGCCGCCTGCGCGAGCACGATGCTCTCGTCCGCCGAGGCATGGACCGAGCAGAACGCGCCGGTCTGTAGGCTGTTCAGCACGGCAACCGCAATGCCGTTCGCGTCCAGATGGTCCTTGATCAGGAAATGCGGGTCGCTGCCGCCGGGCCCGCCGCTGTCCGGCTTGGCGTCATCGCGCACCACCGTCCCGTTCGGATGGGCGTAGCGCAGGGTGAGGCCGCCACCAGCCTGGTGCGCCCGCTTGCGGACGAAACGCTGCTTCCAGGCGTCGTCCATGTAGGGATACAGGCTGCGGATGCCGTCGGCGAGCAACGGGTGCACGTCGCAGTCGACGATGCCGTAGCGGTGCGTCTGCGAGGCTTGCGCCAGCGTTTGAGTGATGTCGTCCATGAATGCCTCCCGATCAGTCGTTGAGCAGCAATGCGCCGTCCGGCGCAGTGGCTTTGGTCTCGGCCGCGATCGCCTCCAGGGAGCGGTTGCTGGTCTCCCTCCCCATCAGCAGCACGGCCAGCGCCATCAGCACCATGCTGCCGCACAGGAACCCGGCGACGCCACCGATCCCGAAGCTGGCGAAGATCAATACTATGACAAAGCCAATCTGGCTGGAGAACAGGCGGCTGATCCCCAGCACGACAGAGGCGCCCCGCAGCCGCAGCCGGGTCGGAAACAACTCGGGGATGTAGAGGGCAAACCCGACTGCGACGATGCCGTAGGCGCAGAGTGTCACGCCGAAGCCGACCGCGATCAGCTCGATCCCGTTTCCCACCATGGGGTAGACCAGGCCCAGCACCGCCGCGCACAAAGCGAGCCCCGCCAGGCTACGGACGCGCCCGAACCGGTCGGCGACGGCCGCGCCGAGCAGCGCCCCGAGCGGAGCGCCGAGGCCCATGATCCCGGAGAACCAGAGCGAGGAGCCGATCGTCAGCCCCTGCTTTACCAGGAAGGTCGGGATCCAGGAGAGGAAGCCGTACAGGCTGACGCCGCTGACACAGGCGATGATGATGCCCAGCACGGTGCTGTGGATCAGTCCGGCGCTCACGAGCTCTGCATACCGTCCCGGTGCTGGAGTCTCCTCCACCCCGTCCAGCACAGGCGGCAGCGGGCCGGACCGCGCCGCCTCCGCCTCGATTGCGGCCAGCATCGCCTCCGCCTCGGCGGTGCGGCCGCGTGACTCTAGCCAGCGTGGCGATTCCGGCATGTTCTTGCGCAATGCCCAGACCACGAGGGCGGCAGCGCCCACGATGGCGAAAAGCCACCGCCAGCCGATCTCCGGAATCAACCAGGCGCCGCCAAGCCCGGTCAAGGGTACGGCCAGGTTCGTCAACATGGATAACAATGCCACGTACCGACCGCGTTTCGCCCGCGGCATGAACTCTGCCAAGCTGGAGTAGCCGACCACGATCTCGGCACCCATGCCGATGCCCATGACGAAACGGATGGCGATCAGCACCGCCATGTTGGGCGCGAACGCCGCCGCGATGGAGGCTAGGCCAAACACCATCAAGTTTACCTGGTAGGAGGTGCGGCGGCCGTAGCGGTCACCGAGCCATCCGGCGGCGAAGGTACCACAGAGCATGCCCAGGAAGGTCGCGGACATGAATCGCGCGTTGGCCGCAATGTCGGACCAGCCAGATTTGACCAGCGATCCGAGCACACCGCCCGCTAGGTAGATGTCACAGGCGTCCAGGAACATACCGAGTCCGACCAGCCAGAGCACCCGTCGATGGAAGCTACCGATCGGCAACCGGTCCAACCGTGCACCGGCATTCGTCCCCAAGGTACCAAGTTGCATCGGACCTCCCCTCGCCTGATCCTCCCGGTTGTACTAGGCCGGGTTTATCATCACAGTGAGCCCAGCTTGAGCTAAAAGCAACGCGCCGCCCCGAGGCAACAAGAGTTCCAAAGCGGCTCTGCCGACGGCGTCGCTGCTTTCGGCCAGGATGCGTGAAGCAATGGGACGAGTTCTACCAGACCATGATCGGCAAGACCGCCGTGAGCGCCGGGCAGTTCGCGGTCGGTATGGGCGCATATAGGCCCGCTCGCGGCCGACGAAGATCGCATCCCTCGCTGCCTTAAGGTCGACGCGAAGCGCGTGCGCCGTGCTGGTCCAGTTGGGCCGCGTCGTCTGGCCTGATCCCATGGCGGCCGAGCAGGAGTGCGATACTCGGCAGCCCCGCAGCGGCCAGCAGGATGGGCTCGCGCCATGGAGGTTCGAGCGAACGGATCAGCCAGTCCGGCAGGAACACGATGGACGCCCATGCTCCGGACGCGACCAACCACCCTGACAGGCGCGGTCGCGGCGTTGCAGGCCGGAAGGCGGCGAGCCCCACGGCCGCGATCAGGGCGACAGCCGATCCAGCGGCGGGTCCGCCCCACAGCATGATGTCGCCGAATATGTTCTCGAAGGCGCTGAGCAAAGGCCCCGCCGGCTCGTCATAGGCGCCAATGTAGGGGCCGCTGAACGCGAACCCGATCAGCAGAGCCATGGACCCGACCTGAAGCCCGGCAACGAAGCCGGCGGCAAGTGCGATCGGTGCTGCTACGATGCCGATGCTGGCAGTCAAGAGTATCTGCGACGGGCCGTGCCACGGGCGAGCGAACAACGGTGGCAGAATGAAAGCATGCACCCAGCAAAGAATAAGGGCAGAGGCGATGCCTGGGTTCTCGGCAAGGGCAGATACCTGCCGGACTACCGACCAGGCAGCGACATCCAGACCTACTGCAAGGATGATCCAGCATCCACGCTGCAAGAGCCACTTGGACACCTGCCTCCCAGCTATGTCGCCGCGAGTAGGCGACGAGCCTGCTGACGAGGCAGTGGCAGGTTTGACCCGTTTCACCTCGACAAAATGTCGGATGTAGCGGTGCCGGCCTTGGCTGAGGCTACCGCCAAATGGCGTGGCAAGCGGACGGCACTGCCAGTGAGAGAGCTCCAGGGAGCTCCCGAGGCTCGGGAGATGGCAGATGAAAGAGGCATCGGTGGGATCGTTACGGATTTGGGTATTGGTGGTGAGTGCATTGTCGATGGCGCCGGTGTCTGCGGTCGCGACGTCTCCGGCTATGTGTTGGTCAACCAGACCAGCACGCATTCCTAGGCGCGCCGTTCGGGGGCTGGAAGCAGTCCGGACTGGAACGCGAGGAAAGTATCGACGAGATGTTCGACTGCACGCAACTCAAGAACGTCAACATCGCGCTCGGATGAACGCGGAGTCAGGTTGACGCGATGGTGGCCGTCCGACCCTCGCGCAACGTCCTCAATACGCAGAACACGCCGGCGAGGACCGGCAACAGCGCCATCGCGCCCAGAATGCGGGCTGGCTTCCAATCCAGGTGCAGCATGACGCCGACGATGAGGGGGCTGCAGACCTGCCCGAGTCGGGCCATCGCCATCGCCCACCCGACGCCCGTCGACCGGATCGCCGTGGGATAGGATGTCGCAGCCAGGGCGATCCCGCCCGACGCCCCCAGCAGCACGGTCAGGCCGAGCAGCGCCATGCAGATCGCGGACAAGATGGCAGAGTCCGCCACCGAGCCGAGTACTGCCAGGATGACCGCACCGAAGCCGAAGGCGGGGACGAGCGCCAATGGCCCGAACCTCTCGACGAGGCGCCCGGCGCTCGCCATGCCGGCTACGCCTACGAAATTGTTCAGGCCGACCATGAGGGCCGCGGTCGACAAGGACAGCCCGCTTGCCCGGAACAGTGTCGGCGAAATCAGCACGATCACCGTCGTCGTGCCGAAGGCGGTAAAGAGAAGCGCCCAGAGCAGCATCGTGCCGCCTGCCCGGCCATCCTTGAACAACTGCCCGATGCCGACCCGCCCGGTCACTGCCTCGGCAGTCATCGACAGCGCGGGTGCCCGCCCTGCCCACGTCCTGTCGAGCCGGGCCACGATCGATTGCGCCCGGCGCAACGATCCACCCCGGACAACGAGGTAGCTAAGCGACTCGGGGAGCAACGCCGCCATTAGGATCCCGACCAGCAAAGGGAGGCCGCCGCCGATGTAGAAGATCGCGCGCCAGCCGAGCGCCGGGATGACTGTCGCGTTTAACAATCCCCCCGCACTGGCGCCGAGCGGGTAAGCTGCCCACAGAATGGTGGCGAGCATAGCTCGCCGTCGTTTCGGGGCGTACT
>CAXSEG010000205.1:0-4226 GCA_964235545.1 uncultured Acetobacteraceae bacterium
TCACCGGGGCCGGTCTGCGGCGTCGCAGTCTCCTCGATGCGCAGGTCCCGCACGCCATGGATGATAGCTGCCTTCATCGCGTCATCCCGTCGCAGACAATCTCGCCGGCCGCGCGGCAGAGACGTAGCGTGCCAGCCGGGCCAACGCCTCATCCAGCACCGCGTCGCTCTTGCAGAACGCGAACCGCGCGTAGTGTCCCGGCGCCTTGCCGCCCGCTGGGTCGTAGAACGCGCTGAGCGGGATCGCCGTCACGCCCGCATGCTCGGTGATGTGGCGGCAGAATGCCACGTCGTCCCCGACAAACCCGAGCGGGCTGAAGTCGGCTGACACGAAGTAGCTGCCCTGGCTCGGCAGCATGCCGAAGCCGAGTGCCGCGAGCCCGGCGGACAACCGGTCCCGCTTGGCAGCCAGTGCGCCCGCCAGCCCGGCGAAATACGCGTCGTCCTTCGCCAGCCCCACCGCCACCCCGCGCTGCAGGTTGGGCGGCGTGGTGAAGGTCAGGTTCTGGTGCGCCCGGGCGGCCAGCAGGGCCAAATTCGCCGGGGCGGTGATGTAGCCGATCTTCCAGCCCGTCAGGCTGAACGTCTTGCCCGCGCTGCCGATGCGCAGGCACCGGTCGCGCAGGCCGGGCAGGGTCATCAGCGGAATGTGCCGCCAGCCGTCATAGGTCAGGTGTTCGTAGACCTCGTCGCACACGGCATAGGCATCGTGCTTGACCAGCAGGTCTGCGATGAAGGCAAGTTCGGCCGCGGTGAACACCTTGGAGGTCGGGTTCATCGGCGTGTTCAGCAGGATCGCCTTTGTCTTTGGGCCGAACGCGGCGGCCAATTCGGCGCGCGGCAGCTCCCATTTCGGCGGTTGCAGCCGCACCAGGCGCGGGATCGCGCCCATTATGCGCACGATCGGCAGGTAGGTGTCGTACAGCGGCTCGATCAGCACCACCTCGTCGCCGGGGTTGATCAGGGCCATCAGACTGGCGGTGATCGCCTCGGTCGCGCCGGAGGTGACGACCACCTCGGTTACCGGATCGACCTCCAGGCCGTAGAAGCGGCGGTTGGCATGGGCCACCGCGTGGCGCAATTCAGGCACCCCGGTCAGCGGCGGATATTGGTTGCGCCCGTCCTGCAGGGCGGCCGCCGCGGCGGCGATCACGTCCGGCGGGCCGTCACTGTCGGGGAAGCCCTGGCCGAGGTTGACGGAGCCGTGCTGGGTGGCCAGCGCGGACATCACAGTGAAAATCGTCGTGCCGATCCCGGAGAGCAGTTCGTTGGCAGGCTTCACGGCTGACAGGCTCCTCGCAGGCAGGCGCCGGAGTATGGCGACATGTGCACGCCCGTTCAATCCGCGCGCGCTTTCGCCCGCGGTGTCCCGGGCGCATTGCCCCTTGGCACGGCACATGCAACCCTTCGCCGCCGCCGCACCTGGCTGCACGGCGTGCCGGCAGGGGAGGGACGCGGTGAAAAAGATCGAGGCGGTCATCAAGCCGTTCAAGCTCGACGAGGTGAAGGATGCGCTGCACGAGGTGGGGCTCCAGGGCATCACCGTTGTGGAGGCCAAGGGGTTCGGCCGGCAAAAAGGCCACACGGAACTCTACCGCGGTGCTGAATACGTGGTGGATTTCCTGCCCAAGGTGAAGATCGAGCTGGTCTGCACCGACGACCTGGTGGAGCGCGCGGTGGAGGCGATCGTGAACGCCGCGCGCACCGGGCGGATCGGGGATGGCAAGATCTTCGTCAGCAACATCGAGGAAGTCGTGCGTATCCGCACCGGTGAACGGGGCGACGAGGCAATTTAGCGGCGTTCGCCCGCTGGGCGACCCGGTGGCACACGGCCGCCGGGCAATAGGAGAAAAGGGGCATTATGGCAAAGAAGACAGTGACGCCGGTCGTGGCGAGCGAGGCGTCCAAGGTTCTGGAGATGATCCGGGAGCATTCCGTCGAATACGTCGACCTGCGGTTCACCGACCCGCGCGGCAAGTGGCATCACACGGCGCAGCACATCTCCACCGTGGACGACGAGAGCCTGACCGACGGCTTCATGTTCGACGGCTCGTCCATCGCCGGCTGGAAGGCGATCAACGAGAGCGACATGATCCTGATGCCGGATTGCGCCTCCGCCGTGCTGGACCCGTTCGCCGCCAAGCCGTCGCTGATTCTGTTCTGTGACATCATCGAGCCGAGCACCGGGCAGTACTACTCGCGTGATCCGCGGGCGACCGCCAAGCTGGCCGAGGCCTACCTCAAGACCACGGGAATCGGCGATACCATCCTGACCGGTGCCGAGGCCGAGTTCTTCATCTTCGACAGCGTGCGCTTCGGCACCGCTGGCAACTACGGCAGCTACCACATCGACAGCATCGAAGGCCCGGACGCCCGGATGAAAGAGTATCCGGAGGGCAACATGGGGCACCGGCCCGGCCTCAAGGGCGGCTATTTCCCCGTGCCCCCGGTGGACAGCGAAAGCGACCTGCGCGCCGAGATGCTGTCCACGATGGGCGAGATGGGGCTGCCGATCGAGAAGCATCACCACGAGGTGGCGCAGTCCCAGCACGAACTGGGCACGCGTTTCACCACGCTGACCAAGATGGCCGACCAGATGCAGATCTATAAATACTGCGTCCACAACGTGGCCCACAGCTACGGCAAGACGGCGACGTTCATGCCGAAGCCGATCTACGGCGACAACGGCACCGGCATGCACACCCATCAGTCAATCTGGAAGGATGGCAAGCCGCTGTTCGCCGGCAGCGGCTATGCCGACCTGTCGGAGATGTGCCTGTACTACATCGGCGGCATCATCAAGCATGCCAAGGCGCTGAACGCGTTCACCAACCCGAGCACCAACAGCTACAAGCGCCTCATCCCGGGCTTCGAGGCACCGGTGCTGCTGGCCTACTCGGCGCGCAACCGGTCGGCGTCGTGCCGCATCCCCTACACCACCAGCCCGAAGGCCAAGCGCGTCGAGGTCCGCTTCCCCGACCCGTCGGCCAACCCCTACCTCGCCTACGCCGCGCTGCTGATGGCCGGGTTGGACGGCATCCGCAACAAGATCCATCCGGGCGACCCGATGGACAAGGACCTGTACGACCTGCCGCCGGAGGAGCTGAAGGGCATCCCCACGGTGTGCGGCTCGCTGCGGGAGGCGCTCGGGGCCCTGGCGGCTGACCACGAGTTCCTGCTGGCCGGGGACGTGTTCTCCGCCGACCAGATCGAGAGCTATATCGAGCTGAAATGGAGCGAGGTGTACCGCTTCGAGCACACCCCGCACCCGGTCGAGTTCGAGATGTACTACTCGGTGTGATTTAGGGCTGCGACGGCAAGCCTCTCCTGCGCTACCAGCGGGGGAGGTTTACCGGGAAGGCGAAGAGGGCGATGGTGAGCCGGAAAGCATGGCCGAATGGCTTCGCTGCAGGATGCGCGGCGGCAGCGGCCGCGGCAATCCAACCAGCCAGCGCGCAGGTCAGCCCGCTATCCGGGGGCTCGCCGCAAGTGCAAACCGGTCTGCCGGCCAGCATCGACACGACCACGTCCAAGGCATGGACCCCGCCGGCAAGCCTGGCGGACTGGGCCGGCAGCATCACCGCTGGCGCCCAGGCCGACGCAGGCATCGTGGTCAACCCGCAGACGCCGAATGACGGGGTGAACTTCGGGCGGTTGTTCACCGACAAGGCGAACCGGCCCATTTTCAACCAACTCCTGCTCACGCTGGAGCGCGACACCGATCCCAAGGCCACCGGGTACGATTTCGGGTTCAAGCTGCAGACGCTGTATGGGTCCGACGCCCGCATCGTCCACACGCTGGGCGTGTTCGACCACCTGATCCACGACCGCAACCAACTGGCCGTCACCGAGGCCGACGTCTCGATGCACGCGCCCTGGCTGTCCAGCGGCGGCGTCGACCTCAAGGCCGGCATTTTCCCAAGCCCGCTCGGCTTCGAGGTCGTCGATGCCAAGGCGAACCCGTTCTACTCGCATTCCTACATCTTCAACGTGCTGCCATACGAGCATTTCGGCGTGCTGGGCGTGGCCCATGTGACGGGCAGCGTGGACCTCTATCTCGGTGTGGACACGGGCGCGCAAACCACGGTGTTCGATGGCGACAACAACCGCCGGCCGGCCGGGATCGCCGGGTTCGGGCTGAACCTGCTGGGCGGCAACCTGACCCTTCTGGCACTCAGTCATATGGGTCCCGAGGATGCGAAACGCACCGCCCCCACCTTCGCCGAC
>CAXSEG010000205.1:4236-8408 GCA_964235545.1 uncultured Acetobacteraceae bacterium
TTACTACAACGACGTAGTGGTAAACTATAAATACTCGGATAAGCTCAGCTTCACGACCGAGGTAAACTATGAGCGGGAGACCGGCTACCGCGCCGAGGGCTATGGCGCTGCACAATACGCCTCCTATGCGCTGAACAAGAACTGGACGTTGAATGGCCGGGCGGAGGTGTGGCGGGACAACGCCAACTTCTTCATTTCGACGCCGGTCAACAACCTGGATTACGTGAATGCCGAACGCGGTGCGACGCCCGCCAACTTCTACACGGCGGCCCGGCCAACCACCTATTCGGAGTTCACCGTTGGCGCCACCTACAAGCCCGCTGCCCTGCCCAAGCCGCTCGGCGCCTTCCTCGTGCGGCCCGAGCTTCGCTACGACCGGGCGCTAAACGGCTCCAGGCCGTTCGACGATGCCAAGGACAAAGGCAGCTTTACCCTGGCGACGGACCTCGTGCTTGGCTTCTAGGGTGCTGCGGACCCTGGCGCTCGGCACCATGCTTGTCGTCGGCGCGGCCGCGCAGGCGTGCCAAGTGGTGCCCAAGGCCACGATTCCGGTCGCCCGTGCCGGAAATGGCATCCTGGTGTCGGTCACCGTCAATGGCGCCACCGCCGACTTTCTGCTCGACACGGGGGCGGAGCGCAGCGTGATCGGCCTGCAAGCCGCCGACCGCCTGCATGTCGCGCGTGACGAGTGGGTGAGCACGGACATCCAGGGCGCCGGCGGGCGGGACCGGCGCCGGCTGGGGCGCCCGGCCTCCCTGACCCTGGGCGGGCTGGCATTGCGGCGCCATACCGTGGCGGCGGACAACTCCGTCGTTATCGGGCCGATCCCGGAGGAAGTGGATGGCAAGCCGGTCGCCGGGCTGCTCGGCCAGGATTTCCTCTCCTCGTTCGACCTTGACCTCGACCTGCCGGCCGGGATCCTCACGCTGGTCGGCGTCAACGCCTGTAGCGGCCGCTTCCTGCCATGGCACGTGCCGTATCAGGCAGTGGCCGCATGGCGGCCGGTGCGCAATATCCTGGCCGTGCCGGTGCGCGTGGGCGACGCGCGGCTGGAGGCGCTGCTGGACACCGGCGCCCTGCAATCGGTGATCACGCTGCCGGGCATGATCCAACTCGGCCTCGTCGCCGGCGGCGCTGACCGGGTGAGCGGTTTCGGCCCGGACAGCCTGGCCGCGCGCGTACAAAGCTTCGCTTCGGTGCAGGTGGGTGCGCTCGCGCCGGCCCCGATGCCCATGGTCGTGGCACCGATCCGCACGTTGCGCAGCATCGGTGCGCTTTTGGGGGCGGACTGGCTGTCGGGCCGCCACGTCTGGATATCCTGGGCGACCGACCAGCTCTTCGTCGCATCCCCGCCCTAGGGGCTGCGAAAGGCGCCGAACGTTCCCGGCCGCCTTGCGTTGATGACGCTTATTCTAGGCAAAGGATCGAGCATGCGACAGATTATGGCTCTTGGTGCGGCTCTCGTGATGGCCGTCGTTACTCCCGCCCTCGCGCAGACTGCTGCGCAGACGCCCGGCCGCGTCGCGGGCAGGACGATCCGGACCACCGGGCACGTGACACAGGGGGCAGTGGGCACTGCCGGTCACGTTGCGGGGACGACGGTTCACACCGCCGGCAGCGTCGCGGGCACGACGGTCGGCGTGGCGGGGAGCGTGGCCAACGGGGCAGTGAACGCGGCTGGTAGCGTCGCCAACGGAGTGACCGGCGCGGTGACGCGGATCGTCCCGTGACGGCGCTGGACCGGCCCTACCGGATGTCCAGACGCCGTTCTTCCATGACGTCCAGCAGCGTGTGTGCCAGCAACCGGGGTAGCCGGGCGAGGGAGAGGCGGCGGCGCAGGCGATAGCGCCGTGCGCGGGCTCGCTCGCCACCGAGCGCTCGGACAACGTCGTCCACCGAGCCTAGGCTGTCCACCAGGCCAAGCTCCACGCCGCGGACGCCGAGGCAGTAGCTGCCATCGAACACCGCCGGGTCGTCGGTGAGCCGGTTGCCGCGCCGCTCCCGCACCCAAGCGATGAACCGCTCGTGGATGCCCGTCATCAGCGCGTGCACGAAGGCCACGTCCTCCGGACGCTCGGGGCGGAAGGGATCGAGTCGCGCCTTGTTCTCGCCCGAGGTGTATAGCCGCCGCTCCACCCCGTAACGCTGAATCAACTGGTCGAAGCCGAAGCCACCGCCGACGACACCGATCGAGCCGACGATGCTCATCGCACTGGCGTGGATCCGGTCCGCTGCACAGGCGAGCCAGTAGCCGCCCGAGGCACCGGAGTCGCCGATCACGGCATGGACGGTGACACCCGCTTTGTCGGCACGCCGCCGGATCAGGCCGGCGATCAGCTCCGAATGCACCGGTGAGCCACCCGGGCTGTCGATGTCGAGGATCAAGCTGCCGCCCCGGCGGACGGAGGCGAAGGCGCGCTCGATGAGCGGTCCGACGGACCGAAGATTGAGCAGGCCCTCCCGGCCGGCGATGATGCCTTGCAACTCGATGACGGGGATGCGGGACTTGCGCCAGAATAGCAGGTTCATGCCTTCAAAAGAGGGATGGCACCCGCGATCTGCAATAGGGTCAAGGCTCGTGCTGGGCCTTGTCCATCGCACGGAACCACGCACCGGACGCGAGTTCGCTGGCCCACCAGCGATCCACGGCGGTGACAAAGGCTGGATCCCGCGGGAGCATGAACGCCTTCTCCAGCCGGGTAAACGGCGCAAGCACCAAGGCCGCGCAAAGCTGCTTGTGGCGGAGCGCCTGGTGATCGACCTCGATCCCGTCGGTGACCATGACATCCGCCCGCCCGGCGAGGATCTCGTCGAACACGCTGACGTTGTCGGCATGGAGGGTGAGTTGCGCATGCGGGAACTGACTGCGTGCGAATGCCTCGTTGGAGGCGCCCGGGTTGACTACTACCCGCACGCCTGGCTGGTCGATGCTGGCGATGTTCGTGTAGCGCTCCTTATCGGCGCAGCGCACGATCGGCCGCTTGCCGTCGGTAAGCGTCGCGGTGGAGAAAGCCGCGATCTTCTCGCGTGACGGCAGGATGGTGATACCGCCGACCGCGATGTCGAACCGCCCGCCGGTGAAATCCTGATCCAGCATGCCCCAGCTCGTCGGCACGAACTCGATCCGCACGCCGAGTTCATGTGCCAGTTGCCGGGCCATGTCGATGTCGGCGCCGCGGTAGCTGCCGTCCGCCTCGCGAAAGGTGAACGGTTTGTAGTCGCCCGTGGTGCCGACCCGGAGCACTCCGGCTGCCTGAACATGGGAGAGGTCCGCCGCGGCCGCGGGCATGGCGATCGAGGCAAGCAGGATGGCGACGCGGAGCTTCATGTCGCGCCCTTCGTGGCGATCTTTCCGCATAGCCGATTCTGCTGCCGACATAAATGCGGCAGTAAGGCAACAGTGTTGGATATTTAGCGCACTCGCATTGCCACCCGGATATCAGGAAGCGTAAGTAGACTCTCGCCTAACCCCCTGACATACCGCCCAGGAGTCTCCGCCGATGCGTAAGCTCGCTCTGTTGACCACGGCCATGCTTGGCCTGGCTTTTGTCGATCCGTCCTTGGCCCAGCCCAATCAGGCCGGCCCGCAGCCTGGTCTTCCGCCCGGCGCCGGCATCGGTGCCCCGAACGTCCTGCAGCCGCGTGCCTCGGGCGAACTGCGCACCACGCCGACGGGCTCGGCTCCGATGGCGGCTCCGGTTGATACCTCGGCCCCATCGCCGACGCCGGCCTACCACCGCGCCCGCCGCCATCGTGTCATGCGCCACCGTCATTCTGTGCGGCACCACGCAGCAGCACCGACCCCGGCCACTAGCCAGTAACGCCGGCGGTATTGCGACACGTTCAGCGGCGCCCGAGTGATCGGGCGCCGCTTCTAATTAGAGACACCTGACTGCAAGCCGCCGGGTTGCTCAAGCCATTGAGGTTATAGGTCGGCTTTGGCGTAAAACGTCGACTCTGCCCTACTTCGTCCTGAGCCGGTTCGAGCTTCGTTAGTTCGTCACGCGAGCCACGGCCATCCTGGTTTGGGATTGGCCCAGCCCTTCCTCCATCGAGATGGCGAGCGAGTCGGCAAGGCAGCGGTAGCCGAGATCGTTCATGTGCACGCCATCATTGGCCAGGAAGTGCTCATACGAGAGCCCGCTACGCTTCCAACCGTCCATCAGCGCACC
>CAXSEG010000206.1:0-8373 GCA_964235545.1 uncultured Acetobacteraceae bacterium
CTGGTGGCGGACGTAGCTCAGTTGGTAGAGCGCCGGTTTGTGGTACCGGTTGTCGCGGGTTCGATCCCCGTCGTTCGCCCCAGGTGCTTCGCAGGCCCGCCGATCCCCGGGGGCCGTGCCGCAACCTTCCATGTCCTGGCGCACAATCGATGACTCGGGTCGCAGCCGTCATCCTCGCCGGCGGCCAGGCCACGCGCATGGGCGGGGGGGACAAGCCGCTGCGCAGCCTGGGCGGGCGCACGCTGCTGGACCGGATCGCTGCCACGTTGGCGGCGGATCACGTGGCGATCGCCGTGTCGGCCAATGGGGACCCGGCGCGGTTCGTCACCGCCCTTCCCGTCCTGCCGGACCCGATGCCGGGCCAGGGGCCGCTCGGCGGCGTGCTTGCCGGGCTGGACTGGGCCGCCTCGCTCGGGGCCGACGCGCTGCTCAGCGTGCCGGGGGACACGCCGCTGATCCCGCCCGGCCTGGCCGCCGCTTTGGGGGTGGCCCCTGCCGTGGCGGAGAGCGGGGGGCGGCGGCACCATCTCGTCGCACTTTGGCCGGTGGGTTGCGCGCCTGCGCTGCGGGCCTGGCTGGATGCGCCGGGCAGCCGGAGCGTGCGGGCTTTCGGCGCAACGCTGGGGATGCGCGGGGTGCCGTTCGCCGGCGACCCGTTCGCCAATGTCAACACGCCGGAGGAGCTCGCCGCCCTGGAGGCCCGGCTTGCGCGGGACGGCTCGCGCGCTGGCACGTGACGTGCTTCCCTGCAGCAGCAACGACGCGGCAATCGCTTCAAGGGGACCGGGTAGAATGACACGTGTGTGGATGGTGGCCGTGTTGCTGGCTTGTGGCATGGGGGCGGCGCGGGCCGAGGATATCACGATCGGCGCCATCTATCCGTTGACCGGCAACGCCGCGCAGGTCGGGGCGGATGCGCAGGCCGCGGTCGGCGTGATGACGGACGTGATCAACGGCGACCACGCGCCGATCCCCATGCTGCTCGGCGCCGGGGGCGGGCTGCCGCATTTCGGGCATAACCACATCCGCGTCATCTTCGCCGACCACCAGAACGACCCGCAGAAGGCGCGCGCCGAGGCCGAGCGGCTGATCACGCAGGAGCACGTCTCCGCACTGATTGGCAGCTACACCAGCGCCACCGCGGCCACGATCAGCCAGGTGGCCGACCGCTACGAGGTGCCCTACATCGCGATGGACAACTCCTCGCCGTCGCTGAACCAGCGCGGGCTGAAGTGGTTCTTCCGCACCAGCCCGCACGACGAGATGTTCACCGCGGCGATGTTCGACTTCATGAAGGCCGAGGGCGAGAAGACCGGGCACCCGGTGCACTCCGTGGCGCTGTTCTACGAGGACAGCATCTTCGGCACCGACAGCTCCACCGTGATGCGCAAGTTGGCGGCGGCGAACGGGATCGCGGTCGCGGCGGACATCAAGTACCGCGCGAACTCGCCGTCGCTGTCGGCGGAGGCGCAGAAGCTGAAGGCGGCGGCGGCGGATGTGGTGATGCCGTCTTCCTACACCTCGGACGCGATCCTGCTGCTGCGGGCGACGAACGAGGTGGGCTACCACCCGGTGGTCCTGGCGCAGGCGGCGGGGTTCCAGGAGCAGTCCTTCCTCAGTGCCGCCGGGCCGCTGGCCGAGGGGGTGATGAGCCGGAGCAGTTTCGCGCTGGACGCGACCAAGTCCCGCCCGGCGATCCCGGCGATCAACGCCATGTTCCGCGCCAAGGCGAACAAGGACCTGAACGACAACACCTCGCGCCAGATCGTGGCGGTCCAGATTCTGGCGGACGCGATCGACCGCGCCGGGTCGAGCAAGCCCGAGGACATACGGGTGGCGCTGACCAAGACGGACGTGCCGGGTGACCAGACGATCATGCCGTGGAAGGGCATCAAGTTCGACGCCACCGGGCAGAACACGGAGGCGACGCCGGTGATCCAGCAGATCAAGGACGGCGTGTATCACACGGTGTATCCGGCGGACGTGGCGGTGCAGGACCCGGTCTGGGCCGTCGGCGCCAAGTAGCTTGGACGTGACCACGCTGCTGCAGACGGCACTGAGCGGCCTGCTGATGGGGTTGATCTACGCGCTGGTAGCAGCCGGGCTGAGCCTGATCTTCGGCCTGATGGACATCGTGAACTTCGCGCATGGCGAGCTGCTGATGCTTGCGATGTATGCGACGGTGCTGCTGAACGCGGCGACCGGGCTGGACCCGCTGCTTCAGCTGCCGCTGGTGGCGGTGGGGATGTTCGGGCTGGGGGTCGCGATCTACCGCGGGCTGATCGGGCGCGCGCTGGGGGTGAGGTTTAACCGCGGGATGGTGCAGATCTTCGTCACCTTCGGGCTGGCGATCTTCATCCGCGGGGCGGCGCAGCTGGCGTTCGGCGGCGATTTCCGCAGCGTGCAGGTGTCGTGGCTGGGCAACCGCACGGCGGATCTCGGTGGGGTCTACGTGCCCCTGCCGCGATTGGCGGCGAGCCTCGTGTGCTTGCTGGCGTTCGGCGTGTTGCTGGCGATCAACCGCACCGAGTTCGGCCGGGCGTTGGAGGCGACGCGGGAGGACCGGGACGCGGTGGCGCTGATCGGGATCGACCGGGACCGGATCTTTGCGCTCGGCTGGGGACTGGGGGCGGCGGCGGTGGGCATCGCGGGGACGATGCTGGCGACGTTCTACTACGTGTCGCCCACGGTCGGGGCCAACTTCGCACTGATCGCCTACGTGACGGTGGCGCTGGGCGGGTTCGGCTCGCTGACGGGGGCGCTGGTGGCGGGGGTGCTGATCGGCGAGGTGGAGGCGATCACGGCGCAGGTGCTGGAACCGTCGCTGAAGCAGGTGGGAATGTTCGCGATCTACCTGGTGGTGCTGATGGTGCGGCCACGGGGGCTGTTCGGGAAGATATGATGGATGACACGATGCCTCCCCCTTCCCTTGTGGGAGGGGGCCGGGGGGAGGGGTGCCGCGCGTACCCGGCCCGCGCTGGCGACTTCAACCGTCTGAATGAGTGCATGTGGCCGCCCCTCCCCCAACCCTTCCCACAAGGGGAGGGGGGACGATTTTGACCAACACCATCACCCGCCGCCGTCGCACGGAGCTGATCACCGGCGCGGTCGTGCTCGTCATCCTAGCGGTGCTGCCGTTGCCGATCCGGGACGTCTACACGCAGAACTTGATCATCCTGACGATCCTCTACGCCGGTTTGTCGCAGGCGTGGAACATCCTCGGCGGCTATTGCGGGCAGATCTCGCTCGGCCATGCGCTGTATTTCGGGATCGGCGCCTATGTCTCCACGCTGCTGTTCGTGAACGCGGGCATCCCGCCGACCATTGGAATGTTCGCCGCCGGGGTGGTGGGGGCGGCGGCGGCGCTGCTGGTGGGGTGGCCGTGCTTCCGGCTGTCCGGCCACTACTATGCCATCGCCACCGTGGTGGTGGGGGAGATCGGCTACCTGCTGTTCCTAAATTGGGATTACGTGGGGGCGGCCACTGGCGTGTACGTGCCGTTCCACGGCGAGAACTGGGCGGCGCTGCAGTTCCGCACCTCCAAGCTGCCAATCCACTACGTCGTGCTCGCCTTTGCCGCCGTGACCTGGGCGATGGCGTGGGTGATCGAGGGGTCACGCTGGGGTTATTCCTGGCGTGCGGTGCGGGACGACGTGGTGGCGGCGCGCTCGCTGGCGGTGCGGATCTTCCCGTCCAAGATGGCGGCGGCGGCGATCAGCGGGTTCTTTACAGCGATGGGGGGGGCGATCTACGCCCAGTATGTCGGCTACATCGACCCGGACAGCGTGCTCGCCGCTTCGTTCTCGATCCTGATCGCGCTGCCCGCGGTGCTCGGCGGGGTGGGCACGCTGTGGGGGCCGCTGATCGGCGCCATCGTGCTGATCCCGACCAGCGAGCTGACCCGGTCCTACCTCGGTGGCGCGGGCGGGATCGACCTGATGATCTATGGCGGCCTGATCGTGGCCATCTCGTTGGCCCGGCCGGCTGGGCTGGTCAGCCTCATCGGCCCCCTGCTTGGATCACGCCGCAGAACGGTGGTGCCCGATGCCCCCGCTACTTGAGGTAGACGCCGTCAGCAAGTCGTTCGGTGGCGTCGCGGCCAATGTGGAGATCAGCTTCACCGTGGCAGCCGGCGAGATATTGGGGCTGATCGGGCCCAACGGTGCCGGCAAGACCAGCCTGTTCAACTCCATCTCCGGTGAGGTGGCCCCCGACCGCGGCGAGATCCGTCTGGAGGGGCGGCGCATCTCGGGGGCCGGGCCGCTGGCCTGTGCGCGGGCGGGGGTCGCGCGGACGTTCCAGGTGGTGCGCTCGTTCGACAGCATGACGGTGCTGGAAAACGTAATGGTCGGCGCGTTCAGCCGGCACGGCCGCGCGCGGGAGGCAATGGCGGCGGCGGAGCGCGTGCTGGACACCACAGGGCTGGCCAAGCGCGCGGACCATCCCGCCCACGCGCTCACCCCGCCGGAGAAGCGGCGTTTGGAGATCGCGCGGGCACTGGCTACCCGACCCCGCATCCTGCTGCTGGACGAGATGCTGACCGGGCTCACGCCCACCGAGGCACAATCCGGCGTGCAGCTGATCCGCGATATCCGCGACACGGGGGTGACGGTGATCATGGTGGAGCACGTGATGGAGATCCTGCTGCCGCTGATCGACCGTGCCGTGGTGCTGAACCTGGGCCGCGTGCTGACGCAGGGGTTGCCGAAGGACCTGGTGCGGGACCCGGCGGTGATCCGCGCCTATCTCGGCGACCGCTATGCCGCCTGAGACCATCCTCCAGCTGGACAATGTGTCCGCCGCCTATAAGGGCCTGAAGGCGCTGCAGGGCGTCTCGCTCGAGGTGGGGCGGGGCGAGATCGTGGCCGTGGTGGGGGCGAACGGCGCCGGAAAGAGCACGCTGCTGCGCGCGGTGGCCGGGCAGGTGGCCACCGGCGGCGGCATCGTGTTCGACGGGCAGTCGATCGCGCACGTGGCGCCGCACCGCATCACCCGCATGGGCGTGGGCCTGGTGCCCGAGGGCCGGCGGCTGTTCCCGCGGCTGAGCGTGGAGGACAACCTCAGGCTCGGCGCGTATGCGCGGCGTGGCCAGCCGGACCGGTTCAAGCCGCTGGAGACGGTGTTCGCCCTGTTCCCCCGCTTGCAGGAGCGGCTGGGACAGCGGGCCGAGACGCTGTCAGGCGGGGAGCAGCAGATGCTGGCGATCGGCCGCGCGCTGATGACGGGGCCGCGGCTGCTGATGCTGGACGAGCCGAGCCAGGGCATCGCGCCGAAGCTGGTGGACGACATCCTGGCCGCCGTGGGCCGTATCCGCGACCTGGGGGTGACGGTGCTGTTGGTGGAGCAGCGGCTGGCCGAGGCGTTGGACCTGGCGGACCGCGCCTATGTGCTGCAGACCGGGCGCATCGTGATGTCCGGCCCGGCGAAGCAGATCGCGGCCGATGACGGGGTGCGCCGGGCGTATCTGGGGCTGTAGCGGGTGGCGGGCCCGACCTTCTTCCGCCGGGCCACGATGGCCTACCTGGCGCAGCACGCGCCGGAGCTCGGGCTGGTGCATGTGAGTTCGCTGGGCAGCACGACGGTCGCCCTGCCCCCGCTCGTATCCGGCGCGCCGTTCGGGCAGCGCTGGCCGTTGAACCAGGAACCACGCGGGACGGCCTGGTCGGACACGCGGTATGAGACGTACGCGCCTTGGGTGTTCGTCATCCCGAACGCGCTCGTGCACTCCCGGTCCGGCATCGTCTGCGTGGGTGGTTACGTCATCGAGGAAACGCTGGTGCACACGCACCCGCAGCAGCAGGTGTACGTGCCCGAGCGCGACGGCATCTGGATCGACGTCGCCGCTGCCGCGCCGATGAGGGGGGCGCATGTCTCGGTGTTGTGCGGCTCGGCCGAGAGTTACGCGCACGCCATGCTGGACGGGTTCGGACGGTTGGCCGCCGTCCCGCACAATATCCTTGCCGCGGCCGCCGGGCTCCTAACCGCAGGGGATGGTTTTCCACCTGTTGCCTGGCTGCGGCAGCATGTCTGCGACCGGTGGTCCCTGCGCCAGACGGCCATGCCCGAGCATGGCAATGTGGGCGTCGAGCAGCTGGTGCTCGCGCTGGCGAGTGACACCTCGTGCAACCACCACCCGTGCCTCGTAGACTGGTTTGCCGACATGGGCGCGTTCGCGCAGGGCGAGCAAGCGACCAGCGCGCGCCGGATCTTCGTGGGCCGGGGCGAGGCAGCGGGTCGCACGCTGCTCGACGAGGAGGCCGTGACCGCGGCGCTCGCGCCGCTCGGCGTGCAGTCTGCGGCGCCGGAATACCTTAGCGCCCCTGCCCAGATCGCCTTGTTCCAGAATGCCGAGCTTGTGGTCGCACCGCACGGGGCGGGGCTGACCAACCTGGTGTTCGCCCAGCCTGGCTGCCGGGTGATCGAGTTGCAGATGGACGGCTATTGCCACTGGGGCTTCCGCCGCCTCGCCGGGCTGAAGGGTCTGCGGTACGATTGCGTGATGGGCCGGATGGAGGGGCGCTGGCCGGGGCCGGGCGCTGCTATCCATGCGGCAAGATGGCAAATATCGGTCCCGCACGTCGTGGCGGCGGTGAACGCGGCGCTGGGAAGGTGAAGGCCGCCGGTTATGAAAATGGGTCGGGAGAACCGACTGGAGTGGGGAGACCCCTCCGTTGTGGGAGGGTTTAGGGACGGGTGCAGGTGCACTGATCTCACGCGTGGCTGCCTTCCCCGTCCTCTTGAGGGTGTATGGACCGGGGGGTGGTCAGCTTCGGGGTGTCCATCCTCGCAGTGGCCCTAGAAGAAGGTGAACTGCTCAGGCATCCGCAGGACCGCTTCCCGGAGATCCGCGTGCTCGGGTCCAACCCGATGCTGATCCGCCGCGTCCTGCTCTGGGCGCCGGAAACCCAGGTGGCGGCCCTGACCGCGGGGTCGCTACTTCGTCGTGCTGCGGCGGCGCCACGCGTGACCGTCCTGAGTCAGGCTCGGCGCATCGTATAGTTCTCTGCCAGCGCTGCCGCGATCTCGTTCGCGTGCATCGGGTCGCGCGCCTCCACCATCACCTCCAGCTCCGCCGTCTGTACCGAGGGTGCGGCGAACAGGCGCTGGTGGGTGACCTCGATCACGTTGCCGCCGCGCGCTGCGATCCGGGTGGCGATGTCGGCCAGCACGCCGGGCCGGTCGGGAATCTCCAGCAGCAGCCGCAGCAGCCGGCCGTCCCGCAGCAGGCCGCGCAACAGCACGTTGGCCAGGATGCGGGCGTCGATGTTGCCGCCGCACACCACGGTCGCGACCCTGCGGCCGCGGAACCGCTCGGGGAAGGCGAGCAGGGCCGCGACCCCGGTGGCCCCCGCGCCCTCCGCCACCAGCTTGGCCCCCTCGGCCAGCAGCGCGATCGCGTCCTCCACCACCCGCTCCGGCACGGCGATCACGTCCGCCACGTGGGAACGGATCACCTCCAGCGGAGCCACTCCCACATCGCGCACGGCGATCCCCTCGGCGATGGTCGGGCCGCCGACGGCGACCACCTGCCCCGCGAGCGTCTGGCCGAGGGCCGCGTAACCCTCGACCTCGACGCCGATCACCTCCAGCCCCGGGCGCAGCGCCGACGCGACCACGGCGCACCCGGCGATCATTCCGCCGCCGCCGACCGGGACGAGCAGCGCGTCCAACTCCCCCGCATCCTGCAGCAGCTCCAGCGCGAGCGTGCCTTGGCCGGCCATGACCGCCGGGTCGTCGTACGGATGCACGAACACCAGTCCCTGCTCGGCGGCGAGCCGGCGAGCGTGGATCGCCGCCTCCACCAGCGTCTCGCCATGCAGCACCACGTCCGCCCCCCAGGCGGCGGTGCGGGACACCTTGGTCGCAGGCGTGAAACGCGGCATGACAATGGTAGCCGCGATCCCCAGCAGGCTGGCGTGGCGGGCAACGGCCTGGGCGTGGTTGCCGGCAGACATCGCTACCACGCCGGCCCGGCGCTCCGCCGCGGTGAGCAAGGCGAGCTTGTTGGCCGCCCCCCGTTCCTTGAAGGACCCGATCGCCTGCAGGCTTTCCAGCTTGAGGGTCACATGCGCGCCGGTGGCGATGCTGACGGCGTGGGAGTGCAGCGACGGCGTGCGGATGACGCGCGAGCCGATCCGGCCGGCCGCGGCTTGCACGTCGGCGAGGGTGATCATGGCGGCTCCTGTGGCGAGAGCGTGCTGGGTGGCTCCCTCACCCGGCCCTCTCCCAAAGCTGGGAGAGGGAAACGATTGGCGGGTCAGCCGAAAGTGACGGACAGGATCTCGTACGTGCGGTCGCCGCCGGGTGCGGGGACGGAGATGGTGTCCCCCACCTTCTTGTTAATCAGCGCCTTGGCCAGCGGCGAGGAGATCG
>CAXSEG010000207.1:0-8341 GCA_964235545.1 uncultured Acetobacteraceae bacterium
CCGGACGAGCGGCGGCTGTTCCTGGTCCACTGCCTGCTGGGTCATCATCTGCCGGCCTGTGGTGCTGCAACGCCGGGCACGGGCGTCGGGAGATCGTGGAGGCGATCCAGCGCCAGGCTGCGGTGATGGATTTCGCGCCGACCTTCCAGATGGGCCACCCGATCGCCTTCCAGGCCGCCGCGCGCCTGGCCGAGATCACGCCCGAGGGCATGGACAAGGTCTTCTTCACCAACTCCGGCTCCGAGAGTGCCGATACGGCGCTGAAGATCGCGCTGGCCTACCACCGGGCCCGGGGCGAGGCGGCGCGGGTGCGGCTGATCGGGCGGGAGCGCGGCTACCACGGCGTGGGGTTCGGCGGCATGTCCGTCGGCGGCATCGGCACCAACCGCAAGCAGTTCGGCGCCATGCTGCCCTACGTGGACCACCTGCCGCACACGCTGGACATGGAGCGCAACGCCTTCAGCCAGGGCCTGCCGGAGCATGGAGCGGAGCGGGCGGACGTGCTGGAGAACCTGGTGGCGCTGCACGGTGCCGAGACGATCGCGGCGGTGATGGTGGAGCCGGTCGCCGGGTCGACGGGGGTGCTGCCGCCGCCGGCCGGCTACCTGCAGCGGCTGCGGGACATCTGCACCAAGCACGGCATCCTGCTGATCTATGACGAGGTGATCACCGGGTTCGGCCGGCTGGGCGCCAATTTCGGGTCCGAGCGGCTGGGCGTGGTGCCGGACATCATGACGATGGCCAAGGGCCTGACCAACGCCGCGGTGCCGATGGGGGCGGTGGCGGTCCGCAACGGCATCTACGACGCGATCGTACACGGCGCGCCAGAGGGGATCGAGCTGTTCCACGGCTACACCTATTCCGGCCACCCGCTGGCCTCGGCCGCGGCCATCGCCTCTATGGACCTGCACCGCGCGGAGGACCTGCCGGGCCGCGCGCTGGCGCTGGAGCCGTATTGGCAGCGCGCGGTGCACTCGCTGCGCGGGCTGCCGAACGTAATCGACATCCGCGACAGCGGCCTGATAGCGGGCATCGAACTGGCGCCGCGGCCAGGAAAGCCCACGAACCGGGCGGTAAGCGTGTTCGGGCGGTGCTTCGACGCGGGGCTGCTGGTACGGACCACCGGGGATATCGTGGCGCTCTCACCGCCGCTGGTGATCGAGGAAGCGCATGTGGACCGCATCGTCGAGACCCTGTCGGACGCGATCCGGGCGGAGGCCGCCTAATTCGCCGTGGCTGCCGCGCAGCCGCGTCAAGTCACGCTCCACTTGCCGCTGACGGCCCTGTCCTGCCGGTTGCCGGATGAACTGACCGCAAGCAAGGCGGCTTCAGTGGTTGTATACGTAGTCCATGCTGATCCGGGCCTCGCAGGTCGGGGACTTCACAACGGCACTCAAATGGTCGCCCTTGATGAGGCCGGTCATGTGCGTATTGCCGGACGTGGCGTCGATCATCCCATCATAGCCGACGGGTGAAGTGAAATAAGTGATCGGGCTGTAGGCGTACCAGAGCACGCCGTCCCCCACCATAATGACCTTCTCGCCGCGTTCCACCGGGCAGCCAGGACCGTTCGCGGCGACCGGGCGGATGTAGCCCTGATAGCTGCCGTTGTAGACGCGCGTCTCGCCGGCGGAGAGCGGCATTGTCACGCCGACGGCATCGAACACTGTCTGGCATCCGCAAAGCGGCAGGGCGGCAAGGGCGAACACGGCGAGTCGCAACGGCATGGGCACGGGGGTGCAACTCCTGCAAACACGGGCGGCTGGCTGAACGCTAGCGGATCCCGCCGCCACATGCCATGCATGGCACAGACGTAAGAAGCACAGTGCTTTACGAAACCGGTGCCGGCGGGCCACTATGCGTAACCGCGTAGCTGCCCATATCAAAAATCGTTCGCGTAGAGCGAGGAATGTCTCATGTTCATACATCGGCGCCGCGGATGGGAGTTACCTGAACGGCTTGTGACGCCGGAGCATCTGGTGACCGGGCGGCGTGCGGCCATGGCCGGGGCGGCAGGGCTTTTGATCGGCGGGGCGTTGCCGGCACGCGCCGCTGCGAACCCGACATACCCCCCGGGCCGCGCTGTTACGGCCGAAACCGATGCGACGACCTACAACAACTACTACGAGTTCGGCGACGACAAGTCGATCTCCCGGGCGGCGCAGCGGCTGCCGGTCTCCCCTTGGCAGATCGAATTTGCCGGGATGGTCAGCAAGCCGCGCACGATGGACGTGGCGGACTTGCTCAGGCAAGTGCAGGTCGAGGATCGCGTCTACCGCCACCGCTGCGTCGAGACCTGGGCGATGACGGTGCCGTGGACCGGTTTCCCGGTCAGCCAGCTGCTGAAGGTGGCGGAGCCGACGGCCTCGGCGAAATACATGGTGATCGAGACGGCCGTGTTGCCGAAAGTGATGCCCGGCGTGCGAACGAGCTACTATACCTGGCCGTATGTCGAGGGCATTACCATGCAGGAGGCGAACAACGACCTCGCATTCATGGTCACGGGGATGTATGGCCATGACCTGCCGAAGCAGGACGGGGCGCCGATCCGGATGCACATTCCTTGGAAGTACGGCTTCAAGTCGGGCAAGTCGATCGTGAAGTTTACCTTCACCGATCAGCAGCCGGAGACGTTCTGGCACGCGCTGCAGCCGTCCGAATACGGGTTCTGGGCCAACGTGAACCCCGACGTGCCGCATCCGCGCTGGAGCCAGGCGACCGAGCGGCTACTTGGCTCGGGCGAGCGGGTGCCGACGCAGATCTGGAACGGCTACGGCCAATGGGTGGCCGGGATGTACGCGGACAAGACGTCCGATCGGCTGTTCGCATGATGCTCGCCAAGGTGTTCGCCGTGGTCGCCGCCGCGATGTTGGTCGGTGCCGTCGCCGCGGGAACGCTCGGGCCGCAGGACATGTCCTTGGGGGAGGCACTGGCTTCGCTCGACCACCTGAAGGTTACGGCGCTGGAGGCCTGGATCCGGGGCCACGTGTCGGGATGGTTGTGGGACCACCCGGTGCGGGCGTTGATGGAGCGGCCGGCTTGGCTGGTTCCGGCAGCGGCCGGGCTGCTGTTCGCAGGCGGCGCGATGACGGCGGCGAGCACGCAGAAAGCGCCGACATCGCGGCGGCGGCGTAGCTAGGCGGACACCCTGCCGAAACCACGTGCCCGCGCCGTCATTGCGAGCCACCCTTCGTGGCGAAGGAAGACAGGACGCGGGTGCGCTGTCTGTCTCGTGGCCTTGGATTGCTTCGGCCAAGCGGCCTTGCAGTGACGGTGGTTTTTCAAGGCTGCGTGGCCAACGCTGGGACGAGTTACAGTCCGAGCAGCATTCGGGCTGCGTCGATGACCCGGTAGGCTTCGCTCCACAACCCCAACCCCTCTAGCTCGCTGAATGCGAAGAACGCGGCGTCGCTGACGTCGCTGCCTGCGACTGGCTCGCCGCCTTGCCAGGCCGTCGCGAAGTCCAGGATCGTGTAATGGTATTGGATGCGGCCGGTGGCGTCCCGGTAGATGCTGTCCACGTTGGCCACCAGCGTAAGGATCCCGGCGGCCAATCCCGTCTCCTCCAGCAGTTCGCGCCGGGCGGCCGCTTCGGCAGTCTCGCCCAACTCCTGTGCTCCGCCTGGGATGCTCCATTGCCCCAGGGCGGGCGGGCGGGCGCGGCGGACCAAAAGCACGCCGCCGGGCCGCAGCATGACCGTGCCGATGCCGACCAGCGGGCGCTCGGGGTATTCCCGGCTCACGAGGCGGCGGCCAAGGGGCTGTCCGGCGGCAGGGCGAAGGCGAAGGGGGCGAGCGGGATGGCCCAGGGTGACGTGCCCGACACCGAGAGCCAGGGCTGCCCCGCCTCCATCCCCACCGCCAGCACCGCCGTCCCGTCGGTCAGTGCCAGCTCGATCGTCCGCATCGGCGTGGGATGGATCTGGGGCCGGGGGCGCACATCGGTGAAGGGCAAGGCGGCCAGCATGGTCTCCACGGCGGCGCTGCCCAGGCCGCCATCCGCCAGCACGGCCCGAAGCCGCGCAGTGTCGAGCGGGGGCAGGGCGTGCTGGCTCCAGTTGTCCATGTCCGGCGGATCCGCCAACTGGGCATCTGCCAGCGAGCCCATGGTATCGGCCGGCCGGCGCACCGCCTTGTTCGGCCCCGTGATCACCGTGCACAGCACGGCGCCGGAGGTGGCGAGCAAGCGCACGAAGGTCCCGCCAGCCGGGCTCGGCTGGAACGGATCGGCCAAGCCCAGCGCATCGAGCGTGCCCGGCGCCGGCTTCACGATCCGCAGGCTCAGCAGCCCCTGGATCAGCGCGTCGGCCCGGCCAGGTTGGGCGGGGTAGCCGCCTTGCCGGGCCAGGCCCCACACCATGCCCCGGCGTTCGAGCCACAGGGTCTGCCCGGCATGGGTCAGCTCGATCCGGTCGGTCGTGGCGATGCGGGGCGCCAAGGCGGGGCAGGCGAGCGGCGGCAGCTCGGGCGGACCCGGCCCGCGCTCCAGCAAGGCGGCGGCAAGCACGAGACTCACGCCGAGGCCGCTGGCCGCCACCAGGAGGAAGTGCCGCGTCATCACGCCACCGCATAGCGCGCCCGCCGACGATCCGCCATGCGCTGTCTCCGGGTTTCCGCCCGGCCAGGATCGCGCGATACCACGTGATGCCTATGCGTGAAATCCTGACCGATGTGTTCAACGCCCAGAACCGGCGTCTGATCCGCAAGCGGGCGCGGTCCCGCTACAACGCCCGGGTCCGCTCGCGGGAGCGCCTGTCCCACGTGTCGGTCCGGTTCACGGCGCTGGTGGTGGCCAGTGCCATGTTCATGGAGCAGCTGGACGGCACGGTGCTCGCCACGGCGCTTCCCACCATGGCCCGCAGCTTCCACGTCGACCCGCTGCAGATGAACGTGGCGCTCACTGCCTACCTGCTGAGCCTGGCGGTGTTCATCCCGGCCAGCGGCAAGGTGGCGGACCGGTTCGGCACCCGCACCGTGTTCCGTGCCGCCATCGCCTTGTTCACACTTGGCTCCATCCTGTGCGGCCTGTCGGACAGCCTGACGGAGCTGGTCGGCGCCCGCGTGCTGCAGGGGATGGGCGGGGCGATGATGGTGCCTGTGGGGCGGCTGGTGATCCTGCGCTCGGTGGAGCGGAGCGAGCTGGTGTCGGCGATGACGTGGCTGATGGTGCCGGCGATGATCGGGCCGATCCTGGGGCCGCCGGTCGGCGGGTTCATCGTCAGCGCGCTGACCTGGCGCTGGATCTTCTACATCAACGTCCCGATCGGGGCACTCGGGATGGTGCTGGCGACGCTGTATATCCGCGACATCAAGGAGCAGGGCCGCGTCGATTTCGACGGCTGGGGGCTGCTGCTGTCTGGCATCTCGCTGTCCTGCCTGATGTTCGGGCTGGAACTCGCGAGCCGCGGGGCGGTGTCCCTGCCGGTCACGGCGGCGATCGTGGCGGCGGGAGTGGTGGCCGGCTGGCTGTATCTCCGCCATAGCCGCCGCCATCTGCAGCCGGTGCTGGATTTTTCGTTGATGCGGGTGCCGACCTTCGGCCTGTCGGTGATCGGCGGCGGGTTGACGCGCATCTCGGCCGGGGCGGTGCCGTTCCTGCTGCCGATGATGCTCCAGTTGGGGTTTGGCATGTCGGCGCTGCAATCGGGGCTGATCACCTTCGCCAGTAGCGCCGGGTCGCTGCTGATGAAGAGCGCGGCCAGGCCGGTGCTGCGGCGCTGGGGGTTCCGGCAGGTGATGATCTGGAACGGGCTGACGTCGACGGTGTTCCTGGCGGCGATCGCCTGCTTCCGCCCGTCCTGGCCGGTGGCGGCGATGTATGCCGTGCTGCTGACGGGGGGCTTCTTCCAGTCGCTGCAATTTACCGCCTACAACACCATCGCCTATGCCGAGATCGACCGGGCGCAGATGAGTTCGGCGACGAGCTTCTACACGACGTTCCAGCAGCTCATGCTGACGCTCGGCATCTGCACGGCGGCAGCGGCCCTGGCTGCCTCGCTGGCGATCACCGGACACGCGCAGCCGCTGCTGCCGGATTTCAGCGCGGCGTTCCTGGTGGTGGCCCTGGTGTCACTGGCGGCCTCGCCGACCTGCTCGAGGCTGCAGCGCGATGCCGGCGACGAGCTGAGCGGCCGCAGGCCGGCGGTGGTGCCGTTGCAGAAGGTGGTGACGAAGGTCAGGACGAAGGCGGCGGACGCGGGTAGCATGATGTAGGTGGGTTTGCGCCGTTCAGTGTCTCCCTCTCTCGTCCTTCACGGGAGAGGTCCGGGTGAGGGCCGGACGCGTACCTACGATCCAGCTTTTGCGGGATCCCTCGCTCCCTCACCTCGCCCCTCTCCCAAAAGAGGGAGAGGGCGAGGACTTCAGGCAGGCGAACCTACTTCTTCACCGTCGTCCGGCGGGTGGTCGTACGGCTGCCCTTGGCTGCGGCAGTCGCCGCGGTTTCGCTGATCGAGGTGCAGGCCAGGTCGATGGGGAACAGGTTCTTCGCCGCCGCATATTGCGGCAGGGATGCCACCGGCACAGCCATCACCTCGTCGAAAACCTGCTTGTGGCGGGGGCAGAAATCGCTGCCTTCGTGCTGGCCCGAGACGCTTTGCTCGTTGGCCTGCAGCGTGATGTAGCTGTCGTATCTGGCCTGCGCGGTATGGCCATAGCTGCGCTTGAACCAGGCATTCACCACGCCGTCCTCGCGCACCAGCTCGCCGCGGTCACGCACGATGAAGGCGTTGTATTCCTTGTCGTCCTCGCAGGCGACGGCCAGCACGCTGAGTTCGCTCTTGAGCGCCGCGACGTCGAAGGCCGACTGGTCGGAGGCCGATGTGCAATGGGCCTGCGCGCCGGATGCCAGGCCCGTCATCATCGCACCCGCCATCAGCAGGCTCGCCGCGCGCCGGGCCATCACTTGCGCACCGCCGCCGGAGTGGCACCGCTCACCGTCACGCGCATCGTCTCGTCTCCTGGTAAGAATTGCACCGCGAACGCGTCCGCCGTCGGGGTCCCCGTGGGTGTGTAGTCGACGCGGGTCACATCACCCACGGTGTGGACATACACCTGCCCGGCGCGCGGCGCTTGCGTCAGCAAGCCCGCGGTGAGTGCATCGCCGCCCAGCGTCACCGCGATGCCACACCAGCCGCCGCCGCCGGTCGAGATTGTGCCCGTGGCGGCCTGCCCCTGGGTCAACTGCACGTCCGGCGCGGTGCAGGAGGCGGCCTTGCCAGCCAGGTCAACGGAATAGGTCGGGTGGCGGCTGCTTGCCGACGGCCCCGGTTGGGGGGTGCAGGCGGAGAGGGCGAGGGCGAAGGCAGGAGCGGCCATCCAGGGGAGGGCAAGGCGTCTGGCGTGCATGAGGGCGGTTGTCCCAGTTTGCGGCAGGCCAGGGTGCCCGCTCGTCAGTGGATTGGTTTGTGGCAGGGGAGCGCCTGCTTACCAAACTGTCGGAGCGCAGGGAAAGGGGCCTAGCTGCAAGAAATCACTGGCTTGCCGGAGTGCCGCACTGCCGGTAGGAAGCCTTCAGTTACCGCACGAAACGATGTGCGGCGTTGGGGAACCGTATCCGTGGCCGTCCTGCTTCTGCTGCCCTTCATCGGGCTGCTCTGGGTGCCGTTCTATAATGGCACGGAGCCGTCGCTGTTCGGATTCCCGTTCTTCTACTGGTATCAGCTCGCCTGGGTGCCGATCAGCTCGCTGCTGACGTTCATCGTCTGGCGCGCCGCCCGCCGGGGCAACGACGCATGATCGCCGACACGTTCGACTGGTCGGCCTTCGCCGTCTTCGCCTTCTTCTTCGTGCTGGTGTCGGTGATGGGCTTCGTCGCCGCGCGCTGGCGCAAGCCCAAGACGCTGGCCCATATCGACGAGTGGGGCCTGGGCGGGCGCCAATTCGGCACCTGGATCACCTGGTTCCTGGTCGGCGGGGACTTCTACACCGCCTATACGGTGATCGCCGTGCCGGCCCTGGTGTATGCCGTCGGCGCCTACGGCTTCTTTGCGTTGCCCTACACCATCATCGTCTACCCGATCGTGTTCGCCGTCATGCCGAAGCTATGGGCCGTGGCAGCACGCGCCGGGCACGTGACGGCGGCGGACGTGGTGCTCGCGCGCTACCGGTCCCGCCCGCTGGAACTGGCCATCGCCATCACCGGCGTGCTCGCCACCATGCCGTACATCGCCCTGCAACTGATCGGGATGGAGGTCGTGATCAAGGCCCTCGGCCTGAACGGTGAGATTCCGCTGATCGTCGCCTTCCTGATCCTGGCGTTCTACACCTACTCCGCCGGGCTGCGCGCGCCGGCGCTGATCGCGTTCGTGAAGGACGTGATGATCTACATCGTGGTGCTGGT
>CAXSEG010000208.1:0-8288 GCA_964235545.1 uncultured Acetobacteraceae bacterium
TCACAATTTTGAGGGGGCATTCCACGCTCGGCCGACCGGCGCCACCAAACCCTCTCCGAACAGCGCCTGCCAGGATTCGGCGCGTGCTGGAGTACGTGCGCGGCGAAGCCTTCCGCGCCCCGACGCTCAAGGAGATGGCGAGTATCGCGGGGCTCAGCCCAACCCATTTCGGGCGGGCGTTCCGCGCCGCGACGGGCATGCCGCCTCACCAATACCTTCAAGATCTCCGGATGGAGCGGGCGCGTCGCCTGCTGGAGACGACGCGGCTATCAATCACTCAGATCGCGCTTGAATGTGGTTTCGAACAGTCGACCAGCTTCGCTACTTCATTCAAGAAGCTGGTGGGGGTCAGTCCCCGTATGTGGAGGGCCGAGCGACAGAGTTGATTTTGCGGCGTCGCGTCGCTTTCCGTGCTGTGGAGGCAGTGACGGGGTTCAAAACGGTGATGTCAGGTTGGCGTCCCCGACCGGGCATGGGAGCCTCCGGGCATGACGATTGCCTCCAATCCCTATCGTGGCTTCCGCTACCCGCGCGAGGTGATCCAGCAGGCACCGTCAACTTGTTGGGAAAGTTCTAACTAAAGATAGTTACAAATCTTTGGGCGCAGCCCGCGAAGGCTGCGGGCTGCTGCAGGTGGTGCGGCAGCCGCAACGACAGGTCTACCATTGTGCGGCACCTGGAGACCACCTTGGTGCGGCGCCGCAAGTGCGCCAGACAGTGCCGGATGTGGCTGTTGTCCTGCTCGATCGGGAACGTCAGGTCCTTGCCGGTGAACAGCGACACCTCCGGGATCATCCGGTAGGTGCCCTCCCAGTCGTCGGTGACGAACGTCCTGCCGCTCACTCCGACCTTGTCGAGGAGATGGCGGCAGGTCGCATCATCATGCCCACCCAGCACCCAGGCCACGGTTCGCCGCTGATCCACGTCATAGGCACGCCAGACGGAAAGTTTGGCAGATTTTCTTTGATGAGGTGCCACATGTCGTCCACCTCCACCGCGACCACTGACGAGCTAACCTCTGGCTTCGGCAAGGTGGCGGCCTCGGCACGCACCTACTTCAGCACGGCGACGTCGCTCACCCCCAGCACACGGCTGATCATGCTGAAGCTCATGCCGCCCATGCCATACAGCAGCACCGCCAGAGCCTTCATGGCAGGCGGCTTGCCTCGCAAAGGGGTGTCGGTGAAGTGGCAACCACACGTCCGGCAGCGGTAGCGCTTGTG
Source organism: uncultured Acetobacteraceae bacterium (assembly GCA_964235545.1). GTDB lineage: Bacteria > Pseudomonadota > Alphaproteobacteria > Acetobacterales > Acetobacteraceae > LMUY01. The sequence goes on from CAXSEG010000208.1 coordinate 1,224, forward strand.
GCCACGCACCACCCCGCTCCGAGTGTAATCCGAGCTCCGGCACCGTTTGCAGCACAGCCCATCCGCAGACACCATCAGGACAAAGCGCCGAGTGCCAGATGGTCAACGCTATCTCAAGTTAGAACTTTTGTTCGTAGAACGACCTCAGGTCGCGCTTGAGCAGAGCGCGAGCGGCCCCGTTGATGTAGACCATGTGCCCGGACGGGTAGTAGCCATAGCTGATGTTGCCCTGCCGGTCCGGGGGCAGGCCCAGGTGGCTCAGCGTGTACTCGCTCGCCAAGAACGGCGAGGTTAGATCGTACACGCCGTTGACCGAGAAGACGCGCAGGTCGGGGTTCGCGATCATGGTGTCGCGCAGATCGTAGCCGACGCTCAGCGCGGTGGGGCTGCCCCGGCTGGTCGGCGCCCATTGCCATGCGTCGGCGATACCTGGGTCGAGGATGACATAGCGGTCGATGGTGACATAGCCGATCTCGTCGCGCAGGTAGGTGTTCAAGGCTGCCGCGAAGGCGGGGAGGATCGCGTCGTACGCCGGATCGCTCGCTGGGCCCGCGTCCCCGGCAGGTTGCGCGAGCGGCGCGTGGAAGCGCCCGTCGGCGCGGGCGACGACCTGGCTCTGGTCGGCTAGCAGCGTCCTGGCGAACTCGTCGGGCGTGACGCGGAGGCCGGCCCGCAGGATCTGGTCGGTCGGCAGGCCGGTGTATTGATGCAGCGTTTCGGCGACGTCCGCACGCTGAGCCTGGGGCAGCGCCGATCCCTGGGCGAGCGCCGTCAGGTAGGGCCCACCCGCGAAGGCCCGCACCTCCCGCAGGAGACCGTCCAGGTCGGGCGGTGTCGCGATCCGGTGGTGGTAGGCGGCGACCGCGGCTTCGCTCGGCAGGAACAGCCAGTAGGGCTCGTCGTTGCCGGCCTGCGGGAACAGCGTCGTGTTGTCGAGGATGGTCGACATCAGCACGATGCCCGCCAGGGCGATGCCGTCCTGCTGCAGCAGCCTGGCAGTGACGGCTGAGCGCAGCGTGCCGTAGCTCTCGCCCGCCAGGTACTTGGCCGAACTCCAGCGATCGTTCTGATCGATGTAGCGTCTGATGAACTGTGCGGTGACATGCGCGTCCTGCGCCACGCCGTAGAAGTCGTCGGCTTTCGCGTCCGGCAGGAGCCGGCTGTAGCCAGAGCCGACGGGGTCGACGAACACGAGATCGCTGACGTCGAGCAGGCTGTCGGGGTTGTCGATGATCGTGCGTGGCGAAGGCGGCGGATCGGCGGCGTCGGCCATGCGGAGTGTCCGCGGGCCGAACGCGGCCATGTGCACCAGTGCCGACGAGCCGCCGGGTCCGCCGTTGTAGGCGAAGGTCAGCGGACGCGGCGCATCCTCGCCTTGCCTGTCCACCGTGTAGGCGATGTAGAACAGGCTTGCGCGGGATTGCCCACCGAAGCCGGTCACCTCGATTGTTCCCGCGGTTGCCGTATACCGGATCGAGTGGCCACCGATGACAGCGACATGATGCGTCACCGTTGCCGTCATGGGAATGGCTGAAGGGGCGCTCTGCGGCGATGGCGCTGCTACCACCATCTGCGTCGGGAAAAGTATTAATATAGTGATTGAGACGAGCAAGACATGGACGACGTGAGTTAGATACAGCACGAACAACCTATATCGTTAAACGGCAATATTCACAGTGAACTTGCCTAGTCTTCTATCGTAAACGAAATGATGTGGCACAGGCCAAAATTTCACATGGCCTTCGTTGCTTCGCAAGCTTGGCGGGCGAGCGTGCGATAGACGGTTGGGCGAGAGATGGAGAACAGCTCGGCAAGGTCGCTGATCGAGTAGTCGCCGGTGTCGTGCATTCGGCGCAACTCCTTTTGCTGCTTGTCGGAGAGCTTGGGCGGCTTGCCGCGCAGCTTGCCCCGTGAACCCGCGATGGCCATGCCCTCGCGGGTTCACAGCCGGATCAGGTCGGATTCGAACTCGGCAAAGGTGGCAAGAATGTTGAAGAACATCTTCCCTGTCTGGTCGGCAGGGTCATAGACGCTCGCCCCCAGGACCAGTCTGATGCCGCGCGCAACGAGGCCATCGGCGATGAACCGGGTATCCGGAACCGAGCGCGCCAGTCTGTCGAGCTTGGGCACGACGAGCGTGTCGCCCGTACGGACGGCGGCAAGCGCTTGGTCGAGGCCAGGTCTGGACCGGTTGGTGCCGGTCAGTCCGTGATCGGTGTAGATGCGATCGGAGAATGCACCCAGCTCCGTCAAGGCGGCCTTCTGGGCGGCGAGATACTGCTTGTCGGTCGGGCAGCGGGCGTAGCCAATCAGGATCATCGTCATGTTTGAATGTGTAACGCTCGTCCTCCCTTCATTGACATTTTTGTCGTACTAGCTCTGTGGGACACTGTTCTGCTTGGCTCTAGGAGCCTGCTAAGCGGCGCCTGCACCGTCCGCTGAGCGATCGTTTGACGGACGAGGCGTCATACGCACCAGACTTAATCTCAACAGGTCCAAAATGGTGGCCGGTGACGGAGATGTTGGGTTGGGATCCACTGCGGGCCAAAACCGATGCGGCCCCGTCCGGCTAGCTTCTCACGCGCTCACAACGGTCGCGATCGATTTGATTCAGCGACCTTGACGAGATTGTAAGTGAACATATCATATGCATATGGATGATTCACCAGTTCCGCTTCAAGGCGACGATCTTCTCCCGAACCGTTCGTTTGGCTACCGCCTATGGATGCTCCGTCACGCCTGGACGCGGCGTGCGGAGGCCGCCATGGCGCCAACCGGCTTGACCCACATGCAGTTCTTCCTCCTGCGGGCGTTGGAGCACGAGTCGATAACCGGTCTGCTGCGGTCGCAGTCCCAACTGGCGGACGACCTGCACATCGACCGCATGACCGTCAGCAACGTCGTGCGTACACTCGAGAGCAAGGACCTGATTGTGCGTGGCGTTCACCCGGACGACCCCCGCGCCAACAGTGTCGCCTTAACGCCAGCAGGCCTTGAACTCGTTAGGCATGCCTCGACGCTGGTATTCACAGAACAGGAAGCCTTCTTCGGTGACTTGGGCGACGAGGGGAAGGCGGCGTTCAGCACCATGCTGGACCAATTGCTCCGCCACGAAGCCCGTCGTTCCACAGAAGCTGCCAAGAAGATCGATTGATGGTCGGCCCAGGTGGTGCGTCCGCGACGGACCCCACCGGCAAAGGCCCGTTACGCCCCGCAAAACTCGGCCCGCAACTTGCCGCCAAGCAAACGAGACACGCCATGATCTCTTCAGAAGCGCCGATATCGGTCCCTTGGGTGCTGCCTCGGCCATGCGGCTCCCTGCCGCTGTCAGCAAGCCAGGCTCAGACGATCGTGACGCGTCCGGTCCCGGAGCCAGGCGCCCTGTGGGATAGGAAGCGGCACCTCATCCTGCACGGGCCGGTGCTGCCCACCTTGCTGCGGCTCGGCCTGCCCACGATCGGCGTGTTGCTGGCGCAGACGCTGGTTGGGGTCGCTGAGACCTATTGGACGGGCTTCCTGGGTACGCAGGCGCTGGCAGGCGTGGCCCTGGTGTTTCCGGGGCTGTCGCTCATGACGGCGATCAGCAACGGCGGTATCGGCGGCGGCGTGTCTTCGGCGGTGGCGCGGGCTGTCGGCTCTGGCCGGCAGGCAGAAGCGGATGCGCTCGTGACGCACGCTCTCGTTCTGGCCGTCATCTTCGGTTTGCTCTGCACGGCCGGCGCGCTGCTCGGCGGCCCGGCCCTGTACCACGCAATGGGCGGCACAGGGCCGGCGTTGGCGGCGGCGCTGCTCTATTCAGGCTGCATCTTCGCGGGATCGATTCCGATCTGGGCGCTCAATCTGCTCACGGCTGCGATGCGGGGCGCCGGCGAGGTCGCGCTCCCCGCGCTGACGACGCTGGTGGGCGCGGCCGTGCTAATCCCGCTGTCGCCCGCGTTCATCTTCGGCCTCGGCCCATTCCCGCGCATGGGCGTGGCCGGCGCCGGGTTTGCTGTCTGCCTCTACGTGACCGTGTCGCTGGCTGTGCTGCTCCGGCATCTCCTCAGCGGCCGGGAAGCGCTCGTGCTGCGGGCGGCGCCGCTCCGCTGGGCCACGTTCCAGTCGATATTGGGCGTGGGCTCGGTGTCCGCCTTGGGCTCGCTCATGGGGAACATGACCATCTTGTTGGTCACGGCCACATTCGGCCTGTTCGGCGTCGAAGCGCTGGCTGGCTACGGCATCGCATCCCGGCTTGACTGGCTGCTGATCCCGCCCCTGTTCGGTTTGGGCAGCGCCGTCGTTCCGATGGTCGGTGCCAGCATCGGCGTGGCGCAATTCGACCGTGCGCGGCGGGTGGCGTGGGTCGCCGCCCTGCTCGCGACGGCGGTGACGGAGGGAGTCGGCGTCCTTGCCGCCCTCTTCCCGCAAACGTGGGTCGGATTGTTCACCGCTGACCCGGCAGTCTTGGATGCAGGTGTCCAATACCTGCGGGTGGTGGCCCCGAGTTACGGTGCCGTCGGTCTTGGCTTGATGCTGTATTTCGCCTGCCAAGGGCGCAGCCGGATGTTCTGGCCCGTCATGGGCAGCCTGGTGCGTCTTCTGGTAGCGGCCGGCGGAAGTTGGATCCTGGCCCGGCACGGCGGGAGCATGACCGCTGTGCTCGTCATGGTGGCCTGCGGTTCGGTCGCGTTTGGAACGCTGAATGCCGTCGGCATGGGTCGGACCGCCGCCGAGAAAGACCCCTGGCCGCTGCTGCAGGCCGCCGGGCTAGGGGATCAGTCATGAAGTCCCGCTACGCGGCCTGCTGCTTGGCGCCTGCCATCCTGCTGATGGCCACGCCGGCCCGTGCCCAGCCAGCCACGCCACAGGTGTTGGTGAGTGCGCCGGTGCAGCGGACCATCACGGAATACCGGGAGTTCACCGGCCAGTTCTCCGCCATTGCCGTGGTGGAAATCCGGCCGCGGGTTGGCGGCTACCTGACCGAGCAACTTTTTGGCGATGGGCAGATGGTCAACAAGGGTGACCGGCTGTTCACCATCGATCCCCGGCCCTACGAGATCGCGCTGCAAAAGGCCCAGGCGCAAGCGACGACCGCCGAAGCCCAGCTCAACCAGACGACCAGGGATGTCGCCCGGGGCAACTCCCTCCGTGCGGGCGACTACATCGCCGCAAGCGTCCAGGATCAGCGCGTGGTCCAGATGCAATCGGCCGTTGCCGCCGTCTCGACCGCTCGGGCCGAGATACGGTCAGCCGAGCTGGACCTCGAGTTCAGCCGCGTCACCGCCCCGGTCACGGGCCGGATCGGGGCGCATCAGGTGTCGGTCGGCAACCTGGTCAGCGGTGGGAACGCCATCGCCTCGCCCACCCTGATGGCGACGATTGTGGCGGTCGACCCCATCTGGTTCGGGTTCGACATGAGCGAGGCCGACTACATCCTGTACCAGGGCGCCGCGGCCGACCGCCGCAATACGCTGGCACGGAATGGCGGCCAGACGGTGGACGTCCAGGTAGGCGGCGAGAAGGGCTGGACGCGACACGGCCGCCTCGACTTCCTGGACAACCAGGTCGACCGCGGGTCAGGCACGATCCACATCCGCGCCACCTTTGCGAACCCCGGGCAGGCGCTGACACCGGGGCAGTTCGGGCGGCTGCGCGTCCCGCTCTCCGACCCGCATCCGGCGCTGCTGGTGCCGGATGCTGCCGTGACGACCGACCAGTCGCGGAAGGTCGTCATGACGGTGACCGCCGATGATCGCGTGACGCTGAAGCCGGTGGAGGTCGGTCCGCTGGTGGACGGCTTGCGCGTGGTGCGGTCCGGGATCGAGGCGTCCGATCGCGTGATCATCGACGGGCTCATCCGCGCGCGGCCTGGCGCCGTCGTGACGCCGGTTTCCGGCGAGATCAGGTCCCCCCAGAGCTGAGCCGGAGCCCGCCGCCATGAAGCTCACCCATTTCTTCATCGACCACCCGATCTTTGCGACCGTGGTGAGCCTGCTCATCACCATCGTCGGCGGCGTCGCCTACCTCACGCTGCCGGTGTCGCAGTTCCCGGAGATCGCGCCGCCGACGATCCAGATCAGCGCGACCTATCCCGGCGCCTCGGCCGAGGTCGTCAGCGAGACGGTGGCGACTCCGCTCGAGCAGCAGATCAACGGCGTTGAGAACATGCTTTACATCAGCAGCCAGGCGACCGGCGATGGACGGCTGACGCTCACCGTCACGTTCAAGCTGGGCACCAACCTCGACACCGCGCAGGTGCTCACGCAGAACCGGGTGGCCATCGCGCAGCCCCGCCTGCCGGACGCGGTGCAGCGGCTGGGCGTGACGGTGAAGAAGGCCTCGCCCGACCTGATGATGCTGATCACGCTGTCCTCCCCGGACGGCTCGCGCGACCAGCTCTACATCTCCAACTACGCCACGCTGCAGGTGAAAGACGTGCTGGCCCGCATCGACGGCGTGGGCGACGTAAACGTGGTCGGCGCGCGGGACTATGCGATGCGGATCTGGCTGGACCCGGAGAAGGTCGCCGCCCGCAACCTGACAGCCGGCGAGGTGGTGGCCGCCCTGCGGTCGCAGAACGTCCAGGTGTCGGCGGGGCTGCTGAACCAACCGCCGGTGCCGTCGCCAGGGGCGTTCCAGCTCAACGTGCAGACACTGGGCCGCCTGGTCGACCCGGCGCAGTTCGAGGACATCGTGGTCAAGACCGACTCCGCCGGGCGCACGACCAGGGTACGCGACATCGCCCGGGTCGAGTTGGCCGCGCAGGATTACGGATCGAGCGGCTACCTCGACGGCAGCGCCGCCGTGCCGCTCATCATCTACCAGCAGCCCGGCAGCAACGCGCTGGCCACGGCGGAGCGCGTGAAGGCGGCGATGGCCGGCCTGTCGCAGGACTTCCCGGCCGGGCTGCGCTACGACATCCCGTTCAACCCGACCGACTTCATCGCGCAATCCGTGCACGAGGTGCTGACCACGATCTGGGAGGCGGTGGCCCTGGTCGTCATCGTCGTGGTCCTGTTCCTGCAGACCTGGCGGGCGTCGGTCATCCCGATCGTGGCGATCCCGGTCTCGCTCGTCGGCACCTTC
>CAXSEG010000209.1:0-8256 GCA_964235545.1 uncultured Acetobacteraceae bacterium
CCCGTGCTGGCCGGCGTCACGGACGCGATCCTCGAGCGTCTGCGCATCGCCACGACCCTGACCGCGCCGGCCAATTGGCAACCCGGCGCCTTGCCCGACCCGACGGCCGCCGCACCCTGGCGCCGCCGGGTGCTCACCCCGCTGCGGGCTAACCTGAACTGGCAATCCGCCACCTTCCGCCACGCGCTCCGCGTCGCCGTGGTCGCCGGGCCGGCGCTGGGCTTCACGCTGTCGCTGCAGGGCGACTACCAGCACTGGCTGACCATCACGCTGATCCTGACGATGCAGCCGTTCTACGCGCTCACCTGGCAGCGCGCGCTGGAGCGGATCGGCGGCACCGTGCTGGGCGGGCTGGTGGCGGCCGTGGTGGCCCTGGTGTGCACGACGCCGCTCGCCATCGCAGCCGCGCTGTTCCCGCTGGCCGTGCTGGCGTTCACCGCGCGGGCGGTCAACTACGGCATGTTCATCGCACTGCTGACGCCGATGGTGGTGCTGCTGACCGAGTTCAGCCGGCCGGGTGCCAGCGAGTTCGTCATCGCCGGCTTCCGGGCGGCCTATACGGTGGCGGGCGGCCTGCTGGCGGTGGCCGGCTGCATCGTGCTGTGGCCGAGCTGGGAGCCGGACCGGCTGAAGCGCGAGCTGGCCGTCGCCGTCACCGCCCACGCGGCGTTTGCGGAGGCGGAGCTGGACGTGCTGCTGGGCCAGGGCACGGACGAAGCGGTGGACCGGGCGCGCCGCGCGGCCGGTGTCGCGAGCAACAACCTCGAGACGTCGATTTCCCGCGCGCTGAACGAACCCCGGCGGGACCAGCGGCAGGGCTTGCAGGCCGCGATGGTCACGGACGCAGCCTTGCGCCGCATGGCCGGCCGGCTCTCCGCGCTGCAACTGGACCCGCACCACGCCGACGGGGTGGGGCGGGAGGCGCTGCTGCTGTGGCGGACCTGGATCGGCGGCTCGTTGCGGGCGATGGCGGCCGGGGGTGCGCTGGGCCAACCCCGGCCAGACGGCCGCGCGCCGGACGCGCTGGTGCGGATTGCGCGGCAGATCGAGCTGCTCGGCGGGCTACAACCCGCTTAGGTCCCGTGGAAGAACGGGTCCGTCGTTTTAGTGCCGCCGGGGAATGCGTCTTGGTATCCCACGTTCCTGCGCGTGTCGGTGGGATGCCAAATCGCATCCCACGCTACGAGGGCTGGGCAGGGGTGTGGAAGCCTGGATACGCGCATGGCCCCCGGTTTTCCCGTGCTAGTATGGGCTGCTCCAAGCTATAACTCCCACTCCACGACAACCAGCACGGTTCCGAAGCATGGCCGCCGCCGCCCCGGCACGACTCCTCGTCTCACCCGCGATCCGCACCCTGATCAGCCGCCGCCTGGCGGAGTTGGGGGGCGTCGCGATGGCGCTGGGGGCGGTCGGGCTGCTGGTGGCACTGGCCTGCTACAACCCGCTCGACCCGTCGATGAACACCGCCACCAGCCGGTCCGCCACCAACCTGGCCGGCCCGGCCGGGGCGGTCGTCGCGGACCTGCTGCTGCAGAGCTTCGGCATCGCTGCCATCCTTCCCTCGGTCGCCGTGCTGGCCTGGGCCTGGCGTATCGCCTCGCACCGGGGGATCGGCAGCCTGGCGGCGCGCCTGGCCAGCACGCTCGCCGCCCTCCCCGTCGCGGCCAGCGTCGCCGCATCCGTTCCGGCCCATGTAAGATGGCCGTCCGAGGCCGGGCCGGGCGGCGCGATCGGCACGGTGATCGCCCAATCCGCATCCGGTTACGCCCAGGCGGTGCTCGGCCCGCTTGGCCCGGGGGTGTCCGCGCTGGTGGCGCTGCTCGCCGCGGCGCTGCTGATCTGGGCCAGCCTCGGCCTGTCCGCCGGCCGGCGTGCCACATCCCGGGCCGCGAGCAACCCGGTTGCCCAGCGCGCGGCCAAGGCGAGCAAGGCCGCGCAGCCGCGCCGGTGGCAGGTGCCCGCCCTGTTCCGCCGCGTTCCAGCCATCCGCCGCGACCGCACGGCCGACGCCTTCGCCCCGAGCCCGGCCGATCCCCGCCCCATGCGCGACCCCATGCCGGAGGCCTGGCCCGACCCGCTTCCGGACCTCCGCCCCGCTTCCAAGGCTGGGCTCAAGCCAGAGCCCAAACCTCGGCTACCGATCCGCGCCGATCTGCGCACTGCTGCCCGCGAGCCGGAGCCCATCCCCGACCGTGACCTGGATCCGGACCGCGACCTCGACCGCGAGCCCGACCATCCGCCTTGGCCCGTCCGCGACGCGCCGCGTCCCGCCATGGCGAGCCTCCCGGCCCCGCCACCCGCTCCGGCTGCGCCGCCACCCTCTGCCCTTGCCATGCCGATGCCCCGGCCGCGCATCAGCCTGCCCACCCGCAAGCCGCCGCCGGTGCGCCAGAGCAGCCTGCCGCTGCCCGACACCGCCCAGGGCGGTTGGCGCATGCCGCCGCTCTCGCTGCTGACCGCCGCCCCCCCGCGCGGCCATACCGGGCCGAGCGAGGAGTCGCTGCAGGCCAATGCGAGGCTGCTCGAATCCGTGCTCGACGAATACGGCGTGCAGGGCGTGATCAAGGACATCCATCCCGGACCCGTCGTGACGCTCTATGAGCTGGAACCGGCACCCGGTATCCGCGCCGCCCGGGTGATCGGCCTGGCGGATGACGTTGCCCGCTCGCTCTGCGTCACCGCCGTGCGCATCGCCACCGTGCCCGGCCGAAACGTGATCGGCATCGAGGTGCCGAACGCCAAGCGCGAGACCGTGTTCCTGTCCGAGCTGTTCTGTTCCGAGGCGTGGGAGAAGCACCCGGCCAAGCTCGCCTTGGCGCTGGGCAAGGATATCGGCGGCGAACCGATCCTGGCGGACCTGGCCCGCATGCCGCATCTGTTGGTGGCGGGCACCACCGGGTCCGGCAAGTCGGTCGGCATCAACGCGATGATCCTGAGCCTGCTCTACCGGCTCAGCCCCGACCAGTGCCGGCTTATCCTGATCGACCCGAAGATGCTCGAGCTGTCGGTGTATGACGGCATCCCGCATCTGATGGCGCCGGTGGTCACCGAGCCCGCCAAGGCCGTCACCGCGCTGAAATGGACGGTGCGCGAAATGGAGCGCCGCTATCGCGCGATGAGCCAGTTGGGCGTGCGCAACGTCGGCGGCTACAACGACCGTGTCGAGGAGGCGCATGCCCGCGGCGAGGTGGTGACAAGGCGCGTGCAGACCGGCTTCGACGACGAGACCGGCAAGCCGATCTTCGAGGAGCACCCGCTGGCGCTGGAGAAGCTGCCGTTCCTGGTGGTGGTGATCGACGAGATGGCCGACCTGATGATGGTCGCCGGCAAGGAGATCGAGACCGCGGTGCAGCGCCTGGCGCAGATGGCGCGCGCCGCCGGCATCCACGTGGTGATGGCGACGCAGCGGCCGTCGGTGGACGTGATCACCGGCACCATCAAGGCCAACTTCCCGACCCGCATCTCCTTCACCGTGATCAGCAAGTTCGACAGCCGCACCATCCTGGGCGAGCAGGGGGCGGAGCAGCTGCTGGGCCAGGGTGACATGCTGTATATGCAGGGCGGCGGCCGCATCGGCCGGGTGCACGGCCCGTTTGTCTCCGACCGCGAGGTGGAAGACGTCGTGGCTTTCCTCCGCGCCCAGGGCGAGCCTTCCTACGTGGACGAAGTGACCGAGCAGGCGGACGACGAAGGCAACCCCGGCCTGCGCGGCATGGGCGAGGCCGGCGACGGGGAGAAGAACCTGTTCGACCAGGCCGTGGCCATCGTGGCGCGGGAGGGCAAGTGCAGCACCTCCTTCATCCAGCGCCACCTCTCGATCGGCTACAACAAGGCGGCCAAGCTGGTGGAGCAGATGGAGAAAGAGGGGATCATCACGCCGGCCAACCATGTGGGGAAGCGCGAGATTTTGGTCCGGCGGACGAACGAGGACTGAGCTACACCCTTGGCGCCACGAAGAGGTGGGACGCCAAAGCGCGTCCCACCCTACGATGGCAGGCTTGCGCGAGGTTGGGCATTATCGGGCGGACCGCCTGCCCGAAGGAGCCGCACCATGGATTTCACCATCGGCTGCACGCTGCGCTACAGCGTGGAGACCCTTACCCCATTCGTGTTCAACCTTGAGGCCGCCCGCTTCCCGCGGCAGCAAATCCGCAGCGAGACGCTCACCACCAGCCCGGCGCTTGGAACGCCCGACCGGTTCGAGGCGCCGGAGAGCGGCAACCGTTTCGTCCGCTTCCTGGTGCCTAAGGGCGACTTCCAGATCGACTACACGGCGGAGATCGCGCTCGACCCGCTGATGCCCGATCCGACCGGGGTGACGGAGATCGCCGCCGGGTCGCTGCCGATGGACGTGCTGCCGTATCTGAACGCCAGCCGCTATTGCCAGTCCGACCGGTTGAGCCGCTTCGCCAACCGCCAGTTCGGCCACGAGCCGGCCGGGCACCAGCGCGCGACCGCGATCTGCAACTGGATCCGCGACAACGTGGACTACGTGCCTGGTACGTCCGACGCACTCACCAGCGCGTACGACACGCTGGGCGACCGGGCCGGCGTGTGCCGGGATTTCGCGCACCTCGCCATCGCGCTGTGCCGGGCGGTCGGCATCCCCGCCCGCTACATCAGCGCGTATGCCTGGCAGCTGCAGCCGCCCGATTTCCACGCCGTGTTCGAGGCCTACCTGCACGGCCCCAGCGGCGGTGCCTGGTACCTGTTCGACCCGACCCGGATGGCGGCGCTGGACGGCCTGGTGCGGATCGGCGCCGGGCGGGACGCGGCGGACGTGGCGTTCTGCTCGATCTATGGCACGGCGCAGGCGCAGCCGCCCTCGGTCTGGATCCGTGGGCCGCAACCCGGCCCCGTGCGAACCACGCAGGCGGTCAGCACGCAGGCGAGTTAACTATCGTCCTCCTCTTCCGCGGGAAGAGGCCGGGTTGGGGGGCTTGCCGCGCGCTACAGGCCCCTTGCCCTCACAGATCGGACCTCCAACGGCCATGCGCGCCACCTCCACACGGCTTCCATTGCTGCTCGGCTTCCTGACCGCCGCCGGCCCGCTCTCGACCGACATGTACCTGCCGGCGTTTCCCGCCATCGAGGCCGGGTTCGGCCTGGCCTCCGGTTCGGCGCAGATCACGCTGGCCAGTTGGTTCGCCGGGCTGGCGGTGGGGCAGATCACCCAGGGCACGCTTTCGGACCGGTTCGGCCGGCGCGGCCCGTTGCTGGCCGGGCTCGCCATCTACACCCTCGCCTCCGCCGGCTGCGCGCTGGCGCCGAGCCTGGGCGTGCTCACGGCGTTGCGCGCCATCGCGGCCTTCGGCGGGTCGGCCAGCATGGTGCTGCCGCGCGCCGTGGTGCGGGACCTGGCGGAGGGGCAGGCAGCGTCGCGGATGATGTCCCAGCTGATGCTCGTCATGGGCGCGGCGCCGATCCTGGCGCCGGGGCTGGGCGGCGCCATCCTGGGCTTCGCCAACTGGCACGTGATCTTCTGGTTCGCCACGGTGCACGGGGTGATTTCGCTGCTGCTGGTCTGGCGGCTGCTGCCCGAGACGCTGCCGCGCGAGCGCCGGGTGCGGCTCGGGCTGGCCGGGCTGCTGAGCCGCTACGGCACCATCCTGCGGGAACGGACCTTCGTGGTGCACGCCGCCATCGGCTCGTTCGCCATGTTCGGGCTGTTCGCCTACATCAGCGGCTCGGCCCCGGTCTATATCGGCCATTACGGGCTTTCGGCCCCGGCCTGCGGGGCGTTGGTCGGAGTGTGCTCGGCCGGGTTCATCCTCGGCTCGCAGATCAATCCGCGGCTGATCGCCCGCATCGGCATGGGGCGGACGTTGCGCGTGTGCGTGCGCATCTTCCTGGCCGCAACGCTGCTGCTGACGGGGCTGGCGTTCGCGGGCGGGCTGGGGCTGTGGAGCGTAGTAGTGCCGATCATGCTCTGCACCACGATGATGGGCCTGGTGCTGCCCAACGCCACCGTCGGTGCGCTGTCCCGCCAGGCCGCCAATGCAGGCAGCGCGTCGGCCATCATGGGCACGGTGCAGTTCATGCTGGCGGCGGTCGCCGGGTCCGCGGTCGGCCTCTTGACAGACGGCACGGCGCGGCCGATGGCGGCGCTCATGCTGGTTTCAGCGTTGTGCGCGACGTGGGCCGATTGGCGGCGCACGGCACGAGGATAGGAATTCCAATGCCCGACGGTTTGATGCTTCTCGGCCGCGTCCTGCTCAGCTCGATTTTCATCTGGGGTGGCTGGGGCAAGCTGATGGAGGCCAGCGCGACGCAGGCCTATTTCGGCAAGCTCGGCCTGCCGATGCCGGAAGCCGCCTGGGCCGTCTCCGTATTCGTGGAACTGGTGGTCGGGCTGGCGCTGCTGTTCGGCCTGTTCACCCGCGCCTCGGCGCTGATCCTGGCGGTGTGGTGCATCGCGACCGCGTTGGCGGCGCACACCAACTTCGCCGACCGCAACATGCTGATCAACTTCTTCAAGAACGTGGAGATCGCCGGCGGCTTCCTGTATGTGCTGGCCTTCGGGGCCGGGGCGTTCAGCTTGGATGCGCTCATCGGGCGGCGGCGGGTGGTGGCAACCGTTTAGGTCCTTCCATCGGGGCACTGCCCCGAGCCCCGCAAGGGGACGGTCGTCCCCTTGACCCCTTCAACAGGTGGCAAAAGGACGACTGCCCTCTTGCGGGTGCAGGGCAGAGCCCTGCTCTTAACTTGCGATCGGATTGGTCAGCGCCGCCAACAACACCGCCGCGGCTTGCGCCACGTTGAGGCTCTGCACCGGCCCGTTCCCCAAGATCCGCACCCGGCGCCGGCAGGCCTCCGCTGCCGCCACCGAGACGCCCACTTCCTCATTGCCCAGCACCAGCGCCACCGGCCGGTCCCGCGGCAGGCTCTGCAGCGGCATCGCGTCCGGCGTGAGCGTGGCGGCGACCGTGCGGTAATGCGGCTCCAGCGCCGCGAGCGCCTTGGGCAGGTTGCGCGTCTTGTGCAGCTCCAGGTACTCCAGCCCACCCTCCGCCGTCCGGTAAGCGGCGTCCCCCGGCCAGGCCTGGCCCGGCACCTCGTGGAACAGCAGCCCGCCCGCCCCGAAGAACGCGGCGCTGCGGGCGATCGCGCCCAGGTTGTGCGGGTTGCCGACGCGGTCCAGCACGACCAGCAGCTGCATCTTGGGCGGGCGCACGAAGTCGATGATGTCCACCCGCCGCAGTTCGGCCACCGCCACGATCCCGCCATGGTGGATGGAGCCGGCCGCGCGGCCGATCTCCGCCTCGTCCAGCATCCGGTAGGGCCGGCGCTGCTTCGCCATCACGGCGCAGAGCGGCCCGGCGAACTCCTTCATCGGCGCCGTGTAGAACAGCCGCTTGGCCCCCTCCGGCCGCCGGGCGAACAGGGCGGCGACGGCGTTCGCGCCGCAGATGCGATCCTCGTCCATCGCCGGGTGCTTCGGCTGCACCGGGGCGCGTGTCAACGTGCGCCAGGCGGGGCTTGCACCGGGCGGGGTGCCGCGCGATAGGGCGGCCATGTTCATCGTTCTGGCGGGCGGCGTGCTGCTATGCGCGATCATCGCCGTGGGAAGTGCCGTCACCGCCCTGCGGCAGCGGCGCTGGCCGTCCGGCGCGGTCTGGGGCCTGATGGCGGTGTTCCTGCTCGTTTGGGCGGCCAACATCGTGGCCAGGGTGGCGGCGAACCCGGCGCTGCTGTCCAATGCGCCGCCGTGACGCCGCCCGAGATCCTGTTCGCGGACCAGCGCTTCGTCGTGCTGAACAAGCCGGCCGGATTGCCGGTGCATCCGGGCCCACGCGGCGGCCCGAGCGTGGAGGACTGCTTCCCGGCGCTGTCCCGCCGGCGGGACGGGCCGTGGCTGGCGCACCGGCTGGATGCGGATACGGCGGGGTGCCTGGTGGTCGCGTTGCGGAAGGCCGCGTTGCTTGCCGCGCAAGTTGCGTTTGCCGATGGGCAGGCGGGCAAGACCTACTGGGCCGTTGTCCAGGGCAGCCCCGCGCAGGACAGCGGCCGGATGGACCAACCGCTCGCCAAGTCCACCATGCCGTCCGGCTGGCGTATGGTGGCCGACGGCGCTGGCCAGCCCGCCATCACGGACTGGCGCGTGCTTGGCCGCGGCGATGGCGTGAGCTGGCTGGAGCTTCATCCGCGCACGGGCCGTACGCATCAGGTCCGTGTTCATTGCGCGTTGCTGGGCATCCCCGTCTTGGGTGACCCGGTCTACGGCGATGGAGCCGGCCCACTACAACTCCTGGCGCG
>CAXSEG010000210.1:0-8232 GCA_964235545.1 uncultured Acetobacteraceae bacterium
TCGCCGCGTCGGGCAAGCCCCAGCGAGTCAGGAACCGCAATCCTTGGTATAAGCTGCTGCCGGTAGCGAGCACGAGAGCACCGCCGAGCATGAGCTTGGCAGCGGCGGAAAGCGGCGGCGTGTCCAGGAAACGCCTAACACAAAGGTGTGCCCTAAGTCATATGGTTACCTGTGCTTTGGTCGCTGTCCCTGGGGTGGCCAGGGCCAATGCGGTGCGTCTCAAACTTCATAGAGTGCCATAACCGCCATGTCGTTAACCATCAACGAAATGGGACGTTTCTAGCCGGCAATCTTTTGGCCGCCTGGTCATGCCTGGAGGCACGGGCCACCCGCCAGCACGCTACCCCGGCTAGGCCGGCCAGCAACTCCCGAATTCGCTTGACTAGAGATAGCGACAGGGCGGCTGTTGCCGGCAGGCCTACGGCGGCGGCGGCCAGCACGAAGCCACCCTCCTGGATGGCCAGGGCGCCTGGCACCACGAACCCTGCACTCCGCGCCGCCATCCCAAGGCTCTCGACTACGAACGCCTGCTCGGCTGATGCATCCAGGCTGATCACGTGCAGGACGAGCCAGGTCTCGACCGTTCCCAGCGCCCAGGCAGCTCCCTGTAGCAAGAAGGCAATGACCAGCCGGCTCCGCCGGCGGTAAATGGCAAGCACCTCGGCCTCCAGCCCATCCAACCCGCCAGCCGGCAGCAAAGTCGGCCACCGCCGCCCGATACCTTGGACTAGCGCCTCCAGCAGCAGCAAGCCGCCGGCGCGTTGCGCTAGCGCCAGGCTGCCGACGACCAGCGCTGCCAAGCCAAGGCTGCCGCCCCATAGCCAGGCCACTGCCAGCCCAGCCCGCGCCGCGAGCACCACGCAGCCCGTTACCAGGAACGCTAGCTGAGCGCACACCTCCACGGTCACGTCCACCACCAGGCCCGCCGTCGCGACCAATGCGGGAACACCGGCTTGCGTCATGACCTGCGCCGCGACGACCTCTCCCCCGACATGCGCCAGGGGCAGCAGCGTGTTCAGTCCCTCCCGCATCAGCCGCAATCGAAAGAAGCCGGCTAGGCCGATGGAGGATCGTACAACTAGGACGTGCCATCCCCATGCGGACAGCAGTATTTGCAGGAGGTGAACCAATACTGCTGCCGGTACGATCCAAAGCGCGCGCATGGCGTCCGCTCCCGCACGGGCCAAGTCTTCCCACAAGCCACCGACCAGCCAGACGGCGCAGCCCAACACGCCAATCGCCGTAATGGCCGCCAGCAGCCGGTGCGCACCGGCCCGGCTAAGACGCAGGAGGCACCATTTGGCCGGCTTCCCGGAGCTCCAGTACCCTGGCTCCCAGCTGTGTGACCAGGACGAACGGCCGGCATTGACGGCCCTGCGCCGAAAAATGCTGCGACCGATTGACCACATCGTGAATGCGGCGCGTCAGCCTGACGTCCTCATCGACAGCGAGAAAGAAGTAGTTCGCCAGCAGCAACACACCTCTAGTGCTAGCCGCTGGGCTTTCCCCGCTTAGCGTCTTCAGTGCCTCGTCGCCTAAGGGAGACAGATAGTACAACGTCCAGCAACTCCTAACGACGGGCACGGAGCGATATCGATCGCTGATGGGTGCTCAGTCGCGAACTCGTGTTTGGCGAACCGCACAGAACCATTCGCAGGCCAAGAAGGGTGCGTATAACTCAGTCCGACGCCGGTGTGGAAACGAAGAAGCTTGGAGATTACAACCACGCGCAGGTGCCACCGCCAAGGCTGCTGTTGCGGCTAAAGGGACGATCCAAGCCAGCGAGCAGGACCGGCCCGACATCAAGCGCCGTCGCAACGGGTGGCAGGGAAGGCATATGCTGATGCCATATACGTCGGTCCCTGCCCCGACATCGCGGAACGTGGCAATCAACGATCCAGGCTGATACGATCACTTCGGCCTGTGCGTCAGACAAAAACAGCTGGAAGCGATTGCTGGGGAACTTGGCCTGAAGCAGTGACGGCGCTTCCGCTCCGGCCTGTTGCCGACCGAAACTCCGACGCCAGCGGATCGCGCGGACGGGACCCTTATTAGGGCCCGTTCAGGAACGCCTATCGCGCGTTTGTTGAGGTAAAACGCGAGTGGGGGTCGTGTCCCGGGGCGTGGTGTAGGAGCGGTGGGTAAGTCGCCCGCCGAAGCGACCGCCGAGAGTCTGGCGTAGGCGGGCGACTTACCCACGGCGGTGGTCACCGCATTCTTTCTCGTCAGGGTATGGGGCCTGATCGCACGTTCCACCACGTTGGTGTCCATCTCGACGCGCCCGTCGTCGAGGAACACCACCAGCCCGGGCCAGTGCCGGATCGCGTAGCGCATGGCGCGGGCCAGGTCGGACGCGCCGGACACCCGCGTGACCTGCTCGTGCAGCCACCCGTGCAGCGCATCCACGATCGGCCGATCTCGCTCTGGCGCACGGCCCGGCGGTGCTCGGCCGGGTGGCCACGGATCTCGGCCTCGATGGCGTACAGCGCGCGAACCCGCACCAGCACCTCGGCCGCTAGCGGCGAATTGTCCGACACGAATTGGTCGTAGAAGTGCCGCCGCATGTGCGACCAGCAGCATGCCAGCGTCACCGACGCGTCGGTGCGCGCGCCGGCCAGGGCCTTGAACCCGTTATAGCCGTCGACCTGCAACACACCCCGAAACCCGGCCAGGTGCCCGGCCGGGCGTTCGTTCTTGCGGTCGTCCGAGTAGACGTAGGCTGCCATTGGATGGCCAGGGCCGCCCCAGGGGCGGTCGTCCACGGCGTAACATCATAGGCGCCCGGTCTTGGTCCGGCCCCGGCCAGGATCGAGCACCGGCAACGTGGTGTCGTCGGCGAACACCTTGGCCGAGCCCAGCACCGTGCCGAGCATCAGCTTGTAGAGCGGTGTCAGCCACCAGCAGGCCCGCCCCACCCAGTTTGCCAGCGTCGAGCGGTCCAGCCTGATGCCTTGCCGCTCCAGCATCTGCGCCTGGCGATACAGTGGCTGGGAGTCCGCGAACTTGCTGACCACCACGTGCGCGACCAACGCCTCCGTCGGCATGCCGCCATCGACGGGGCGATCCGGTGCGGGGGCGACGACCACGGCGCCCTCGCAGCCATGGCAGGCGTAGCGCGGCCGCCGGGTCACCCACACCCGAAGCTGCGAGGGCACTATGTGGAGCTGCTCGGTCCGCAGTTCACCGATGGCGTGCAGGTCGTGGCCGCAGCACGGACAGACGCGGCCCTCGACGTCGACCACCACCTCGTAGCCCGGCAGGTGTGCCGGCAGCGCCCCATGGTTGCGTCCGGGCGCCTCGGCGCGCGGCTTGCGCGGCAGGCCAGCGGCAGCGGCCACGCTATCCTGGCCAGCTTGGTTGGCGGCGATCGTCTGCTCCAACTCCTCCAGCGCGAGCTGCAACTGGTCGGGGGTCAGCTGCTCGGACCGACGGCCGAACTGGTCGAGATCCTGGTCGATCCAACGACGTTGCCGATGCTACGATCAAGCAAACTGCAACCCGTCAAAACCTCTATGCAGAAGTATGAGTGGGCATTAGCTTGCTTCACTGCGTCCTTGTGTCGATCACACGTATTGGCCCAAGATGAGGTGGGCAAGCTGGAATGAATTGACCATTGATCAGCCACGTCTCGTGGGTTTGCCAAGGCTGACAAGTCACGACGACATCCTTTTCAAAGAAACGACCGACGGCTGTCGCCAGCTCCGGCGCGCCTGATCCAATCCTGTATGTCCCGATCGGCTGCGAATAGCCACGGATGAGCATGTCGGCTCTATCTGGCGAGATATAGAATTCCATGTTCGTGCCAGGCTGTTTTGCCGAGTCCCAGGTTTGAACTCTGGAATCGATCGCAAATCCATAATTAGCGTAGTCGCCGCGAAGGCCGCGATAGTTGGACAGCGACGGATAGAGCGAGAGGGTGAGCAACGCGGGAGCAAGCCAAGCAATCCGCCGCCACGCTTGCCATCGGCTGAGCACCCAACCGATCAACATGATGGCGATCAGATCGATGAACCAGGAGCGGGTCGTCGCCTGACGTTCGCAACACAGCGTGCCGTAGTGGTCATAGGCTGCGACAATGGAGAACAAGGTTGCCGCGCCAAGCGCCACCGCCAGTACGGCATGCCAGGGGCTGAGTGCGCCCGGGTCGGCCCGCCGCCAGACCGCGGCGAACCCAAGGGCGAAAAGCAACTTTGCTATAAGGGCAGCAAAAAAGGGCCGATCGGCGATGCTGCTGCCTGCTACATCGAGCATAAACTGGTGCATGCCGATCATGAGCGAAGTCACGATATGGCCGGCGGACGGCGCCGCCTCTGCACCTTGCCTGACCGAATGGGCGCGCTCGAGGACCACGACACCGAGCACCGCGATGCCGAGCAGGGCCGGCATAAGCCACCAGGCTCCGTCGCGAAGGCCTCTAATGACGTGCACCCAACCTCCCAGACAGCACATGACCAACGCCGCCGCAGCGAAGCTGACGGCTAAAGCGGCTCCGAACTCGCTACTTGCTGCAGCGACCAGCAACGCCGCGCCACAGGCGAGCCGTCGCCGTGGCGTAAGTGGACTGGACAGCAGAAAAAGGAGAACGACGGCACTGCCGGCAGTCGGCAAGTATGCGGCAGCGGCCATTGGCCAGTAGAACACTTCAGTGATGTTGTTGGTCGTGAGCACAAAGACGAGTAATGATCCCACCAAGACCGCAGCTGTAGACCATCGCTGACCGGAGGGGGGCAGTCCGTTACGGGCTGCCAGGACGGTAAAGCCCAGGAGACATGTCCAAAGAAAGGCCAGAAAGGGGATGACGAGCGGGCTGTGGAAGGACAGCACGGCGAGCCCGTACAGAAAGAGCAGCGCCTCCGAGAACGGCCGCGGCGAGAACTCCAGGCGCGGCAGCACCGCCGTCCAGCCGCCGTTATGCAGGTCGGTGAACAGCATGTACTCGTCGATCTGCCAGCGGCCCAGGCCGATCTGGCCTGCATAGGCGGCCAGGCACAAGAACGCCGCAAGGCCCGGCAGCAGGGGCGTGCTTCCGGCGAGCCATCGCACCCTACGCCATGCCGCGCGCCAATCCGGCTTGCTCCCGAGTGAGGGCAGCACGCTGCTGGCGATGGTGGACACCCGGCCGAGCTCCGCATCCGGCCGCGTTCCGCGCCTGGGTTTCAGCCGTAGCGCGGGTTGCTCGACCAGGTGCCAGGACAGCCAGGCCACGATCAGCGACCCGGCGATCGTGATCGCGATCGCGTAGCTCCGGACATGGTCCAACACCAGCTGCTGGATCGGGAAGGCGTAGAGATAGGCCCCATACGAAAGATCGCCGAACCGCGTGGCCTGGCGCAGGACAGGCGTCGACTGGGTGCCGAAAGCGATCAGGACGTAGGAGAAGGTCAGCCATCGCACCGGCCCGCTGCTGTCGCCGATGAGGGTCGGCAACAAGAACGTCACGGCGGTGAACATCACGGCCACATCCATCCGGAACAGCGCGGGCGCGCGCAGCTGCACCTGCCGCCACAACGCGCCTGCCATGAAAAATGGCACCTGTACCAGGATGTACTTCGGATCGGCGCCGTAGATCAGGCTGTAACCGGTCGGGTGATAGATGAACAGATACAGCCCGCCAGCGCCGCAACACACCATGACGGCCACCAGGATCGTGCTGCGCGCCCAGGGTGCCGCCAGCCAGATCACTGGAATGGCGAGGTAGCAGAGCACCTCGGGGAGCAAGCTCCATAGCGAGCCGTTGACCGCGTGGAGCAGCAGCCGGTCCTGGAACACGCCGGGCAAGTAGAGCTTCAGGTAGAATACGACATTGAGCAGGTATTGCCAGGTGACGTGATGACCGAGATACGCCCGCAGCGGCAGGTCGGTCGCCAGGCTGCCGATGACGAAGGCGCAGACCAGCACGCAGGCCAACAGTCCCGGTACGATCCGCAAGGCGCGCTTGACGAGGAAGGACCGCAGGCGCGGGTTGCGCAGCCAGCTGTCATAGATCAAGTAACCGCTGACGCTGAAGAAGATATCGAGCCCGATCTGGGAGACCTGCGTGTTCCAAAGGATCGGCGGCGGCAGACCCTTCAGGTCACGGCCGTGACCGAAGATGACCAACAGTGCCGCGAAAAGCCGGATCGCCCCGAAATTGTTCTTGTAGGCGGCAGCTTGCGTAGAGTTCGTCATTCGAAGGGGGTCGTTCCAATCAGTGGATGCCGGATGCTCATCCATCGAGGCGTGTTGACATGCCGTCTGCACCGCCCTACTGCGGCCTCCGTCAGCATTCCTGGGTTGTGCAGTTCGCGATGATGGACCGACCCGCACCAGCAAGGCCCGGATCGATCGCACAGCGTTTAGCCCGATCGTCGCGAGCGCTGCAAACGGCATGGCTGGCTGTGCTCACCCTGGTGCTGACCGGCCGCTATGTGTGGGTGTATCGCCACCATCCGCTTGGACCGCACAACGACCGTCCGGCCGCGGACTGGTTCGGCTGGGCGGACCAGGCGGCGTATTACTTGGATGCGCATGGCTGGGCGACAGGCAACCTCGACCCGTCGCAGCATTTGTATCCGTCCGGCTATGGACTGCTCGGTGCAGCATTCGTCTGGCTCACCCCGGCGGATCCGTTCGTCGTCCCGAACCTGCTCTGCTGGGCCGCCTCGCTCTGGCTGTTCGCGGCTCTCGGAGTGCGGCTGGCCGGACGGCTCCCGGGTGCGTGGGCGGTCAGCGGCACGATCTTCTTCCTGGTCACGGTGCCCGACCGGCATGCCTTCTACAGCTGGGAAGTGCCATGGACCAGCACGCCGTCCGCCGTGCTGGTCTTCGCGAGCCTGCTGCTCACGATCCGCTACGCAGAGGAGCGGCGGCGCGGGTTGGGATTGGCGGCTTGCCTGCTGGCCGGCCTCATCGTGTTGTTCCGGCCGACCGATGCGTTGATCCTCATGCCTGCTACGGCGATCGGCCTGGGCACGACGCTGCGGCCGCGCCGGGAGGGATGGCCGGCCACGGGCTATGCCATGATCGCGGCGGGCTGTGCCTTCGCCGTGGGGCCGATGCTGCTGCTCGTCACCCACGTGGCGACCCATGGCTGGACGCTGGGCCGTTACTTCGAGGCATCCCGCCTGATCGGGTTCGAGTGGCGCCTGTTGCCGCTTCGCTGGGTCACCCTGCTGCTGAGTCCGAAGCCGCTCTACCCGCAGGGCGACGGCTTCGCGGAGGTGTATTGGTTCGTGCTGCCGGGCCTAGCCGGGATATTCGTGGCGATCCTGGCCGACCGCGGACGCCGGCTGCATCACCTGGTTGTCGGCGGGGGGGCAATCGTCTTCCTTTGCCTCTATCTTTGCTACCGTGACCTGCAAGTATCAGGATTGTTCCTTTTTCAAAATCAACACTACCTGAAATGGACGGTCCCGGTATTCGGCCTCTACGCGCTGGCACTGCCGTATTTCTTGATCGTCCGCCGCCAACTCCTGGCAAGCATGGCAGCACTGGCCTGCGTCGGGTTGCTGAGTTGCTGGCGGGCGGAGCTCGTCGTCGTTTCTGCCCAACCAGCCGCGACGGTCCTCGCCGATGGGCAGGGCGTTGATGTGCCGAACGACCTGTCCGGCGTCGACCTGCGCGGGATGATTTCCTCAGCCTGTATTTCGGCGGGCACACGCTTGAGGCTGCAGGGCGCACTTTCATCGCGGGCACCGATTTTAAGCTGGTACCCATCCCGTTCGGGTTCATGGCCATACCCTTGCGCCCGTTGCCAGCCGGCAACGCCATACTCCGCCTGGTCGCCCCGATCCGGCTTGATCCGTTCGCGCTCGTGCTGACCGCGCGCCAGACGATTGTTTTTGGCTTGCCATGCGTCTTCGCCTCGCACCGCGCGGCTTGTCGGTTCAAGTCAGCGCTATCGCCGGCCTAGCGCACGGTCGAGTGCGCCGTCTCGTGCCCGAACGGGTCAGAAACCTGGGGTCAGGAAGTTCGGCTGTGGGCCCGGGTGAGGGAAGATGTCGATCGTGGCGGCCGCATTGGACTGCACCGCACCGATAAGAAATTGGCTGCCATCAAACGTTGCTCCACTGACGACATTGAGCAGGCTTCCAGGTAAGCCAGCGATAATGTGAAGGTTCAAATCATGTAACACGGCGCCGAAAGACCCCGTGAACGTTAGCTGATCTTGTGTTTGTTGAGTCTCCGTACCACCAAGGCCAGGCGCGGTTATGGTGGCAGTGCCGATTGGCTGAGCGTCTAAAGTAGCGGCGA
>CAXSEG010000211.1:0-8210 GCA_964235545.1 uncultured Acetobacteraceae bacterium
GCGAGATGCAGCGCCCGTCCGGCGCGTAGGCGTGGCAGATGCCCATGCCCTCGGTGGAGCCGACCCCGCTGGTTTCTCCGGCGGAACTGCGCTTGACGGTGCCGCTGGAGGCGCAGGACGCGTCGTACTTCGCCGCATCAGCCAGGATCTCGAGTTTCTGCAGGAGGTCCATAGGGGTACTCTGCGTTGTGGATTTGTTCTAAGCACGTCCAGGCCGTTTTCAACCACCAGGTGTCCGGGGGACGACTGTCCTCTAGCGGGGATTGGGGCAGAGCCCCAGTCTCGGTGCGCGGTTGGTGGGACGCCAAAGCGCACGGAACGTGGCGCCGGGCTGGTCCAGGTCGGCGTGCGCAGCGATCAGGGTTTCGGTCATGCGGTGTTCTTCCGGTAGATGCGGGAGCGTTCGGGCAGCAGCCCCTGCGGGCGGAGGTGCAGCACCAGGATCAGCGCCGCGCCGATCGCACCCTCCCGCACCGAGGCGACCTGCACCGGGCTGAGGAACGGCAGCACCGCCGCCAGGAACCGCGTGCCCTCCATCAGCGCCACCACCAGCACGGAGCCCAAAACGGCACCCGCCATGCTGCCGGTGCCGCCGGCAGTGAGTGCCAGCACGACGTAGATCGTGATCAGCGGCTGAAACGCGTCCGGCGCCACGTAGGCGTTGAACTGGGCGTACAGCGCGCCGGCCAGGCCCAGCACGCCGGAGCCGAGCGCGAAGGCCTGCACCTTGAACGCCAGCGTGCGCTTGCCGGCGACGGCGGCCACCGTCTCGTCCTCGCGGATGGCGCGCAGCACCCGGCCCCAGGGCGCGCGGGAGAGCCGGGCCAGGCAGAGGGCCACCACCGCCACCGCCCCCCACACGATCGCCGCGAATAGCGCGTTGAAGCCGAGCGGCGTCAGCACGCCACGCCCCGGCCCGGGAATGGCACTGATCCCGTCGGTGCCGTTGGTCAGCCAGACCTCGTTGGCCGCGAGCAGGCGCAACACCTCGGCGAAGCCCAGCGTCACGATGGCCAGGTAATCCCCCCGCAGCCGCGCCGTGACCCCGGCCACCGCCGTGCCAAGCAGGGCGGAGGCCGCCGTCGCCGCCAGCCACGCCGCGGGCAGCGGCCAGTGCAGCCGTACCGTCAGCAAGGCGGAGGCGTAGGCGCCGACCAGGTAAAACCCGGCCAGGCCGAGATTTACCATGCCCGCCAAGCCCCAGATCACGTTCAGTCCCAACGCCATCAGCGCGTACAGCCCGGCGAACACGCTCAAAGCGAGGAGGTAGTTGTCCATGCCTCAGTACGCCCGCTCGCCCAGCAGCCCGCGCGGCCGCAGCGACAGCACCAGCACGATGGCGGCGAACCCGACCGCCGAGCGGTAGGAAGGCGGCAACACAGCGACCGACATCTCCTCCCCCACCCCGATCACGAACGCGCCCGCAACCGCGCCGGGGATGCTGCCCAGCCCGCCCACCACCGCCGCGGCGAACACCGAGAGCATGACGCTGAACCCGGTCAGCGGGTTGATCGACGTGTCGAGCCCGATCAGCATCCCGCCGAACCCGGCCAGCCCCATGCCCAGGAACGTCGCCAGCCGGGCCACCCCCCGGGCGTCGATGCCCTTCAGCGCCGCGAGCGCCGGGCTGTCGGCCACCGCACGCATCGTCTTGCCCGTGGTGGTGAAGCCCAGGAAGGCGAACAGCGCCGCCATCGCCACCAGGGCGCACACGGCGTTGGCCACCTGCTGCGGCCCGACTGAGAGCACAAGGCCGCCCAGCCCGAACCGCCAGTCCCGGAACACCGGCAGGTCGTAGCCGCGCAGATCGTTGCCGAAGAAGAAGCGCACCGCATTCTCGATCACGATGTTCAGCGCGACCGAGGCGATCGCGGCTGCCAGCGCGCCGGCCGGGCGCAGCGGCCGCAGCAGCGTGTCGTCCAGCAGCATCCCCACGGCGCCGGCCACCAGGAATGCCACCACCAGCGCCACCGTGGCCGGCCAGTGCAGCACCGTGTTGGCCAGCAGCCCGGCATATGCGCCGACCGTGGCCAGCCCGCCCACGGCGAAATTGGGGAAGCGCAGCACGGCGTAGATCGCGGTGAAGCCGATCGCAGGCACCGCCAGCACGGCCCCCGCCATCAGCCCGTTGACCAGAAGCTGCACCAGGTCCGCCATCAGGAAATCGAAAGCAGCCGGGCCTTGCCCTTCTCCGCCACCTCGAAGCGGAACTTGCAATCCGCGATGTCGCCGGACGGCAGGAAGTCGCACGGGCCGGACGCGCCATCGTAGTTCACGTCCTTGCCGGCCGCGAGCAGCTTGAGGCCTTCGATCGCGCTCGACACCGTCTGGCCGCCGCCCTGGCTGACCAGGCGCACCGAGTCGTGGACCGCCTGCCCGGTGGCCACCCCCGCCTTGGCGATGGCCAGCGCCACCAGGGAGACGTGGTCGTAGACCTGGCAGGAATACGGGTCCGGCTCGGTGCCCAGGATCTGCTTCACCGCGGCATAGGCCGGGCTGCCGGGGTCCGGCGAGGGCGCGTAGCTCAGCAACCCCTCCGTCACGTCCGCTGGCAGCGCGTCCAGCAGCTTGGCATTGGCGGCGTAGCCGAGCGTGAGCCTCTTGCCGTCGAACCCGGCCCGGTACAGCTCGCGCAGCAGCACGATCAGGTCCGGCGTGTAGCTGTTGAGGAAGACGCTGTCCGGCTTGGTCCGCAGCGCCTGGTCAACCTCCGACCGGAAGGAGGACTTGCTCGCGTCATACACCACGTCGCCCAGCGCCTCCGCCCCGCCCGCCTGCAACCCCGCGGCCATGGCGTTGTAGCTGTCCACGGCGAACGGCGTCTGGGCCGAGAGGGCGAACATGCGCTTGCCGCCCTGCTGCAACAGGAAGCCGGCGGCGCGCTTGGCCTGCAGCAGCGTGGTGGGCTGGGTGCGGATGATGAAGCCATGATGCGGCAGCTTGGTGATGGAGTCCGCGCCCGAGACGGTGAACAGCATCGTGTGGCTGTCCCAGCACAGCGGCGCCACCGCCGTGGTCACGGCGCTGGCCCAGGTGCCGACGATGGCCACGACCTTGTTCAGGTCGATCAGCTTGCGCGCGGCACGTACGCCGCCGTCCGGGTTGGTCTCGTCATCCTCGCTCGACAGGGCGAACGGGCGGCCAAGCACGCCGCCCTGGGCGTTGATCGCCTCCACCGTGGCGGCGATGACCTTGGCCATGGCCGGCCCATACGGCCCGCCCGCACCAGTCTGCGGCGTGATGGCGCCGAGCGGGATCGCCGCACCCTGGGCCATGGCGAGGCGGCTGACGAAGGGAGCGGCCAAGCTTCCGGCAAGGACGGCGCGGCGGGTGGGCTGCATGGTCGGTGCTCCGAGTCCGATGCGCGATGATAGACCACCCTGGCCGGAGGGGAATGGCTGGCTTGGAGTCCAATGTCATATCGGACACCGGAGCTACGTCCGGTTCCAAGACGTGGCGGGCCAGGCCGCCTCAGTCGTTCAGGAAACCACCGCCATCCGGGCTGAACAGCCGCTCGGCGGCATGCTGCGTAGAGACGTTCGCCATCTCGATATAAGGCAGGTTCGCCAGCGCCTGCACCGCCTTCGTGCCGCCCTGCGGAAAGGCCGGGTTGTCCAGGTCGCGCGCGGCGGCGGCCTGGTCGCCGGAGGCGAGATCGTTGCGCGCTGCCACCAGGCTGTTCACCACCAACTGCGAGGGCGCGTTCGCCGCGATGCCGACGGCGGCGCGGGTCTGGGCCCGGCCGACCAGCAGTTGCTGTTGCGCGACCGCCCCGATATTGGCCCAACGTGGGCTCGTGTTCAGCTGGCCCGCGATGTAGTCCATCGCCAGCACGGCCTGGGCGCCGGCCACGGGGTTGCCGTAGGTGCGCGCCGGGTCCGAGAAGGCATACTGCGCGTATTGCGTGGCTGGGACATCCTGGTCCAGCGGGCTGAACACGCCCGGTGGCAGCCGTGCGGTGTCCGGGGGCGGCGGCAACGGGCCGCAGGCGGCGAGGGCGGCGGCGAGCATCAGGGTGGTGGTGGCGGCGGCGCGCATGGGCGGGGGTCTCCGGGGCGGCGCTTCACCGGACGGGGGCCAGTCCCGTCCGGTAGCGCTGCGCCAACTCAACGTAGTGCGCCGCCGTGCGATCCCAACCGGCGCGCTCCTCCGCCGACATCACGCGCATGAGACGGGCGGGGCTGCCGGCCCACAGCTCGCCGGGTCCGATCCGCTTGCCCGGCGTCAGCAGGCCGCCCGCCGCCAGCATCCCGCCCTCCGCGATGGTGGCGCCGTCCATCACCGTCGCCCCCATGCCGACGAAGGCGCGGTCCTCCAGCGTGCAGGCATGGACGATGCAGGCATGGCCGATCGTGACATCGCGGCCGATCAGGCAGGGGAACGACCCGCGGCTCACGTGCACGATCGTTCCGTCCTGGATATTGGTGCCGTCGCCGACCCGGATGTGGTTGGTGTCCCCCCGCAACACGCAATGCCACCAGACGCCGACCCCGGCGCCCAGCACCACGTCCCCGATCACGGTGGCGGTGGGTGCCACCCAGGCATCCGGCGCCACTTGCGGCGCCACGCCATCCAGCGCCCAGAGCGGTCCCTCAGCTTGCAAGCTCGACCTCCCGCACGGCGTCCAGCCCGAGCATCAGCCGCATGTTTTGCACCGCGGCCCCCGAGGCACCCTTGCCCAAATTGTCCAGCCGCGCCACCAGCAGGGCGTGGCCATAGGCGGGGTTGGCGTAAACGCGCAGCTCCATCGCGTCCGTGTCGTTCAGCGCCTCCGGCTCGAGCTTGCCGGACGTCTCGGCCGGCACCACGCGGATCGCCCGGGCATGGCGGTAATAGACGGCGAGCGTGTCCGCCAGGTCCGGCCCCGTCGGCCGGCCGGGCAGCGCATCCAGATGGAGCGGGATGGATACCAGCATGCCCTGCCGAAAATGCCCGACGGAGGGCACGAAGATCGGCCGCCGGGTCAGCTGGGCATAGCGCTGCAGCTCGGGGACGTGCTTGTGCTCCAGCCCGAGCGCATACAGCTCGAACGCGGGGCCGCCCGCCTGCTCGTGCGCCTCGATGGCGGCGCGCCCGCCGCCGGAATAGCCGCTGACGGCGTTGACGCAAATCGGATGATCCGCCGGCAGCAGCCCGGCAGCCACCAGCGGGCGCAGCAGCGTGACCGCCCCCGTGGGGTAGCAGCCAGGATTGGCGACGCGGGCGGCGCGGGCGATCCGGTCCGCCTGGCCGGCATCCAATTCCGGCACGCCGTACACCCAGTCCGGGTCCACCCGGTGCGCGGTGCTGGCATCCAGCAGCTTCGGCGCGTCCGCCCCCAGTTCGGCGGCCAGCGCGGCGGACTCGCGGGACGCGTCGTCATGCAGGCAGAGGATCGCAAGGTCCACCTGCGCCATCATGTCCTGCCGCGCCGCCGGCTCCTTGCGGTACGCCGGGTCGATGGAGCGGATGGTGACACCCGCCATCCCGTCCAGGCGCTCGCGGATACCCAGGCCCGTGGTGCCGGCCTCGCCGTCGATGAAGAGGGTGTAGGTCATGGGAGTGAACATACCTCGCAACGAAGCCCCGCCACGACCACCGGATCGACTTGCTGCACGCGTCGCGGTCTCGTGATATACGGGACAGCACGCATACCATGCAACATCAACGCTCCCTTGATCCCGCCTTGTCGCGTTTCCGGTCTGCGCCGTGGATGTTTATGGCGTGCGCCTGGAACGCCTGGTGTTTTCGGCTCTCGGGCCCGCTGGGATCACAGGCCGGACTCTGATTACGACGTCGCCGTACTCCTACACCGCTACACCAGCCTTCGGAACGAACTCCAGCCGCTCGGCACGATCACCGCCGGCCCTCATGCGCGAGATTGCCCGGGACGGGCTGGACCTATGATCACGCCCTTGCGCCACATCGACAAGCACGTCGCACTCTCGCGAGTGGTTACTTCTTGCTCGAAGGCAGGTTTACGGAACAAACTTGTCGTGATGCCTACCTCGCCGCTTTGCATGCGGCCCTGGCATTCACCGTCCACATCGCGGCCAAGGAACCCAAGACCCATAGTGATGCTCGGACCGAGTTCGCGCGCCTTGTTTGATCGGACCCGGCAGTGCCGCGCGCCTTTGTCACGTTTCTTGGTAATGCATATGAGATGCAGACCTACGCCGACTACGACGGCGACGAATCCGTGTTCCACGAGGAGGCTGCCATCGCGCTGGCTACGGCCACAGAAATGGTCGAGGTGATCGCAAACTTCCTGGCCACACCATGGGAAGCGCCGCCTCAGCTCCCCCACTGCGAGAACGAAGCCACGATGATCACGATTACCCCGAGCCCGAGGTTGGTGTGGATCAGCTTGCGGATCGACGCCGCCGGCCCGGGGCTGGGCTGCGCGCGGAACCGCTTGTACGGACCGAAGAATAGCACCAGGTAGACCACCGCCATCACCAGCCCCAGCACCTGCATCACATTCACCGGCCAGGGCAGGTGCGCGAACCCGCCCCATACGCCGAATACCATGGCCCAGCCGCTCAGCAGCACCAGCGGCATCGCCACCCACACGATGCGGAAAAAGCGGCGGAACGTGTCGCCGAGCACCGCCATGCGGTCCGTGGCGGTGGCCAGCACGCCCAGGCTCGGCCGCATCACCAGCAGCGCGTAGGCCATGCCTCCTACCCAGGCCGTCATGGCCAGGAGGTGCACCGCCAGTACCAGGCTCCACAGCGTCATGCGATCAACCCCAAGAGTGCGTCCAGCAGCGCCGGCAGCACGGTATGATCCGCCTGCATCACCGCCACAAGCACGGCCGCTGCGCAATCGTGTTCACCGCCAACACCCTTGCCGCACCATCGTCCCGGTGCACCATGCCGGAACGGCGAGTCGCCCGCGAGAGAGGAAGACCCCATGACGGCCGACCCGGTGCCAACCACCACGCAACTGTTCACCACCTTCACCCGCATCGGCCTGACCAGCTTTGGCGGCGGGCTGTCGGGCTGGATGCTGCGGGAGTTCGTGCAGCGCCGGGCCTGGCTGGACGAGGAGGAGTTCCTCTCCGGCCTGGCCCTGGCACAGGCGTTCCCGGGCGTGAACGTGGTGAACCTGTCGATCTGGATCGGCTACCGCCTGTGCGGCACGCCGGGCGCACTGGCCGGGGCGTGCGGCATCATCGTGCCGGCAGCGATGCTGGTCGTGGTGATCGCCGCCCTGTTCGCCGCCCTCAGCGGATTCGCGCTGACGCACCTGGTGCTGGACGGGGTGGGCGCGGCGGCGGTGGGGCTGTCGCTGCAAATGGGCGTGGTCGCGGCACGCCGGGCGGCGGCGAAAGGTGCCGTCCCGTCCTGCATCATGGCGGTGGCCTTCGTGGCGGTCGGGCTGGCACATGTGTCCCTGCCGCTGGTGGTGGTCGTGCTGGGGCCGTTGAGCGTGGCACTATCCTACCGGGCGCTGGCCCGTGCGTAGCATCCTGCTGTCCCTGCTGGTGCTGTTCGCGCCGCTGTCGCTGGTGTCGGTGGGCGGCGGACAGACCCTGGTGGCGGAGATCCATCGCCAGGTCGTGGCCAATCACGGCTGGCTGACCGAGGGCCAGTTCGTCGACGCCTTCGCCATCTCCCGCATGGCGCCGGGCCCGGGCACCCTGCTGGTGACGCTGATCGGCTGGCAGGTGGCGGGGATCCCGGGCGCCATCGTGGCCTCCTTCGCGATCTTCGCCCCGACCGCGCTGCTGGTCTACGGCCTGGCCCGCATCTGGGCCCGCTACCGCGGCGCACGCTGGCAATTGGCGCTGGAGGCGGGGTTGCGTCCTGTGGCGGCGGGGATGATCCTGGCCTCCGGCCTGGTGCTGATCGAGGCGCTGGAGGGTGGCTGGGTCGCTCGTGGCATCGCCGTCGCCTCCACCGCAGTGCTGATGGCGACCCGGGTGAACCCGCTGCTGCTGATGGGCGGCGGCGCCGTCGTGTTTATCGCTCTGCATGGGATACGACTGGGATGAACGAGCTGTTGACCCCCGCCGAGATGGGCCGCGCCGACGCGCTGGCGATCGCGGGCGGCCTCTCGGGCTATGCTCTGATGGAGCGGGCCGGGTGGGCTGTAGCAAGGGCGGCCCGGCGGTTCGGCCCGTGCCGGACGCTGGTGCTGTGCGGGCCCGGCAACAATGGCGGCGACGGCTACGTGGCCGCACGCCTCCTGGCCGCCCAGGGCTGGCCGGTCCGCCTCGCCGCCCT
>CAXSEG010000212.1:0-8130 GCA_964235545.1 uncultured Acetobacteraceae bacterium
GGTGTATGACGCGGCGAAGGCACCCGGCGA
Source organism: uncultured Acetobacteraceae bacterium (assembly GCA_964235545.1). Taxonomy (GTDB): domain Bacteria; phylum Pseudomonadota; class Alphaproteobacteria; order Acetobacterales; family Acetobacteraceae; genus LMUY01. The sequence continues at coordinate 31 of CAXSEG010000212.1, forward strand.
CTACATCAACCACACTCTGTACAACCGCGATCCTCTCAACCCGGGTCTTTGGAACGGGCCGTTCGTGGTGGCGGACTACCAAAACAACAGCAGCATCGGCTACCGGCCGAACCCGTATTGGGCGGGACCGAAGCCCGGGCTCGCCGGCATCACCGTGCGGCTACTGGAGAATACAGCGGCGCTGCAGGCGAACCTGCTGTCCGGCGACGTGGACATGACGCCGTCCGGCATTGGGCTGTCGATCGACCAGGCGATTGCGTTGCAGAAATCGGCGGGCGACCGCTTCCGCTTCAACTACGAACCGCAACTCAACTACGAGCATATCGAGACGAACGCAGACAATCCCATCCTGCAGGACCAGCGAGTGCGCGAGGCGCTGCTGCGGGCTATCGACGTCAAGGCGATCGTGGACCGGCTGTTCGCCGGGCATGCCGAAATCGCCCGAACCTTCATCAACGCACTGGACGGGCATTACGACGCCACCATCCCACTCTACGGCTTCGACCCGGCGCGTGCCCGCACCTTGCTGGAGCAGGCGGGGTGGAGCCCGGGCGCCGACGGCATCCGCCGCAATGCCCGGGGCGAGCGGCTGAGCCTCGATTTCGCTTCCACCTCCGGCAACCGGGTGCGCGAGCTGACGCAGCAGGTGATGCAGAGCCAGTGGAAGGCGGTCGGCGTGGAGGTGACGATCAAGAACCAGCCATCGCGCACCTTCTTCGGCCAGTTGCTCAAGCACCGAGAGTTCGCTGGGCTGGTGGAGTTCGCCTGGACCGGCGAGGTGGACCTGCCACCGATCCGCCTGACCACGCCATATATCCCGGCGGAGGCCAACAACTGGGGCGGCCAGAATTACGGCGGCGTCAGCGACAAGGCGCTGGATGCCGCGGTGGACGCAGCGCAATACGAGATCGATCCGGCGAGGCAGCAGGCGCTGTGGACGGAGATGCAGCATCTCTACAGCAGCAAGCTGCTAGCGATGCCGCTGTATTTCCGCGCGGACCCCGACATTCTGCCAGCCTGGCTCGCCGGGTTCGAGGCATCGGGTAAGCAGACTTTCGCAACCTATTGGGCGGCAGACTGGCGGTCGCGGTAAGAGGGAAGCGCAGATCTACAGTGTAAGCCTGCTGATTCGTCGAGGTCTGGTGCCCGAGCGAATGCCAGCACGGAAGGAGGTTGATCGGCCGAGCGGCTGGCAGGTAGACAGACCAACGCGAAGCGGTCTTTAGGGGCGTCTGCTAGCCATGATGCCCGGCCGACGCCGCTCTGCCGGGTCGAGCCGGAGTGCAGGGCTTGCCCTTGGTCCAACTCGGTCTGGATAGGGGTGCGACGACGTACAGTGAAGCACTTACAGCCCCGCCCAGATCCTGACCTGCCGCGACAGTGCCACGTAGCCCGGTGCTCCAGCCCGGGTCAGGAAGTCCACGGGCGCCGACCCCGCCAGGACCGCGGCGCCGTTGCCGGTGACCATCCATTCGCCGACCGTGTCGCCGCGGATCGAACGCATGTCGGCGTCAACCGCCAGCAGGTGCTGCACCCTCGCGATCTGCTCGGGTGTGAGCGAGCCGGCACGGTAGCCAAGTCCGGTCAACATGCGCCACCCCCGCGACGGCGCCAGCTTCCACGCGGCGAGCAGGTCGAGGAAGGCGGCGATGGCTGCCGAGGACGACAAGACAGCCGTGCCCTCCTCCGTGACCGCCGACGCGCGTCTGCTCGGGGTCGCGACCGGGCGCTTGCTGGGTGAACGGGCATAGACGATGCGGACAGGGCGATCGGACATCGCAACAGCACGACAGCGCTGGCTTGCCGTGTCCATGACAGGTTCCGCGGCGATCCGCAGTGGAGATCTCAGAACCGAGCGAAAGCGGTCTGGCACCGCTCAAAACACGTCGCTGGCCGTGCGGGCACCATCGCTACCTTGTGACCTGGTGCGCCCCACAACGGGCAACCGCCAGGCGACGGACATTGCACCAGTTCATTTCAAAGACTGGCGGACCCGACACGGTTCGCCACTGCGATGCGAAAGCGGTGGAACACGTGCCTGCAAGATGGGGCTGCCACACTGCCGCCCTGGCGGGTGCCAAGCCGTTCATCGCCTACCAGCCGCAGCTGACGGGGGCGGTGGACCCATTCGGCAAGATCGGATCCAGAGGGTGACGTCGACCTCAAGTCCATCCGGCGACCCGGCATCTTCGGTGCTGCCTGTGCCAAGCCGGTGGCGCAGGCGGAGACGCGCACCTATGCGGTGAACTTCATCGTGCCGCGGGGCAGCTACGAACGCCGCCGTCTTGGCAAAACGGCACCATCAAGCTTCGGGGCTGGTTTCTGGAAGGCCGCGCGCTAATGGTCTGAACAATGGTGCGAGCGGACCAGCGCGCCCGCTTCGCCCTGAGTCCATGATCGAGCTATGAAGATTCTACAAGGGATAGGCTAGCTGGGCAACCCGAGACGCGATGACGGCGCCGTCGCAAATCTGCGGCGGGCACACCAACGCCAGCTCGCCCGGTGGACGCAGGCGAGTGGCGGGGATCAACGATAAATTGTACATCACCCCAGCTTATAGGTTTGCTTTGCCGTTAACGACTTAGTAAATGGGTGGTAATCACGCAAAAGACGGTTTATCTGAGACTCGTATGATTTTCGAGAAACAGACATTTTGAGACGGTGGGGAAGCGGCGGTCTCGGCTTGGAGTGGGTCAGGGTAGTTGCAATGGTATGCAGCCTGATCGCGCTTTGACTTGGTGTTGCCGGCATCTTCAGCTGTGGAGTTTTGTGCGTGGCGATTGCAAGGTTCGGTTTACAAGCTGCGTCGTCCGCATTAGGCGGCGTTGGATCACGGCATAAGCCTGATTCTGCTGTCTCGGCGCGGTATGGCGGCGATGTTTTGACGAGCGCTGGAGCGTTGCTCTTGAGCGACGTGGTTGCTCTTGGCATTGTCGTTGCGGCAATTGCCATCTGCTTGAACTATTCAGGTGCCTTTCCCGCGCAGAATGCGTTTCCCGTGCGCGACATCGGGGCGACGTTCGGCATTGGCATTTTTGGCCTGATCGCCTTTGTGGCAGCGAATGGGCATTATACCCGGCGTCTCGCGCTCTCGAGGGAATTGCAGCACGTTGCTTGCAGCAGCCTGATTGCGTTTGCTCTCAGCATTAGTCTCGCAACCCTGATTTTCGGGCTTCACCCCTATCTAGGCTTGGCTGCGGCTTGGCTCTTTTGTCCAGTGCCTATCCTTTGCGGGCGTGCTGTCGTCCGATTGGGTCTGAAGAGCGCTGGCGTGTCGCGGGGCCGGGTCATCGTGTTCGGAGACGGCGCCGCTGTCGACCGGGTTCTTCCGTCGCTGACGGTTGCGTCCGGCTTCGACGGCGAGGTCGCTGGCGTCGTCATGCACCCGGATGGTTGTTTGGATGACGCGTCGCCGTCGCGCGGCTGGCACTCGGTGATGCGGCAGTATCGCGCCGATCTTGTGTTGGTTTGTGGCGACGTCGGCGAAATGCCCGGATCGGCTGTCCTTTCATCGCTCAAGAAAGATGGCGTGCGTTTCGCCCTCGCGTCCTATCCGGAGTTTCAGGCGGCTTCCGCTTTGCGTCGGTCCGGCTTTTTCGGCCAGGATCCCACGGTGCAGGGTCACCGCGACCGGAGTGCAAGGCCGTCGACCCGGCTTTCTAAAGTTATCCTTGATCTGCTTATCGCGTCCGTTTGCATCGTTGCGATGCTTCCGCTGCTTCTGATAATTGCGGTGCTGGTCAGGCGCGATGGTGGCCCGTTGTTCTTCGGCCATACCCGCATAGGGCTCGATGGGCAGCCCTTCCGTTGCCTTAAATTCCGCTCGATGGTCGTTGATAGTGAGAACGCTCTGGCGCGGCTTCTGGAAACGGATCCGCAAGCGCGTGCGGAGTGGATCGAAACACAGAAGTTGCGCAATGACCCACGAGTCACGACGATCGGGCGGTTTCTTCGGGCGACCAGCATGGACGAGTTGCCGCAGCTGTTCAATGTCATCCGGCTTGAGATGAGCCTGGTTGGTCCGCGCCCGATCGTCTCGGCCGAAGTGTCGCGGTATGGCGAGAGCATCATGTACTACTATCAGACTCGCCCTGGCCTCACTGGGCTTTGGCAGATAAGCGGTCGCTCGTCGACGGGCTATAATCAACGGGTTGAGTTGGACCGCGATTACGTCCGAAACTGGACGATTTGGCAGGATTTCGCCATCCTGGTTAAAACGGTGCCCGCGGTTCTCAAGCGCCGGGGGGCCTATTGATGTCGATCCGGCCGCTGTTTTCTTTCGGACGGGCTCGCCGCCGGGTGGGCCCCACCGTCGCCGCCGAAAGAAGCGTAACTCTCGTTCGGCATAGACCGGCAGAGTCGTCTTTCACTCCTAGTCATCCGCAGCTGAGTGACAGGCTCGCGGTTGGTCGGGGATTGGAGTTGAGTCGCATCCTACAGGCACTCCGCGAAGAGCGGGCCCATGTTGTGCTTTATGCCGAGCGTGGCCGTGGCAAGACCTCGCTTGCCAACATGGTCGTCAGCGCGTTGCGCAGGGATAGTCTGGTTGTTGCGCGCTACACGTGCGACGCCAGCGACGATTTTGACAGCATCTTTCGCGGTTTGTTGCGGGATTTGCCTGGGGCGTTGTCGGCTGGGCGTCCCGAGTCGGACGGAGATGGCTGTGAGGCGATATTGCCGCGCAGGACATTGCGACCGAACGACATGATTGGCATTCCAGGCCGGCTCACCTGCCGCCGGCTGGTGTGCGTCATTGATGAGTTCGACAGGGTGGAGAACCAAAGTACGCGGACTCTGCTGGCCGACTCGATAAAGCAGATTTCCGACCAGTGTGTGGCTCTTCAAATGCTTATCGTCGGCGTCTCCAACAACCTCGATGAGATATTAGGTCAGCATCCATCTATTCAGCGCACCGTGGTTGGCGTGCCATTGCAGGTTCTAACGCGACAGGACATCTCGGACTTGCTAGAACGGGGTGGCCGGGAAAGTGGTTTCACGTTCCCACCCGACATCGTAGCGCAAGTCATCCACCTTGCCCGGGGCATTCCCCACATGGCCCAGCTACTGGGTTTGCGACTCACGCAGGCGGCGGCCGAGCAAGGTGCGTCGGCCGCCACCATGGCGCATCTTCCGGCTGTGCTGGCTCGTGTCGTGGCGGAGGGGAACCCCCGCGCCGTGGCTATGTATCAGCGCCTTACGCAAGACGGTCGCAACGCCGAAATGGTGACTGCACTCCGCCATCTCGCGAATGCACCACAAGATAAGTTCGGGCGGATCGCCATTGGCCCTACGGCAGGTGACTGCGTCGAGCTTGGCGACCAAACGATCCCTGCTGCGTGTTGGGCGCTTTGTCTCGAGCAAGGTGCGATCGAGCCAGTTGGGGCTAGCGGCGTTTACACATTCACGGAACGGTGGCTCATGCACCACATCTTAGTGCTCGAGGTGCTCGGCCAGTTAAATCCCCCGGCCAGCTTGGCGGCTGCGACGCCGGGCGAGGCCATAGCGTTACCACAGCGCTCGTCGCTCCGCGCCAGCCACGCTCGACAGGACGTATAGTCGATGGATGGGACAACCATGTCACGGTATCCAGTCGCCGTTGAAGACGGGGCGGTGCTGAGCGTTGCTCAAGTGCTTAAAGTTCTTCGCAAGCACGCGCCGCTTATTGTCCTGGTGACTATCGTTTTTGCTGTGGGCGGCTTTCTCTACGCGCGCAGCGTGCCCAAGACCTACACCGCAAGCATGTCCATTGCGCTAGACGGAGACCGGTTCGCGATCCCGGAGTTACAAGGGGCGTTGCGCGGGCAGAACAGTCCCGATCCGATGCCGATGGTAAAGACGGAACTGCAGGCGATTGCCGCCCGTGGGCTCGTGCAAAGTGTCGTTGACAGTCTCGAGTTGGTCAAAGATCCGGAGTTCAACGCTGCATTGCGGCCCCCAACAGTGTTCGGCGGCTTCATGGACCAGGTCAGCGCTCTGATATCACCTCGGGGCCAAAGTGATCTCGTGACACCGGCCCGCCTGAACGAGGCTGTGTTGACGGAGGCCAGCAAGTCTCTTTCAACCTTTCAGGATAATAGGAGCCTCGTGATATCGCTTGGCTTCACCTCGGAAAATCCGAAGCTGTCTGCAACGTTCCTCAACACCCTCGTCGCGGACTACCTCGCATCAAAAGCCGACCGGCAATCCGGCGCCAACCGCGCTGCCGACGACGTGCTCGACAAGCGAATCGCGCAGATGACGACCGAGCTGGACGATTTGGGTAAAAAGCTCAACGACTTGCGGTCCAGTGGTGAGTTCATCGCGTTGCGAGCCGGTAGCGTCGGGCAACAGCAGGTCGAGGATCTTGTCAGTGCCGCGGCCCGTGCCAGCGTCGAACGTGCGCAGATTGAGGCCAGCACGACGCGAGCAGGCGCTTTGGTGAGGGCGGGGTCGACCGATGCTCTAGCTGGTGTACTCGACTCGCCGACCATCTCCCGTCTGCGTCAGCAGGAAAGCGAGTCGGCGTCCAAGGTCGCTGACCTGTCCTCGCGTTACGGCCCGAACTTTCCTGAACTTCGCGGTGCCACGGCCGATCTGTCGGCCGTGCGCCGGCAGCTCGCGGTCGAGACCGGCAGGGTGGTTGCATCACTGGGAACTCAGTTGAAGGTCGCTCGCGACAAAGAGGCGGACCTGCAAGGCCAGCTCGCCGTCGCGCGCAAGAACAGTGTCGTCGCCGAGAATGCGAAGGCGAAGCTCGATCAGCTGCAGCAGGAAATTGACACGCGGCGTGCGCTCTATGGGACGTTGATCCAGCGCAAGCAGCAGACCCAGGTTGGCCCTGCGGTGTCCCAGACTCCCGATATCCGTATCCTAAGCTCAGCTGTGCCTCCAAGCGAGGCGTCCGGGCCGAACACCAAGCTGATCACCGGCGTCAGTGGGATTACCGGCGGCGTGTTGGGGTGCCTGCTCGCACTGCTTCGCCTGCATACGATCAATGGTTTCGACGACGCAGCCGATGTCACGCGCAGACTCGGCATCCCGGTGATTGCGACGATCGAGCGTCGATCATTTCGCCCTGGCCTGCTGGCGCGCGTTGCCCGAGGCGGGTCACCCGATGCCCTGGCGGTGGGTAGCATGCGTGAGAGGATTTCATTCACCTCTGCAAGGGGAGTTCCTCGGAGCGTGCTTTTCACGGCGGCCCTGGCGGGAGTGGACAGTGCGGCACTTGCGGCGGCCTTTGCTGAGGCGAACGTTGCCTTGGGAGATACAGTCTTGCTCGTCGAAGCCAATCTCGCACGGCCCGCGCTCCAGCGCCTTTATGGCAGCGTGGGTGGCGACTTGGCTTCCGTGCTCCGGGGTGGCCAGGAATGGCAGGCTAAGGCTGGCGGCCAGCGGGGCTGTCTTCATCATCTGCTGGTAAACAAGCGCTTGGTTGACGGGGTCGAATTGCTGTCGGGCATCCGGTTCCAGAACCTGTTGATTGAAGCAAGGCAGCGTTACGACTTCACGATCATGTCTGGTGCGGATGCGATGACGTCCGAAGTCGCGGCATTGGCGGCACGTGTTGACCTCACAGTCCTGCTGATCGACGCAAAGGCCGGGTATCCCCGCGCGCAAGAAGCGCTGGAACGGCTTCGTTCTAGCCCGGGTGCGGCGTTCGCTGGGGTGCTGGTGACCTGACCGGGCGGCGCAAAGCCGCCCGCAACAGCTTGTCACGTGGGCACCCCCGCTTGAATAAGGGAGCACAACGTATGCGCATCGCGCTTATCGATCCGTCACTATTCACCTACCCCTACGACCAGGCGCTCGCGACGGGCTTGGTCAACGATGGTCACAACGTAACGCTCTACTCCCGCCGGCCAGGCTCCGAGGATGGCGTGCCGGAGGACGTTAAGCTCGACCCGATATTCTATCGTTTTTCGCAACGTCCGGCGGTGGCCTCCCTCCCATCAAGGATGCGGTTGGGGCTAAAAGGCGTCGATCATGCCGCATCGATGTTGCGGCTGCTGGTACGCTTGCGCCAGGAGAAACCGGCGGTCATTCACTTTCAATGGCTCGCCCTACCATTGGTTGACCGGCTGCTACTAGGGGCATTTCGCCGCATAGCGCCTCTCGTCATGA
>CAXSEG010000213.1:0-8114 GCA_964235545.1 uncultured Acetobacteraceae bacterium
CAGACTCCAGGGGGATCCCGAAGCGGCCGAGGCCGGGCAGATCGATCGCCGGGCGAAGCAGATCCAACCCGAACACGCCGCCTAGGATGTTGACCTCCAGACCTTCCACCAGGGCGACCGTCACGCCGAGATAGCCGCCGATGGTCAGACGAAGGCCGGTGCCGGAGCCGGTCCAGCGCAACCAGCGCCCGTCATACGGGAAATCCTTGCCGACCGCGGTGGACGGCAGCGAGGCCGATATCTGCGGGACGCTGTCCATCACGGCTTGCACGAAGGTGTTGGAGTTCGGGCCGGGCCAGGCGCGGTAATCCCCCTGCTTCCGCCAGGCGTAATCACGGATCGCGGCCTGCATGCGAGGGATCATCGCTTCTGCCAGGGCACCATCCGCGGCGAAGACGACCGACGGTACCCGGCCGAACCAGCGGCCATCCGGCTCGAACCCGTTCAGGCGGACCGGATCACCCCAGGCCGTGTAGTCGTAGCGCGTGTAGCCGGTGGCGCCGGCGGGCTTGAAGACGATCCAGCTGTGGGTGGCGAAGATCCCGCGCCAGCGGACCGTCTGTGCCGCGAAGACGCGAACGGCCGCCGCCCTGCTTTCCGGCGGCGGCAGCACGCCGATGCTGGACCGGTCGGCCGTTCGCCACCCCGCGCCCGTGCCGTCCAGCCAATAGCGTGCCGCGGACACTCCGATCGGCAGCAGGTAGAACACGACGAACAGGGCCATGCAGGTCTTCACGATGGTCATCCAGGGATGATTGTGGCACGGACCGGCAAGCGCAACGGGTGGCAGTCGCTAGAGCAGCAGAGTGGCCCGGCATGGCGTGATGCGGCCGGCGTTTCGCGCTCCTGCCGCGTTGTGGAGCGACAATTGGGCCTGCATTTGCAGCGGTTATCGCCGGGCAATCATGCCCACGCTTGCGTCCCTGGCCACTCCGATGCCACTGAAGCCATGGTTCCCCGTCGCCTCATCCTGCTTGCAATCCCGTTGCTGCTCGCCGCGTCGCCCGAGGCTGTTCCGCCGGCGGTTACGGTCGTGCAGGCCAGCGCCGGGACCCTGGCGGAAACCGTCCTGGTCACGGGTACGCTGGTGCCGCGCGAGGAGGTGCTGGTCAGCCAGCAGATCGACGGCCTGGCCATCACCAGCATCGCTGTGGAGGAGGGCGACCGGGTCGTCGCCGGGCAGGTGCTGGCAACCCTGTCCCACGATGCGCTGGATGCCAGCCTGGCGCAGAACACGGCGCAACAGGCCCGGGCGGACGCCGCCGTGGCGCAGGCGCAGAACTCCATCGCCGAGGCCCAGGCCTCCCATGCCCAGGCCGATGCCGCCTACGCCCGCTCGAAGGACCTGGTGACCTCCGGCATCACCTCCCGCGAGGCCTTCGACACCCGCCAGCAGGCGGCGCAGGTGGGGGTGGCGCGGCTGAACGCCTCGATCAACGCACTCCACGCCGCGGAGGCGGATGCCGCGTTGGCCCGGGCACAGCGGCAGGAGCTGCAGGTGAAGCTGGACCGCACGGTCATCCGCGCACCGACCGCCGGCGTGGTCAGCCGCCGCACCGCCCGCCTCGGCGCCGTGGTGGGGATGACCGGGGAGCCGCTGTTCCGCCTGATCGCCGACGGCGCGGTGGAGATGGAGGCGGCGGTGCCCGAAACCCGGCTGGTGCAGCTCCACCCCGGCCAGCCTGCCACCCTGACCGCGGCATCCGGCCCGGTGAGCGCCCATGTGCGATTGGTGGCGCCCGAGGTGAGCCAGAGCACCCGGCTCGGCCGGGTGCGGATCGCGCCCAACAGGGACAGCGCTCCGGGCGCAATCGGCTCCTTTGCACGGGCGGTCGTGGAGGTGGCGCGGCAGACAGGGGTGATCGTGCCGCTCTCGGCCGTGCTGTTCGACGCGGATGGAGCGCCCGGTATCGCACACGTGCAGGTGGTGCGGGACGGCGTGGTGCAGACGCGGGCGGTGACCGTGGCCTCGCGCAACGGCGGCCGTGCCGTGCTGAGCGCCGGAGTGCAGCCGGGCGAGGCGGTGGTCGCCGTGTCCGGCACCTTCGTCCGCGATGGCGACCGGGTGGACCCGATCAGCCAGGCCGGGGGCTGAGCCCGTGGCGCTGAAGATATCCGGCGCGTCGATCCGCCACCCGATCCCGGCGCTGGTGCTGTTCGCCGTGTTGCTGGTGCTGGGTGTGGTGGCGTTCCGCGCCATCCCGATCACCCGCGCCCCCAATGTCGACGTGCCGATCGTCTCCGTCACCGTGACCGAATCGGGTGCCGCCCCGGCCGAGCTGGAGACGCAGGTCACCCGCAAGGTGGAGGATGCGATCGCGAGCGTGTCCGGCGTGAAGCACGTCACCTCCTCCGTCACCGACGGTGCCTCGGCCACGCTGGTCGAGCTGCGGCTGGAGGTCAGCACCGACCGGGCGCTGAACGACGTGAAGGACGCCGTGGCCAAGATCCGGCAGGACCTGCCGCGCACGATCGACGAGCCGATCATCGAACGTATCGACGTGGTGGGCCAGGCGATCCAGACGTTCGCCGCGGCGGCGCCGGGCATGACGGCCGAGCAGCTCTCGTGGTTCATCGACAATACCGTTATCCGTGAGTTGCAGGGCGTGCCCGGCGTGGGGCGGGTGGACCGGATCGGCGGGGTGACCCGGGAGATCGAGGTGGCCCTGCAGCCGGACCGCATGGCGGCCCTGGGCGTCACCGCCGGGCAGGTCAATGCCCAGTTGCGCGCGACCAACGTCGAACTGGCGGGCGGCCGCGGCGAGGTGGGGGGCAAGGAGCAGGCGATCCGCACCCTCGCCAACGCGCCCAGCGTCGATGCCCTGGCGGACACCGACATCGTGCTCGCGGACGGCCGCGAGATCCGCCTGTCCGACGTCGCCACGGTGACGGACGGGTTCGAGGAACCACGCAAGTTCGCCCGGCTGGATGGCGCGACCGCGGTGGTGGCCTTCGCCGTGTTCCGGGCCAAGGGCGCCAGCGACGTGACGGTGGCGGAGCGGGTGCATGCCAAGCTCGATGCGCTGATGGCCGCCCATCCGGGGGTGCGCCTCAGCCTGATCGACGATTCGGTGCGTGGAACCTATGGCGGCTACGTGTCGGCCATGCACTCGCTGCTGGAGGGCGCGGTGCTGGCGACGATCGTGGTGTTCATCTTCCTGCGGGACTGGCGGGCGACGCTGCTGGCGGCGGTGGCGCTGCCGCTCTCGATCCTGCCCGCCTTCTTTTTCATGGACGCGATGGGCTTCTCGCTCAACTTCGTCAGCCTGCTCGCGATCACCTTGGTGACGGGCATCCTGGTTGACGACGCGATCGTGGAGATCGAGAACATCGTCCGCCACATGCGCATGGGCAAAACGGCTTGGCAGGCGTCGATCGAGGCGGCGGACGAGATCGGGCTGGCGGTGGTGGCGATCACGCTCACCATCGTGGCCGTGTTCACCCCCGTCAGCTTCATGGGCGGCATACCGGGCCAGTATTTCAAGCAGTTCGGCCTGACGGTGTCGGCCGCCGTGCTGGTCAGCCTGCTGGTGGCCCGGCTGCTGACGCCGGTCATGGCCGCCTACTTCCTCAAGCCGCACCGGGAGCGGGTGGTGGTGGACGGCCCGGTGATGCGCTTCTACCAATGGCTGCTGCGGGTGACGCTGTCGCAGCCCTACGTCACGCTCGTGGCCGGGCTCGGGTTGTTCGGCCTGTCGCTGTGGTCCACCACGCTGCTGCCGACGGGGTTCATTCCGCCGCAGGACGACAGCCGCATCGTCATGTCGCTGGAGCTGCCGCCGGGTGCGACCTTGGCCGACACGCGGGCCAAGACGGACGCCGTGGCGCGGGCATTCCTGACCGAACCCGGCGTGACCAACGTCTTCGTCGTGGGGGGCAGCACGCCGACCGGGGCCGGCGCCTCGATCCGCACCGCCTCGCTGGTGGCGACGCTCACGCCCAAATCGGACCGCACCCGCAGCCAGAAAGCGGTCGAGGAGGCGCTGTCCCGCCATCTCGCCACCATCCCGGACCTGCATGGCTGGCTGGTGAACGACCGCGGGGAGCGCGAGCTCTCCCTTACCGTGCTGGGCGATGACCCGGCGGCGCTGAACCACGCCGTGGCCCGGCTGGAGGGCGCGATGCGCCGCCTTCCCGGCTTCCGTGACGTGGCCGCCAACGCCGGCGTGGACCGCCCGGAGATCCGCGTGACCCCCCGCAACGAGGAAGCCAGCCGCTTCGGCGTGACGACGGAGGCGATCGCCGACGCCGTGCGGATTGCCAGCATCGGCGACATTCCCGCCAACCTCGCCAAATACCGCGACGGCGATCGGCTGATCCCGATCCGCGTCCAGCTCGACCCGGGGGCGCGGGCCGACTTATCTGGGCTGGAGGTGATGCCGGTGCCGGGCACCAACGGGCTGGCCGTGCCGCTGACGGCGGTGGCCGATGTGGGGTTCGGCAGCGGCCCGTCCTCCATCGAGCGCTATGACCGGGTGCGGCGGGTGCTGATCGGTGCCGATCTGGAGCGCGGCGAAGCGCTGGGGGCGGCGCTGGCCAAAGTTTATGCGTTGCCCGAGGTGCAGGACCTGCCGAAGGGCGTGCGCGTGCAGAATGGCGGCGATGCCGAGATCATGGCCGAGGTGTTCAGCGGCTTCGCCAGTGCCATGGGGGCGGGGCTGCTGATCGTGCTGGCGGTGCTGGTGCTGCTGTTCGGCGACGTGTTCCAGCCGGTCACCATCCTGCTCTCCCTGCCGCTGTCGATCGGCGGCGTGATCCTGGCACTGCTGGTGACGGGGGAGGCGCTGAGCATGCCGGTGGTGATCGGCGTGCTGATGCTGATCGGCATCGTGACGAAGAACGCCATCATGCTGGTGGATTTCGCGACCCGCGCCCGCGCCCGCGGCACCCCGCGCCGCCAGGCCATCACCGACGCCGGCAGCAAGCGCGCACGCCCGATCGTGATGACCACGGTGGCCATGGTGGCCGGGATGATCCCATCCGCCTTCGGCATCGGCGACGGCGGCGAGTTCCGCGCGCCCATGGCGATCGGCGTGATCGGCGGGCTGGTGGTGAGCACGTTGCTCAGCCTGGTGTTCGTGCCGAGCTTCTACACTGTGATGGACGATCTGTCGGGGCTGGCCCGGCGCTTCGGCCGGCGGCGGCGGCCGGCCCTGGACGCGGTGGAGCAGCCGGCGGAATAGGGCAGCGCCTTCCTCGGGTGGGCATCGTATGGGAGTCACCGAAACTTCACGGCCGGGCCGGTGCGGTTTGTGTAGAGAGCCCCTGGGCTGATCGAGGGCTGCCGGTGCTTGTTCTGGATGACGTAACGAAGCGCTTCGGCAAATCCATCGCAGTGGCCGGCGTGTCGCTGACCATTCCGCCCGGGCAATTCGTCGGCATCATCGGTCGGTCCGGCGCCGGCAAGTCCACGACGCTTCGTATGATCAACCGCCTCTCGGAGCCGACGAACGGCCGCATCCGGTTCGGTGGCATCGACGTGACGGCCCTTACCGGCCCGGCATTGCGTGACTGGCGCCGGCGTTGCGCGATGATCTTCCAGCAATTCAACCTGATTGGCCGGCTGGACGTCCTGGACAACGTGTTGATGGGACGGTTGACCCACACGCCGGGCTGGCGGTCGGCCACCAAGATGTGGCGCCGGGACGATCGCGCGATCGCCCTCGCTGCGCTGGAGCGGCTGGACATCGCCGGTCTGGCGTCGCAGCGGGCCGACAGCCTTTCGGGCGGCCAGCAGCAGCGCGTCGCGATCTGCCGCGCCCTGGTGCAGGAGCCGGACGTGATGCTGGCCGATGAGCCGGTGGCCTCGCTGGATCCTCGCAACGCCACCATCGTCATGGACGCCCTGCAGCGTATCAACCGCCATTTCGGTTTGACGGTGCTGTGCAACCTGCACTCGCTGGACCTGGCACGGAGCTACTGCGACCGCCTGGTCGGCATGGCCGGTGGCCGCGTGGTGTTCGACGACGTGCCGGCCGCGCTGACCGAAAGCGTGGCCCGCGACCTCTATGGGCTGGAGGCGAACGAGGTGATGGAGCGCCAGCCCGCCGCGGACTTCGCCGGGTGGGCGGCTGCCGTCACCGCCTGACTTCAACAATCCGAGGATAAACCATGATCGACCGCCGCAGCTTGCTGGCCGGCCTTGCCGCCGGAACAGCCGTCGCCGCCACGCGCGTCCGCGCCCAAGTCACGCAGCAGGCCTTCCCCGAGCTGACATTCGCCGTCGTGCCGGCCGAGAACGCGTCCGGCGTGACCGACCGCTACACGCCGTTCACACAATACCTCAGCCACCAACTGGGCACCAAGGTCACGCTGCGGGTCGCCAACGACTACGCCGCCGTGATCGAAGGCCAGCGCGCCGGCAACATCCATGTCGGCTATTACGGACCGGCGTCCTTTGCCCGCGCGGTGGTGACCGGCGTGAAGACCACTGCCTTCGTCATCGACGTGAACAGCGACGGCACCAAGGGCTACTACTCGGTGTTCTACGTGAAGGCCGACAGCCCTTACCAGACGGTGCAGGACCTCAAGGGCCGCGACCTCGGCCTGGTCGACCCGAACTCCACGTCCGGCTACAACATGCCGCTATTCGCGCTCAACAAGCTGGGCATCAATGCCGAGCAGTTCTTCGGCAAGGTGCTGATCACCGGCAGCCACGAGAACGCGGTGCTGGCGTTGCAGCAGGGCACCGTGCAAGTCGCGGCGAACTTCTGGAACGCGCCGGATGACAGCAACCTGACCCGGATGCTGAACAAGGGCATGGTCAAGACCGCCGACGGCAAGCCCGCCACGGTGGGCGACTTCCGCATCATCTTGAAATCGGACCTGATCATCAACGGCCCGACTGCCTATTTGGACGCGCTGCCCGACGCGCTGAAGGTGGCGATGCGCACGGCCTGGCTGGACGCCGCGAAGAACGACAAGGCCGCATTCGACAGGCTATCGGACGGCAAGAACCAGCCGTTCCAGACCACCGACAACGCTGCTTACGACGACACCGTCAGGCTGATCACCTTCGTGGACAAGCTGCGCAAGCAGAACGGCTGATCTCCGCGTCCCCTTACGCAGATGCATAGCCTGGCCGTGCCGCCGGAGCCGCACATCCGGCCCTTGCTGGATGCCTACGCCCGCGCGGTCGCGGCCCGGCGCCGCACCGTGCTGTCCGGCGCCATGCTGATGGTGGCCGCGACCGCCCTGGCCGTGGTGGGCGCCGAGGTGAGGCCCGGTGTATTCTGGGAGAACGTCGGCAATTTCGGCAGCTACTTCGACCGGCTGACCCAACTGGATACCGGCGCGCGGGTCTGGACCGACCCGGTCTATTGGTACTGGGGCCTGCGCCGCTGGAGCCTGCAACTCGGGCAGACCCTGCTGATCGCCTATGTCGGCACCATGACCGGCGCCGTGCTGGGCCTGGTCGGCGGCGTGCTGGCCAGCCGCAACATCACCCCGTCCCGCACGCTGCGCTTCGCGGCCATCCGCGTATTGGAGTTCGACCGGACGGTGCCCGACATCGTCTTCGCGCTGATCTTCGTGGTGGCATTCGGCCTGGGCCCCTTGGCCGGTGTATTGGCGATCACGCTGCACACGGCGGGAACGCTGGGCAAGCTGTTTGCCGAAGTGATCGAGGCCATCGATATGAAGCCGGTCGAAGGCGTGCAAGGCGCCGGCGGCACGTGGCTGTCGCAGATCCGCTTCGGCGTGCTGCCGCAGGTCGTCTCCAATTTCGCCAGCTACACGCTCCTGCGGTTCGAGGTGAACGTGCGCGGTGCCGCCGTCATCGGCTTCGTCGGCGCGGGCGGCATCGGGCAGGAGCTGATCGTCGCGATCCGCAAGTTCTACTACTCCGACGTCAGCGCCATCCTGCTGATGCTGCTGGTGTGCGTGATGCTGATCGACGTCGCCTCCGAAAAGCTCCGCGGCCGCCTGCTTGCCGGGGGGCGCGGATGAACGGCGCCCTCCGCCACGACCTGCTATCGGGACGCGCAGGGATCGAGGCCCGGCACGGCGCCCTGCTGGCGGGGCGGGGCAGCCAGGCCGGGACGCTGGCGGCGGCCGTGGCGGCCCTGGCGATCTACCTGGCGGGGCTGGTGCTGCTGGATATCTCGCCGGTGCGG
>CAXSEG010000214.1:0-8072 GCA_964235545.1 uncultured Acetobacteraceae bacterium
GGGCATAGGCTTCCCCCGCGTTACTTGAGGGAGTTCCTCAAGGCCGAGATAGCCGACCCCGAAACCGAGGCACGCAACATTTGGATGGTCGAGGAAACCCGCAGGTTCGTAACCGGGGCGCACAAGATCAACGCCGAGGCAACCAAGTTGCACCGCGTGTTCGCCTCGCGCCCATCATGGCCGCAGCTGCCGCTGGCGGCGCCATCGCGGCACTGCTCGCCACCCTGGCCCGCCTGTTCATCTAACCCCTCGCCACGTCCTGCCGAGTCGCGGACACCACCCCGCGATCGATGATCGTGCCTAGGCCGTCTCGCCGTCCCGCTTCATCGCCATCTCCGCTTTGTCTTCCAGCCGCTTCTCGTTGCGCCGGAGGACAACCACCGCCACCACGACCACCACCGCCGCTACGACGGCGATGCCGACCCCGATTGGCCCGGCCAATCGCTTCATCGCGTCGCCCAGCACGTAGGCGCCGATGCCGTACAGGCTCGCCCACAGCATCCCGCCCACCGCGTTCCACAGCAGGAAGGTCTTCCACTCCATGTGATTGGCGCCGGCGAATAGGGCCACGAAGGTGCGCAGGATCGCGATGAAGCGGCCGACGAACACGACCTTGCCGCCCTGCGTCCTGAACAGGTAGCGGCTGAGGTCCAGACGCTTGTCCGTCAGGCCGACATGCTTGCCGTACCGTTGCAGCAGCGGGATCCCGGCCCAGCGGCCGATCATGTAGCCGAAATTGTCGCCCATGATCGCGCCGCCGATGGCCGCCGGGATCACGCCGTAGATGCTGAGCTTGCCGGTCGTGGCACAGTAGATCGCGGCGCCGATGATCATGCTCTCGCCCGGGAACGGGATGCCCATCGCCTCCAGCATGATCACCGTGAACACCAGCCCGTAGCCGAACTCGCCGAGCAGATGCTGCAACCCGTCCACGCTGAACATGCCCCCTATGCCCGCAGGGTCGCGAGCGACGCCCGCGCCGTGCCGTCTTCCGCAAAGTTGGCCGGGTTGAGCCAGGCGGTGATCGCGTCACGGCGGGCGGGCCACTCCTCCGCCATGATCGAATACATCGCCGTGTCGCGTTGCCGCCCCTTCACCACCAGGTTGGCGCGCAGCGTGCCCTCGTACTCGAAGCCGAGCCGCTCCGCCGCGCGGCGCGAGGGCGCGTTCAGCGCGTTGCACTTCCACACCAGCCGGCGGTAGCCGAGTTCGTCGGCGGCCAGGCGCAGCAGCAGGAACATCGCCTCCGTTGCGGCACGGGTGCGCTGCATGCGCGGCCCGAACCAGATGTTGCCGAGCTCGATCGCGGCATTGGCGGGTTGGATCTCCATCAGGGTCAGCCAGCCGCTCACCACCCCGGTCGAGACGGGGCGGATGGCCCAGGCCATCGGGTCATGCGTGGCGGCGAAGGCCGCGACGTGGCGGGCCATCGCCGCCGCGTCCGCGAACGGGCCGTAGCCCATGTAGGCCCAGCCCTGGTCGGCCCCCTGTGCCGCCTCCCACAGTTCGCTTGCGTGGCGCACATGCAGGGGCTCCAGCTCTACGTCCCGGCCGCGCAACCGCACCCGGGCGGGCAGGGGGCGGGGGGTCGCATCCACCGGCGGCCCTAGCGACGGCCCGGCTGACGGATCGACAGCGGCCGGCTCTTGCGGGTATCCCATGTTTAGGGTGCGATCCTGCCCGGTCACCTCATCATCGGAGTTCAAAACCAAAATGAAACGTCCTGCCCTTATGCTCGCCGGCTTTGCCGCGTTGCTGTCCGTCGCGGCCCACGCCGAGACGGTCATGTTCCACGGGACGATGTCGCCCGCCAACGAAGTGCCCGCGAAAACAACGGACGGCAAGGGAAACGTGGAGGCCTCGCTCGATACCAGCACCAAGATGCTGACCTACACGGTCACCTATTCCGGCCTGACCGGCGCGGCGACGGCCGGGCACCTGCATGGCCCGGCCGCCGTGGGCGCCAATGCCGGCGTGCTCGTTCCGTTCAAGGCGCCGTTGGACAGCCCGGTGAAAGGCACCGCGACGCTGACCGACGACCAGATGAAGGAGCTGATGGCTGGCCAGATGTACGCCAACATCCACACAGCAGCGAACCCGGGTGGCGAGCTGCGCGGCCAACTGACAAAGTAAAACGGAAGGTGGGATGCGCTTGGCATCCCACCTTCACGCGTCACGGTGGTGGGATGCCAAAGCGCATCCCACCCTACGCGCGCTTCGGTGCCACCAGCGCCATTCCCAACAGCACGATGTCCAGCGCCAGCCCCGCCCCCAGCGGCCCGCGGTGCTTGCTCGCCCAGAACTGTGCACTCGTCGAGAGCGACTCGCTGTCGAATGGGCCGTGCTCGGCCGCCGGGCGAGTGGACGGGGTGAACAAGTTGACGTCCCGCGTCTCCGCAATACCTTCGTTGCCTGATTGCTGCAGCTTCGGCCCGAACGCGCCGATTACCAGGTCCGCCAGCCGTGGCGCCACGGCGTTCAGCAGCGCGATCTGCACGCTCTGCCCGCCCACCAGAATGTCGCGTCGCCGGGTGGTGGCCGCGAGGTAAACCGCGTCCGCCACGATCTCCGGCTGGTAGATCGGCGGCGGGGGCCGCGGCAGCCCCTCCGTCCGCGACACGGCATGGGCATAGAACGGCGTGTTGACCGCCGGCGGATACACCATACCGATATGGATCCGGCTGCCCTCGTTGATCAGTTCGGCCCGCACCGCCTCGGCGAACCCGCGCATCGCCCACTTGGCACCTGAATAGGCCGACTGCACCGGCACGCCGCGGTAGCCGATCGCGGAGCACACGTTCACGATCGTACCCGCATCCGCCGGCCGCATATGCTCCAGCGCCACCCGGGTGCCGTTCACGCAGCCCATGTACGTCACGTCGGTGACCCGGCGGAACTCCTCTTCCGTCATGTCCGCGAACTTGGCGAACACGCTGACACCCGCGTTGTTCACCCACACGTCGAACGGCCCCATCGCCGCCACCGCCGCGGCCGCAGCACGCCGGAGCGCCGCGCTGTCCGCCACGTCCGCCTGGAACACGCTCACGGTGCCGCCGCGCGCCACCAGGTCCGCCCGGGCATCCTCCAGTGCCGCCTCACCCCGTGCGATCAGGGCCACGCGCCAGCCTTGCTCAACGAACACGCGCGCGGCGCTGCGGCCGATGCCGGACGACCCGCCCGTGATAACGACCAGGCGCGACGATGATGAAGCCATGAAAACCCCTATGGACCGCTAGACCGGCAGGTGGGGCGGCCTTGTGCCGTGCCCACCCCAGCCGCGCCTCACTCCCAGCCGATCGCCTGCCGCAGGAAACTCAAGCCCAGCGTGGAAAACGCCGCGATCTCGGCATTGTCCTTGCCGTAGCCATGGCCGCCCGCAGCCGGCTCATAGAAGGGCGCGTCGTATCCCATCGCCTGCAGCTTGGCGGCCATCTTGCGGGCGTGGCCGGGATGCACGCGGTCATCCCGCCGCGCTGTGGCCAGCAGGATCGGCGGGTAGGCCCGGCCCGGCCCGGCGGTGTGGTAGGCGGAGATCGGCCCCAGGAAAGTCCAATCCGCCGGGTCCCCGGGATCGCCGTACTCCGCCACCCAACTCGCCCCCGCCAGCAGCTGGCTGTAGCGCCGCATGTCGATCAGCGGGATGGTGCAGAACAGCGCGCCGAACCGCTCGGGGTAGCGCACCAGCATGTTGGCGATCAGCAAGCCGCCGTTGGAGCCGCCCTCCGCCGCGATCCGCCCCGGCCGGGTGACGCCGCGGCGCACCAGGTGGGCGGCGACGGCGGCGAAATCGTCGTGGCTCAGCCGCTTGCCTTCCCGCCGCCCGGCGTCGTGCCAGCGCGTGCCGAACTCTCCGCCGCCGCGGATGTTGGCCAGCACCGTGGTGCCGCCGCGCTCCAGCCATAGCTTGCCGGTACGCACGGCGTAGCTGGGCAGCGAGGACACCCGGAAGCCGCCATACCCCGTCAGGTGCACCGGCGCCTCCCCCGTCTCCCCGGGCGGCCCCGACTGGACATAGGGGATGCGCTCGCCATCGATGGACACCGCCTCGTGCCGGGTCACCACCAGGCCGGTGGCGTCGTAGGCCGGCGGCGTGTGCTTCAGCACCATGGGTGCTGCAAGGCCCGGTGGCAGCAGCAGCAGGGTGGGCGGCGTCAGCGGGTCCTGCACCAGCGCCAGCATCGTGCCGTCCGCTTCGTCGGGGTCCAAATCGATGCCCCAGGCGCTGGCCGTGCCGGTTTGCGGCAGGTCGGGCAGGCTTCGGCTGACCCAACTGCCCGGCTCAATGAGCTGGAACAACGGCCGCAGCTCGTCGAGGATGCTGATCAGCAGCGTGCCGCCGACCCAGCTGAAGCCCTGCAACGCGCGGCGGTCCGTCGGCTCGAACAGGACGGTGAACGCGCGGTCACCAGCTAGGAACGCGTCCAGCCCGATGCCTACGACCGTGTCCGGCGCGAAGGTCCGGCCACCCGCGGTCCAGGCCGAGCGCGGGCGTATGGCCAGCCAGCCGCGGTCGTAGAGGTATGCGGCATCGCTCGGCAGATCGAATTGCAGCTTGGGTCCGGTGCGGTCGCCGGAGAACACCTTGGTGTTGAAGAAGTCCTGGTATTCCACGAACAGCAACCGGTCGTTCGCGCGGTCATATTGCCCGCTCGCGCCCATGCTGGCCGGCTCGACCTGAAAAATCGGTTTATCCGGCGCCTCGCCCCGCCGCCAGAGCCGGACCGAGTCGGCGTAGCCGGACGCCGTGGCACCCTGCCCAGCCGAGGACAACAGCAATGTGTCGCGATCCAGCCAATCGGCACCTCCCTTGGCTTCGGGCAAGAAGAAGCCGCCGGGCACGAAGCCGCGCGACAGCAGGTCGAACTCGCGCAGCACCACGGCGTCGCTTCCGCCGCGTGACATCTGGAGGATGGCCCGGCTGTGATCCGGCGGCAGGGTGACGGCGCCGGCCCACACCCAATCCTCACCCTCGACGGCAGCCAACACGTCCAGGTCCAGCAGCACGTCCCACTCGGGCGAGGCGGTTCGGTAAGAGTCGAGCGTGGTGCGCCGCCACAGCCCGCGGGAATGTGCCGCGTCCTTCCAGAAGTTGTAGAGCAGCCCGCCGCGCCGGGCCGGAAACGCCAAATTGTCCGGCCGGTCCAACAGCGCCCGCAACGTCTCGCGGTCGGCGTCGTAGCGCGGCCCGCCGAAGCGCTGCACCGTCGCGGCGGTCTGCGCGTCGGCCCAGGCCGTCGCACGCGCACCCTCGACCTCTTCGAGCCAAAGCCAGGGATCGTCGTCAGGAGTGTCGAGAGTGGGGGAGGATGCGTCCATGATGCGGTCCTAGTTCGGCATTCCAAGGCGATTACCTATACTTGTAGGCTGGGATGCGCTTTGGCATCCCACCACCACCCGCACGGGCGTCACGAACAGCCCTCACCCGCTCGCCAAATCGTTTAGGCTCAGCATCGCCAGCAACAGCGAGGACACGATCGCGGCCACCGCGGCGCCCATCACGATGGTGATCACTGGCACCAGCAGGGACACCAGCCGGCTCACGCCAAGCCGGGTCTTCTCCTCGTGGATCTCCGCCGCCCGCAGCGCCATCGGGCCCAGCTGCGCCGTCTCCTCGCCCAGCCGCAACAGGTAGATGGTGCGCAGCGGCATGATCTTGGCCGCCCCCAGCGGGCCGGACAGCCCGGCGCCGCCCTTGGCCGACTGGGTCGCCGCCTCCACCGCCGCCACGCCCGCGCGGTTGCCGATCGCTTCTGCCACGATGCCCAGCGCCGTGATCAGCGGCACGCCATTCACCAGCAGCGTGCCGAGTGTGCGGGTAAAGCGCGCCGCCACCACCTCCCGCGTTAGGCCGCCAATCACCGGAATGCGCAGCAGCCACCTGTCTGCCAACAGCCGCGGGCCAGGCCGCTGCAACGCCTGCCGCGCCGCCACCCCCGCCAGCACGAGCACGAGCAGCGCCCACAGCCCGTAATCCGACACTGCCGCGCCCAGGTCGATCAGCAACTGCGTCGAGCGGGGCAGCGAGGCGCCGTTCTGCTGGAACAGCGGCACGAATTGCGGCAGCACCTCGGTCAGCAGCAGCGTGATGGAGCCGATCGCCCCCATCAGCAGGATGGCCGGGTAGATCATCGCCGAGGTCACGGTGGAGGCCAGCGCGCGCTCCCGCTCCATTAGCGTCGCAAGCCGCTCCAGCGTCGCCGCCAGCGTGCCGCCCGCCTCCCCGGCGCGCACCAGGCCGATATACAGGCGCGGGAAGGAACGCGGCTGGCCGCCGAGTGCCGTCGCCAACGGCGCGCCGTCCCGCACCGCGTCCCGCACTCGGCCGACGATGGTGGCGACGCGTTTGGCGGGTGCGGTCTCCACCAGGAAGCGCAGGGCGCGGTCGATATCCTGCCCGGCCCCCAGCATGATCGACAGTTCGCGGGTTGCGTTGGTCAGCTCCGTCCGGCTCAGCGCCTCGCCCCGGCCCAGCTCGACGGAGAGCAGCCCGGCGAGCCCGCCCCCGCCGGTTGCGGGTTCGGCACGGACGGGGATGGAGCCCTGGCGTTGCAGTGCCGCGATCACGGCCTGCTCGTCCGCCGCCTCCATCTCGCCCCGGCCGAGCACGCCCGCGGCGTCGATCGCGGTGTAACGGAACACCGCCATCAGTCTTCTCCCCCTCCTCTTGTGGGAGGCGGCCGGGACGAGGGGCGCAGCACGCACGCCATTGCGCGTTCACACACGCCAGGAAGCAGAGCGTGTGCCGCGTCCACCCCTCCGCTACCCTCCGCTGCCTTTCCACGGGCTGAAGAAGCCTTCGGAACCTTTGGCAGCTCCGCCCCTCCCACAAGGGGAGGGGGATCTTTCCTCGTCACCCTCACGCCTCCGCGCGGATGGAGCGGACCACTTCCTCGATCGTTGTCGTGCCGTCCAGCGCGGCGGCCACGCCGGTGTCGAACATCGTCACCATCCCTGCGGCCACAGCCGCGCGCTCGATGTCCGAGCTGTCGGCCCGGGTGAAGATCAGCCGCTCGATCTCCGCATCCGGCTGCAGGAACTCTGCGATCGCCTGCCGCCCGCGGAACCCCGTGCCGCGGCACTTCGGGCAGCCGACGGCATGCCACAGCACCGGGTCAGCACCGTCGCAGCGCCGGGCCAGGTCGAACCGGCGCACCATCTCGGGGGCTGCCGGGGCCGGGCGGCGGCAATCGGTGCACAGCCGGCGCACCAGGCGCTGCGCCAGGATACCGCGCAGCACCGCCGTCATCAGGTAGTCCTCCAGCCCCATGTCGCGCAGCCGGGCGATCGTGGTGGCGGCGGAGTTGGTGTGCACGGTGGACAGCACCAGGTGCCCGGTCAGCGCCGCCTGCACCGCGATCTGCGCCGTCTCGCCGTCGCGGATCTCGCCCACCATGATCACGTCCGGATCCTGCCGCAGGATCGAGCGCAGCAGGGTCGCGAAGGTCAGCCCGATCGCCGGCTTGACCTGGATCTGGTTGATCCCGCCCAGCTGGTACTCGATCGGGTCCTCGGCCGTCACCACCTTGCGCGCCACCGCGTTCAGCCCCGTCAGCCCGGTGTACAGCGTCGTGGTCTTGCCGCTGCCGGTCGGCCCTGTCACCAGTACGATGCCGTTGGGCAGCTCGAAGGTCTGCCGCAGCTTGGCCACCACCACCGGCGCGATGCCCAACGCGCCGTAATCCAAGGACACCGCCGTGCGGTCCAGCACGCGCAGCACCACCGTCTCGCCGTGCAGCGAAGGGATGGTGGAGACGCGGAAATCCACCTCGCTGCCGCGCACCGCCAGCTTAATGCGGCCATCCTGCGGCAGCCGGCGCTCCGCGATGTCCAGCCGGGACATGATCTTGATGCGCGAGATGATCGCTGCCGTCAGCCGCACCGGCGGGCTCTCCGCCTCGTGCAGCACGCCGTCATAGCGGTAGCGCACCCGCAGGCGGTCCTCGAACGGCTCGATATGGATGTCGGACGCCTGGGTCTCGACGGCGCGATTGATGATGCCGTTCACCATCCGGATCACCGGCGCCTCGCTGGCCAGGTCCTTCAGGCGCTCGGTGTCGTCCTCGCTCGCCTCG
>CAXSEG010000215.1:0-5418 GCA_964235545.1 uncultured Acetobacteraceae bacterium
CTGGCGTTCCTGCGCCAATGGTCCCCCGACCGCTATGATACGCTGGTCTACGCCGGGCCCATGCTCGACCAGAACGTGGCCTTCCGACTGGACGGTGAGCGTGGCTTCATTCACGACAGTTCGGCGGCCCGCGCCGCCTTGATGGTCGAAGCCGCGGCACGTGCGGCTGAGCCGGAAGCGATGTGCCTGGTGACTGGGGCAACGGGGCCGATCGCTCGGCTGCACCCGTCCATTAAGGGCGTTGCCGGGGCGCAATCCGCCGGGGCGGCGCTGGTGTCGTTCAATCTCGATGCCTTCACTTCCTATGGCCACAGCCAGGGTGCCAATGCGCCCGTGTCGGAGGCCGCCGCTTTCGCCTATGCCACGGCGCTGAACGGCTTGCTCACGGCCACGGGCGTCAACGCGAAGGGCCGTCCCAACTACCGCAACCGGATCATGCTGGGCGAAACCACCGTCACGTTCTGGGCCGAGCATGGCCGCATCGAAGAGCTCACCCGCGCCATGATGGACGAGGAGGAGGCGGTCCCAACTACCGGCGACTTGCCGGTGGACGAAGCGACCGAAACCAACAAGGTCCGCGAGGCTCTGCACCGGATGCAGGATGGCCAGCCATTGCGCGACACGGACCTGGGTATGGACGTCGCCTCACGCGTCTACGTCCTCGGCCTCAGCCCCAACGCCGCCCGGCTCTCGGTCCGGTTCTGGGTGGAGCAATCCTTCGTCGACTTCGCGCAGAATTTCCAGCTTCATTGGCAAGACCTCCGGCTGGAGCCGGAACCAGCCGTTTGGCCACCACCGCTCTGGCGCCTGCTGCTGGAGTTGGCGCCGCAACGCAAGGCGGAGAACATACCGCCGCATCTCGGTGGCGAAGTGATGCGCGCGATCCTGACGGGCCTGCCCTACCCCCGCGCCTTGCTGACCCAGACGATCATGCGCATCCGGGCCGACGCCGACGAAGAAGACCGCCGCACCGGCCGCACGCTGGAGAAAGTCAGCGACCTGCGCGTCGCCCTGTTGAAAGCCTGCCTGGCCCGAATGTATCGCTGGAAACAGATACTGGAGGACGTCCCCGTGTCGCTCGACCTCTCGACCACCAACGCCGCCTACCGCCTCGGCCGGCTCTTCGCCGTGCTGGAGCGGTTGCAGCGCGCGGCACTCGGGCAGCGTAATGCCACCGTGCGCGACCGCTTCTACGCGTCCGCCTCGGCCAATCCGGCGCTCGTCTTTCCTTCTCCGATCCGCAACGCGCGCAACCACAGCAAGGCCATCCGCACCCGCATCGGCCCGGCGCTTGCGGAGTGGTTCGAGGACCATATCGCCGAGATCGCCTCCGGCATGGCCGGCAGTTTCCCCCGTACGCTGCCGCTGGAGGAGCAGGGACGGTTCGCGCTCGGCTACTACCACCAGCGCGACGTGTTCCGCCGCAAGAAGGACGTGCCGGAGACGATCGCCGCCGCCGAGGCCGCCGCCGACGCAACCGAGGGGGAAAGCAATGTCTGAGACCGCATCGCCGCCGATCGCCAATCGCTACGACTTCGTCTTCCTGTTCGACGTCCGCAACGGCAATCCGAACGGAGACCCGGACGCCGGCAACATGCCCCGCATGGACCCGGAGACCGGTCACGGCCTGGTGACCGACGTGGCGCTGAAACGCAAGATCCGCAACTACGTCGCCATGGCCCGCAGCGACGTGCCGGGCCACCGCATCTACATGCAGGACGGCGCCGTGCTGAACCGCACCCACCGCGAAGCCTATGCCGCGCTGGAAGTCCCGCAAGTGGACAAGAAGCTGCCCAAGGACGAGGCCCAGGCCCGCGCGCTCACCGCCTGGATGTGCGCCAACTTCTTCGACATCCGCACCTTCGGCGCCGTGATGTCCACGGAGGTGAACGCCGGACAGGTGCGTGGCCCGGTGCAGCTCACCTTCGCCGAAAGCGCCGGGCCGATCGTGCCGATGGAGGTCACCATCACCCGCTCCTCGGTCACCAACGAGCGGGATGCGCTGCTGAACGACCGGACCATGGGTCGCAAGCACATTGTGCCGTACGGCCTGTATCGCGCGCACGGCTTCATCTCCGGCCGGCTCGCCAATGACGAGAAGAAGGGCACGAAGTTCTCCGAGGCCGATCTGGCCCTGCTGTGGGAGGCGCTCGGCAACATGTTCGACCACGACCGGGCTGCGGCGCGTGGCGAGATGGCGGCCCGCGCGCTGGTGGTGTTCAAGCACGACAGCGACCTTGGCAACGCGCCCGCCCACCTGCTGACGCGGCGCGTGTCGGTCACCCTCACGCCGGGTCGGGATGGTCCGCCACGGTGCTTCGAGGATTACGCGGTGACGGTGGATACGGAGGGCCTGCCCGCCGGCATCACGATCGAAACCAAGATCTAGCGGCCCATGGTCTCCGACGCCGACCTCATCGCCCTCTCCGCCCTGCAGCACTTCCTGTTCTGCCCGCGGCAATGTGCTCTGATCCATGTCGAGCAGGTCTGGGCCGATAACGTCGCCACCGCCGAGGGTCACGTCGCCCACGAGCGCGTCCATACGCTGGAGGCGGAGGTGCGCCGCGGCGTCCGCACCGTGACGGGCATGCCGCTCCGCAGCCGCGCGCTAGGCGTCTCCGGCATTGCCGACGTGGTGGAGCTGCACCGGCTCGCACAAGGGACCTGGCGGCCCTATCCCGTCGAGCACAAGAAGGGCCGCCCGAAGGCCCACCGCGCCGACGAGGTCCAGCTGTGTGCCCAGGCCATGGCACTGGAGGAAATGTTCGGCGGCACCATCCCGGAGGGTGCCTTGTTCTACGGCCAGCCGCGCCGCCGAACCATCGTGCCGATCGACGCCGAACTGCGGGCCCTGACGAAGCGTGTCGCGGCGGACACACGCGCTTTGCTGGCCCAGGACTGCACCCCGCGCGTAGGCTATGAGAAGAAACGCTGCGACGCGTGCTCGTTGATCGAAATCTGCCGTCCGCGCACTACGGGCGCCGTGCGGTCGGCGTCCGCCTGGTTGTCGGCGCAACTCGATGCGTAAGCTGCTCAATACGTTGTATGTGCAGACCGAAGGCGCCTACCTGCGCCGGGATGGGCTGAACGTGGTGGTGGAGATAGACCGGGCCGAGACGCTCCGGGTGCCGCTGCATCTGCTGGGCGCCGTGGCCGTGTTCGGTCAGGTCTCGCTGTCGCCGGCGCTGATGGGCAGCCTGGCGGAGGCCGGTATCGTCACCGCCTTCTTCGGCATGAATGGCCGCTTCGTGGCACGGGTGGAGGGCCCGGTCTCGGGCAACGTCCTGCTGCGGCGGGAGCAATACCGGGTCATGGACGACGGCCCGGCCTGCACCCGCATCGCCAGCGGCATGGTGATGGCCAAGGCGCTCAACCAGCGCGGGCTGCTGCAGCGCGCGGTCCGCGATCACGGCCCGTCCTTTGCGGAGGGCGGCGCGGACGCCGTCGCCGCCGCGATCGACCGGATGGGCCACATTGCCCGGCGTGCCCTGCACGAGACCGACCTGGACCGCCTGCGCGGGCACGAGGGCGAGGCGGCGTCGTTGTATTTCGGCGTGTTCGCCCACGCCCTGCGGACCGACAACCCGGCGCTCACCTTCCGTGGCCGCAGCCGCAGGCCGCCGATGGACCCGGTGAATGCGCTGCTCTCGTTCGTCTACACGCTGCTGGTGCATGATTGCCGCGGCGCGCTCGAGGGCGTGGGCCTGGACCCGGCGGCCGGCTTCCTGCACCGCCTGCGCCCGGGCCGTCCCAGCCTGGCCCTCGACCTGATGGAGGAGCTGAGGGCGCCGCTGGCCGACCGGCTCGCTTTGTCGATGCTGAACCGGCGGGAGCTGACGGAGGCGGATTCCACTGTCATGGACAACGGCGCCGTGCTGCTGAAGGACGACAGCCGCAAGACGGTGCTGACGGCGTGGCAGACCCGCAAGCGGGAGGAGATAGAGCACCCGTTCCTGAAGGAGCGCGCGCCCTTGGGGCTGCTGCCGCATCTGCAGGCAAGCCTGCTGGCCCGCACGCTCCGCGGCGACCTCGATGCCTACCCGGCGCTGGTCTGGCGCTGACCGTGCTCGTGCTGGTCAGCTACGACGTCGCCGTGACCTCCCCAGGCGGGACGCGGCGGCTTCGGCGCATCGCGCGCGCGTGCAAGGATTACGGCCAACGCGTGCAGTTCTCGGTGTTCGAGCTGGATGTCGCGCCGGACCAGTGGGTTCTGGTGCGCGCCCGCCTGGTCGCGGAGATGGACGTGGCGCAGGATAGCTTGCGGTTCTACATCCTGGGCCGGTCAGACCGCAGCCGGGTCGAGCACGTGGGTGCAAAGCCGTCCCTGGATTTCGACCAGCCGTTGATTGTTTAACGGCGTAGCCCCCCTAAGTCAGATCCTGGCAACCACGATCGGCTTGCGCGAACCATGAGCGTCCGGTGTTTGACCGTTGGGTTCGCGATCGCTCGTTATCATCGTGAATCAGGCATATTGTGCCGTTGGTGGTCTGATGATTTTGCAAGCATTCCGAGGAACCGTCGCTTCCGCGGCAGGAGCTGGATTTTCTTTACGTTGCCAAGGACCTGTGTCACAGGGAGTCGCCCCTCACGCGGGGGCGCGGATCGAAACCGCTGGCCCAAGCCGATACGGTGCCTGCTACTGTCGCCCCTCACGCGGGGGCGCGGATCGAAACCAGGTGGAAAGATATCCTTATCCCATACTCGGGCGGGTCGCCCCTCACGCGGGGGCGCGGATCGAAACGCACGACAACCTAGCCGACGGCGCGTGCATTATGGTCGCCCCTCACGCGGGGGCGCGGATCGAAACATGAAGTGCGCCGCGCCTTGGCGGACAAGAAGATGGTCGCCCCTCACGCGGGGGCGCGGATCGAAACGTGTAGGCCAAGGCCGCAGCATCCTCCCTGATGAGGTCGCCCCTCACGCGGGGGCGCGGATCGAAACATCGACGGTCCGCTGGCGACCAACATCGTGGTCAACGTCGCCCCTCACGCGGGGGCGCGGATCGAAACGACCGCGAACCGCTTGATCCGCGTCGCCTCAATCGAGGCCGGGTGCCGACTGGTCGGCACCAGGCTGGTCGAGCAGACCCTGACCGCCCGGCCCCCGCATTGCGGCCCGGTGACGAGCTGCCGTTCGTGGCCCAGATCGCTGACGTGATGCCGGGGCTGCTGAGCAGTCCGCTCGCCTATCCGGAGGCGCTGTCGGAACTGTGGATGGGCGATCAGCACGAGGGGCTGGACAATCTGCGCGATCAATACCTGCAGCGCGTCCGGCAGGCTGGCATCCTGCGGCCGGGTGCGTCGCTGTTCACCGACAAGATGCCGCTGAACGGGTTTCATCTAGGATTGGTCGCGCTGCTACTGGACGTCGTGCTGTGCGTGGTGTCGAACCAGCTCACCCAGGGCTTCTACTACGGCT
>CAXSEG010000215.1:5428-8060 GCA_964235545.1 uncultured Acetobacteraceae bacterium
CGCACGGGTATCGGACCTGGTGGAACACTACCGGACGGTGATGGCGCTGCGCTGTCTGCCGGTGCGTTACGAGAACCTCGTGGACGACCAGGAGCGGCAGGTGCGCCGCATGCTGGACTTCGCCGGCATGCCGTTCGAACCCGGCGTGCCTCGCCCCGCACGAGAACCGCTGCTACGCCCGCTCTGTCTCCTGCGCAGGTGACGGAGCCGATCTACGACCGCTCGCGCGAGCGGTGGCGCCGCTATCGGGCCGAGCTGGAGCCGGTGTTCCCCCTGCTGCTGCCGCGATCGAGCGGCTCGGCTATACGGTGGACTGAGCGGGGATGGTGGAAGCCACCGGCCAGGTCGCCGCCCCGGCCAGGCGCAGTCGCCGATCTCCGTGCCGTTGGCCGAGCTGTTCACCGTCGCGGCCGAGCACGAGCGGGCCCGGCGGCTGGCCGACGCCGGCTGGCTGCTGGGCCACATCCTAGAGCAGATTGCGTTCAGTCCGGCTCATATCCGGCGGCAGTGAAACAGTTTGCGCATTCGCTGGCTGTGAACTGGGGTATGGCGTCGCGAATGGCACCCCACAGCTCGTCCATGGTTCGCGTTACGGCTTTGCGCAGCCAGGCTTTGAGCTTGGCAAAGGCGTTCTCGATCGGGTTGAAGTCGGGTGAGTAGGGTGGCAGGTAGCGCAGTGTCGCCCCGGCTGCCTCGATCGCCCGGCGCACGTCAGCACCCTTGTGGTGTCGCCACCGCTGGAAAACTGAGCCAGTCCGCCGGTTGAAAACTGAGCCACCTGGCTAGAGTGGCGTTTTTTGCCGGAGGGATTTGTGGTTCTGGCGGAGGGTGTGATGGAGTTTCGGATATTGAAGCGGCAGGGGCTGAGCGTTCGGGAGATTGCCCGGCGCACAGGCCATTCCCGCAACACGGTCGAGCGTCATCTCAAACGGGAGGGCGACCCGGTGTACACGGCGCGGTCTGCGCTGCCGGGCAAGCTGGATGCCTACAAGGCATTCTGATCGGGGCGCATGATCGCGGCCCATCCGGAGCGGCTACCCGGCACGGTGCTGCTGGGCGAGTTGCGGGCGCAGACCAAGGGCAAGGTCGAGCGCTTCATCCATTACCTGCGCCACAGTTTCTGGGTTCCGCTGGACAGCCGGTTGCGCCCGCTCGGTCTCAAGGTGGACGCGGCGACGGCCAATGTTGAGGTGCGCAAGTGGCTGCGCGATACGGCCAACATGCGGGTGCACGGCACGACCGACCGCATCCCGCAGAGCTGCTCGGCGAGGAGCAGGGCGGCCTCTTGCCGCTCGCTGTCCTGTGGCGAGGCCAGGTGCCGCGCCCGGCTGTGGTCGCGCAAGCAAACAGGGGGCATCCGGAAAAGGTGACGATCCAGCATCCGTTGAGCGTCTACGAGGGGCTGCTCGCGCTGCAGGTGGTTGGATGAACCTCCAATACAAGCGTTTTGTCGCATCTTTGCACGGAGCTGCGGCTCAGCGGCGTGGCGGTCGAGTATCCGGCAGCGGCCCAGAAAGCGGCCGAGACCGAGGCGTCGTCCATCGACTTTCTGGAGACGGTGCTGCGAGGCGAGCTCGACACCCGCCGGGCCCGGGCTCGCACGATGCTGTCCCGGGTGGCGGGCTTCCCGGCGATCAAGACCCTCGACCAGTTCGACTTCGAGTTCGCGGCGGGCGCGCCGCGGCAGCAGATCCAGCAGCTCGCAGGACTGAGCTTCATCGAGCGAGCGGAGAACGTGATCCTGCCGGGCCCGTCCGGTGTGGGAAAGAGGCATCTCGCGATCAGCCTGGGCTATTTAGCGACGCAAGCGGGGATCAAGACGCGGTTTGTCACCGCGGCCGACCTGGTGCTGCTGCTGGAGGTGGCGCAGCGGCAGGGTCGCTTGAAGGAGGCACTACATCGGGCGGTGTCGATGTATCGGTTGCTGATCATCGACGAGATTGGCTACCTGCCGCTGTCGCGCGATCAGGCGAACCTCCTGTTCCAGGTGGTGGCCAAGCGCTACGAGCGCGGGTCGATCGTGCTGACGTCGAACCTGACCTTTGGCAGTTGGGATCAGGCCTTGGCAGGTGATGCTGTTCTGACGGCCGCGATGCTCGACCGGTTGATGCACCACGCGACCGTCGTGCAGATCGGCGGCGACAGCTACCGGCTGCGCGACAAGAGGAAGAGCGGCGTAGTGCCGAAAGCCAAAACTGAGCCTGCATGAGCAGCACCAGAGTGGCTCAGTTTTCGACCGGCGTTGACAGGCGCGGCCTGGGCAAGCTGCTCGTGGTCGCCCCGGATCAGGTCACAGCGCGTCGCTATGCCGACATCCTCCGGGCCTGGGTACCTGCTGCGCAGGCCGCCACGGTGCAGCTGGCGACCTGCGAGGAGCGGGACGCGCACGAAATGCTGGCGCGCTTCCGGCTGACCGCCGAGCCCAGCGTGCTAGTGACCGTGGCGATGTCCCACGAGGGGCTGGATGCGCCGGAGGTGGCCGTGGTGGGGGAGATGCTGGTTGTGGATACGATTGCCCGGATCAGGCGGGCGCATTTTGTCGACGGCAAGTCGATCAAGCAGATCACTCGGGAGTTCGACCTAGAGCGGTTTGCGTCCGTTGCGAATCGTCAGGGCTTCCCCGACACGGGTC
>CAXSEG010000216.1:0-7949 GCA_964235545.1 uncultured Acetobacteraceae bacterium
CTCAGGGCCGGCCAGGAAGGCCACCACGGCGGCGATCTCCTCCGGCCGGCCGTAGCGGCCCAGCGCCGTCATCGCTACCAAGCCGGCCGCGTGGTCGGCGGTATCCGGGTTCATCTCGGTGTTGATTGCGCCGGGCTGCACGACGTTGACCGTGATGCCGCGTGGCCCGAGGTCGCGTGCCCAGCCACGCGTGTAGGCCGCCACGGCGGCCTTGCTCGCCGAGTAGCCGCCGATATCTACCCACGGCGAGTGTGTGGCGAACACCGAGCCGATCGAGATGATCCGTCCACCCTCGCCCAGCAGTGGCGCTGCCGCGTGCACGGCAACTGCACCCCGGTGACGTTAATCGCAATCTGTGCTCCAGCGCGACCTGATCGGCGTCGGGGTCGTCGATCCTGCCCTGCACGGTGACGCCGGCGTTGTCGACCAGGATATCGAGGCGGCCGAAATGCTCGTGCACGGTGCGCACCAGCGCCGCGACCTGCGCTCTGTCAGCCTGGTCCGCCCGCATCGCGAAAGCGCGAACCCCTGTCGCCTCGATCTCCTGCGCAACTTGGTCCGCCCTGTCGGCCGAGGCGGCATAGCTGATCGCCACGTCGGCCCCCGCCCAGGCAAGACGCCGGGCAATGGCCGCCCCGATGCCGCGCGAGCCACCGGTCACGAGTGCTACTTTGCCAGCAAGAAACTTTGTCATTCTTCGATCTCCTCGTGCGAAAAGGCCGGCAGTCCGGCTTTCCTAAACTCGCGGAAAGCCCCAGTTGCTGGTCCTGTCCCAAAACAACGGCGAGGTCGCCGCGGCACATTCACGCCTGAGGCAAGGTCGGCAGCTGCAATGCGCCGCACCTTTGGGCAGCGCGAACGCGTCAATCCTGGCCTTCCTCGACCGCGAGCCCGCCGGTCACGACCAGCGAGCCGATGGCCCCGCGCAGCTCGAGTGCATCGGTTCCCTTCCCGTGAGCCAGCAGACCGCCGGCGATCTCGATCTCGCGCACCATGCCGCCAGGCTTGACGCTCAGCGCGGTGGCCGGCAGCGGCGTCACCATGCCCTTGACCAGCGAGTCCCCGATGCCGCCATGGGTCTCGATCCCCCGGCGTACCGCGATGCGCCCCACGGGCTGGCTGATCTGGATTCCGACCGCGCCATCGGCGTGGGTCACGATGCGCTCGAACGTCGCGGTGCGCACCGTCCCGGCATACACGTTAAAGCCGCGCGCCCCGCCGCCGAAGGTCTCGATGGGCGCCAGCACTTCCAGAACGTCAATCGTACCAAAATTGACGAAGCCAATGCCGCTCGGCCCGTGCGTGGTGACCTTCGCCTCCGCGATCCAGCGATCAACCGTGCCCCAGTTGTCCAGTGCCATGTCGTTGGGCCCGTAGGTCGTGACCGGGCCGCGGCAACGCACCTCGTCCACCACCGCGCCGTGCACGACGAACACCCCACCGGAGATGCGGTCCGCCGTGCCGGGCGCGATGCCGCCGTCGCTGTGCACCGGGCCGGTCTCGAACAGGCGCACGACCAGCCGGCCACCGGTCGCGCCCGCGCCGCCCACGAAAACTCCTCCGCCTTGAACAGGAGCTCCGGCAAGGCCGACCGACACGCCCCGCAGCTCGGACGTGATTGTGGCCGCGGGATCGGCCTGGCGGTTCCACAGCGTGAACGCACCGGCGACGACCTCGACGCCGAACCCCGCTGGCCGCTGGTTCCAGCCGCGTGCGTCGGCAGCCACCACGTGCACGTCGTGCACCTCGACGTGGCCGCTGCGCACGGCGTCGGCCGCGACAAGCCGGACCGAGCCCCACAGCCGAAGCCCGTGCAACTCGATCCGGCCGAGCCCGGCCACCGCCGTGTCGTTGAATAGGGCGCAGCGGTCGCGATCAGCCACCAGGGCGAGGTTCTCGACACGGTTGTCGGTGCAGAGCCGCACCCCGTCCACGCCGGGCGCGAAGCGCAGCCCAGCTTCCTCGCCCGTCCCGCTTAGCATCTGGCCCGGAAGCAGCTGCAGCGTGGGCACATCTTCCAGCACTGCGCCTACCAGGATGTTACGCACCGCTGGATCGGCCGCCGCTGCCATGAGATCGCCGATGCTGGACACATCGCGCGACGCAGCACTCATCGCCCCACTCCCGCCAGCCGTACCCCGGTTATCAGGCCGCATGGCCGGCGCCGAGGTCGACGTCGTGAACGAACGTGCGGAACTGGATGAAGTCGTCCATCGAGGCGATGCCGTTCAGCCGCCCCAGGCCGCTTTGTTTGTAGCCGCCCTCCTCGGTTTCGGAGTGCACCACCGCCCAGGTGTTGATCCACACCGTGCCGGCCTCGATGCGGCGCGCCACACGCAAAGGCCGGTCGACGTTGCTCGACCATACCGACGCCGCGAGCCCGTAGATCGAGTCGTTGGCTAGCGCCACCGCCTCGTCCTCCGTGTCGAATGCCTGCATCACCAGCACCGGACCGAACACCTCGTCCTGCGCGATCGGCAGGGAATGGTCGGCGATCTCCAACAGGCTCGGCCGGTAGAACGCCCCCTGCGCCAGCCTGCCGTCGGCGAACGGACCGCCACGCACCACCGCCGTGGCACCGGCGGCGAGCGCCGCCTCGACCATGGCGTCCACGCGCTCGACGTTTTCGCGGTTGATCATCGGCCCCATGCCGCTTTCCGGATCCGCGGCAGGTCCGCAGCGCACCGCCTCCAGCCGCGCCGCGAGCCGCGCGCGCACCGTGTCCAGGATCGGACGCTGCACCAGCAGCCGGCTGCCGGTCATGCAGAACTGCCCGCCGAAGGTGGTGAGCGCCTTCTCCACGACCGGCAGGGCACGGTCGAGGTCGGCGTCGGCAAACAGCAGCACCGGCGTCTTGCCACCAAGTTCCAGCCCGAAGCGCTTGACGTGTTTGGCGCCGGCCGCGGAGATTGCCTGTCCCGTGCGCGAGGATCCGGTAAAGCTGATGGCGGGGACATCGGGCGAGGCCACCATCGCCCGCGCGCCCTCGCTGTGCAGCTCGGTGAACACGTTGAGCACGCCGCGCGGCAGGCTGGTAACCTCGGCGAACACCTCGCACATCAGGGCGTTGGTCTGCGCGGTCCAGCCCGGCAGCTTGCCCGCCACCGTGCAGCCCGACGCCAGCGCCGGCGCAAGCGAGCGGATGAACAGCACCACTGGCGAATTCCACGGCGCGATGATTCCCGCCACCCCGATGGGCTCGCGCAACACCGTGGAGTAACGTCCGGGTGCAACCTCGACGGCGCGCCCAGACTCGGTCAGCGCAAGCGCGGCATAGAAGCGCAGTTTGGGCGGCACCATCGATACCTCGAAGCGTGCCTCGGCAGAGATCTTGCCGTTCTCGAGCGAGAGGATGGCGACGAGGTCGTCGGTGCGCGCCTCGAACCGGTCGGCCATCTCGTTCAGCGCCTTGGCCCGGAGCTGGCGGTCACCGCGCCACGGCGTTTCCAGGAAAGCGCGACGGGCGACCGCGATCGCACGCATCGCCTCGGCCGCGCCCCCGTCGGCGTAGGAGCCGATTGTCTCGCCGGTCGCTGGATTGATGCTGTCCAGGCGGCGGTCAGAGTCGATCCAGGCGCCATCGATCCAGTGCCGAGCGTTTAACGCAAACTGGTTCATGTCGTTACCTCCACTCCAAAGGCAGGTGGCGCGAGGGCCCTGCCATGCTCCTGGCACGCATGCCGCCTCATGGTTTCCGACAGGCCCGCACGTGTGCCGGACCGGCCTGTCAGCTGCCCACGCAGTCAGTGGCCGGGCGGATTTGTGGGCGAGAAGCTGTAGCGCGCGATCCGCCACATGTCGTCGTCGCCCTTGCGCAGGACGAACAGCTCCTGGTTAGCTTCAGACGTGGTCTTGCCCGTGGAATGATGCAGCGTGGTACCGGCGGAATTGGTGCGCACGAAGGCCCAGTCGGGTGCCATCTGCACGACCTCCACAATTTTGAACTTCACGTCGAACTTGAGTTCATCAAATACGCGGTCGTACGCTTGGCGCACTTCTGCTTGGCCGATCGAGGACTGGCTGAACGGCGCCATGAAAATTCCGTCCGCGGTGTAGAGTGGCAGGACCGCGGCGGTCTTTCCTTCGTTCAGTGCGGCGTTGTAGGTGGCCAGGGTATTGCGGATTGCGGCTTCGGCGGCGCCCTGCGGAGTGAGAGACTGATCCGTTCCCGTTCGCGAAGCCTGCGCCCGCACCGGCGCCGCGAGGCCCTGGACGCCCGCTAGAATAAATATTCCGCAAGAAAGGATGCGACCTAGGCCCACTTGTAATCTCCGATCATTGGCGACTATCGAAGTCCTAGCTGGATGAATGCCGCACCATTAGACGGCAGAAACGGGAAGCACCTTCCCAGAAGTGAGATGATCGCCATGGATCTCAACGCGCTGATGCTGTTCGCGAAAGTCATTGAAGCGAACAGCTTCTCGGAAGCGGCGCGGCGCCTCAACATGCCGGTCTCCACCATCAGCCGGCGGGTAGCGGATCTCGAAGATCAGCTCGGGGTAAGGCTGCTTGAGCGTTCGACGCGCAGCCTGCGGCTGACGGAGATTGGTGGTGAGGTGCTGGAGCACGCGCGCCGTAGTGCCGAACTCAGCGAGGCGGTCGATGGCATCGTGTCGAACCGGATGTCGGACGTGACCGGCCTGCTGCGATTGTCGGCGCCTCCGTCGATCTCGGACTCCCTGCTCGCGCCGCTGATAGGAGCGTTCCAGTGCTCCCATCCCGGCGTGCGTGTGCAGGTTTTCGTGACCGAGCGGCTGGTCGACCACGTCGCCGAGGGCATCGATCTCGCCTTCCACGTCGGCGCGCTGCGCGACTCCTCAATGGTGGCGCGCAGGATCCTCACCTATCGCCATCAGCTTGTCGCAAGCCCTGCTTACGTTGAGCGCGCGGGCGCACCGCAGAAGCCGCAGGACCTGCTCAAGCACAAGATGCTGGCGTTCTCGCATGGGCGGCCGGAGGCGAGGTGGCCTCTGCAGCACGTCAACGGACAGGACAGGGAGCTGCTGAGCTTCATGCCGCACCTTGCCATGAACGATTTCGCCGGGCTTGCGGCGGCGCTGGTGGCGGGCGCGGGTATCGGCGATCTTCCGCCGGTGGTGCAGCCGGACCTGCTGCGCCAAGGCAAGCTGGTCGAAGTCATGCCGGAATGGCGTTTTCCTGTGTTCGACCTGTCCGTGGTCCATCTCGGCAACCGCCACGTCGCGCGTCCGGTGCGCGTATTCAAAGAATTCACGGCGCAGATGGGGCCCTCGTTGTTCCCCGATCTGCCCCTGTGAAGGGCGAGGCGGTCACAGCCGGAAGCCCGGGTTTCGTCGCTGTGCGACGGGAGACGACCCGACCGGTGTCTTGACGTGATGCTGTTGCAGATACGGGAAGCTCCTTCCCGGCTTTGCCGTCTAACCCGAGGACGCGCAGTCACCTAGCGTCTTCGGTGCTGCACTGTATCTGCCTGGGATTGCGGACCAGGGAACCAGAAGGCCTGTGTCCGAAGTGCAAGCCGGTTTGGACAGCACGGTGCCGCTATCCAACGCAGCCGCGCGTGGCTGCGTTGGCCTTGAAGGAAGGAAGCGTCATGGACGGCAAGGTCGCGCTCGAGGAGCATGTCTCGACCCGGTTGAACAACGAGGCGTGGGATGCGAAAGGCGAGCAGGATCGAAACGGCTTGGGCTACGCCAGGGATATCGAGCGGCGTCTTGTCGATGCGGACGCCTGTCTTACCGAGATGGACCGCTCCGGCGTCGAGATGTGTGTTCTATCCCTCACCTCGCCTGGAGTGCAGGGAATCGTCAATCCTGCCGCGGCGCTTGCGTTGGCGCGCGATGCAAACGATTACGGTGCCTCGCTGGTCAGGAAGCACCCGGACCGTCTGTCCTCGTTCGCGGCTGTGCCGCTGCAGGATCCGGCCGCGGCGGCGGACGAGCTGGAACGCGCGGTGAGTGAACTGGGCCTGAAGGGCGCCCTGGTGAACGGCTATTCCAACCTCGGCCCGGACGAGCACGTGCAGTATCTTGACGAGGAGCCGGTACTCGAGTTCTGGGCTCGGGTCGCCAAGCTCGGCGTGCCGGTCTACCTGCACCCGCGCGAGCCGCTGCCGAGCCAGCGTCGCGCGATCCACGGCTACCCTGAGCTTGCCGGCTCGGCCTGGGCGTTCGCTCACGAGACGGCCAGCCACGCCATCCGGCTGATGTTGAGTGGGCTCTTCGACGAGCATCCGAATCATTCTTGGCCACCTGGGCGAGGGCCTGCCGTTCATGCTGCCCCGACTCCAGCATCGGCTCGACGAGCAGCGCGATGGCGAACGCGGCGCCCGCTGCAGACGCAGGCCAAGCCACTATTTCGCGAACAACTTTCACGTCACAACGAGCGGCCATTTTCACACGCAGCCGCTGCTGGAGTGCATTGCGCAGTTCGGAGCCGGACGCGTCCTGTTCTCGGTCGACTATCCCTACGAGCAGATGGACGCGGCCGGGCGCTGGTTCGACGACATAAGGCTCAACAGCGATGCGAAGCTCAGGGTTGGGCGCGAGAACGCCAACCAGCTGTTCTCGCTTGGGCTGCCGGCGCTCGGCGACGGAATGGTGGCGGGCTTCGCATCCTGATGGCGGAACCCGGGAAGCGTCGCGCTCTGCGACGGCGGGGCGGACCGGTGCTGGCGCGCAACACCACGGTCCCACTCCACGTCACGTCATGAGGCGCAGACGCGATGTCCTGCGGGTTGCGTCGGGCGGCGTGTTGGCCGGCTTGGTCGCCGGCCAGGGCCGGGCCGCCACGAGGGCAAAGGATGTCTACGCGATCTTGGAGCGGAGTGAAGATTTCTTGGTCTGGAAGGACTTGGTGGATCGCGTCGGGCTGGCGTCCCGGTTGCAGGACCCGGGCCCGCTCACCCTGTTTGCCCTCACCGACTATGCCCTGTCGGTGGGGCCGAACCTGTCCATTCCGCCGCGCGGCGTATCGATGAAGCCGGACCTGCGTCGCAGGATCAGGCTTCTTGTGGAGGCCCACATCGTGGAGGGCGCTCACGACTTGGCGGAACTGTCTGAGCCTTTCCGGACCTATCCAAACTTGGCCGGCGGCTTAGTCACAGTATCGAGGAACGAATTCAACATCACACTGAGTTGGGACAGTTCCGTAAGTTCGGCCGAGGGCACCCTCTCCTCGGCCCCGAGCGAGGCACGCAACGGGCTTGTCTACGCGATCGGACCGCTTGTCGCCCAGCCTCTCGGGCAGTGATAGGCGAGCGCCGGCCCACAGATACGTCGTTGCGTCGAACGGGACCAGCGGCGAAAGGTCAGGGTGCAAGCGTCACGAAGGATGCAGCGTGCTCCTTCCTGCCTTACCGACATGCCCGGCGCGACACGCCTTTTCGCCGCTGGCTTGTTGCAGAGGCCCCCCGAATTCCTGCATGTTCACGCATTTGCAATACCGCTTTGGTTGGCATTCCGCCGTCTTGCAGGCAGGCATCGGGACTTAGAAGATCGATTCTCGGACAGAGATGAAGGTGGTAAACGAGGGGTCGTGAGCAGCTCCGAGAACTCCACCGACGAAGCCACCAGCCTCGCCCCGGCAGACCTGCCGGCGCCGAACACGGCGGATCCGGCCGTCGCCGACCTGCCCAGCCTCCACCACGCCGAGATCGCCACCGCCCGGCGCTACGCCGACGCCTCGCGCGCCGCCAGCACGCAGCGCGCCTACGCCAGCGACTGGCGGCGCTTCTCCGCTTGATGCCTTGCCCGCGGCCTCGAGACCCTCCCAGCCGACCCGCGCGTCGTCGCCGTGTTCCTCTCCGCCGAGGCGGAGGCCGGATCGGCCCCGCTCACCGTCGGCCGCCGCCTGGCCGCGATCGGCTGGATGCACCGACGCGCCGGGCTCCAGCCGCCCCAGGCCCGCGAGGGCGCCGCCGCCCTCCTCGAGGTCATGGCCGGCATCCGACGCAGCCACGGCATCGCACC
>CAXSEG010000217.1:0-7931 GCA_964235545.1 uncultured Acetobacteraceae bacterium
GCCACGCCGTCGGTGACCTTGCGGGTGACGAACTCGATGCCGCGCAGCGGGCTCTCGTGGTTGAACAGGATGCCGCTGCTGGCGTGCATGCCGAAGCTCTCGCGGTAGTTCACCGTCATCCAATGCGCGTACAGCTTGGCGGCGGCGTAGGGGGAGCGCGGGTAGAACGGCGTGCGCTCGCTCTGCTTCGGCTCCTGGATCAGGCCGTACATCTCCGACGAGCTGGCCTGGTAGAACCGCGCCTCCGGCCGCATCAGCCGCACTGCCTCAAGCACGTTGGCGGCGCCGAGCCCGGTTACCGTGCCGGTCAGCAATGGCTGCTGCCAGGACGCGGCGACGAAGGATTGCGCCGCGAGGTTGTACACCTCATCCGGCTTGTAGGTGGTCAGCACCCGGATCAGGCTGGACAGGTCGGTGAGGTTGGCGTCGACCAACTCGACATCCTTCAGGATGCCCAGCCAGCGCAGCCGTTCGCCGATCACGTCCGACGAGGCCGAGCGGCGCATGAGGCCGATGACGCGGTAGCCCCTGCCGAGCAGGAGCTGGGACAAGTAGGCGCCGTCCTGCCCGGTGACGCCGGTGACGAGTGCTGTGGGCATGAAAATCCTTACGCTGACATGTCCGTCCGGTTAGCCCAAACGGTATGGGAAATCCAGGCGGTAGCGCAAATGCCCGGGCCGTACGGTGGGCGGGGTCAGCTGCGGCCGTAGCTGTCCTCGTAGCGGACGATATCATCTTCGCCGAGGTATGCGCCGGACTGGACTTCGATCAGGGTAAGGGGGATGCGTCCGGGGTTTTCCATGCGATGGACGGTGCCGAGCGGGAGGTAGACGCTCTCGTTCTCCCGCACCATCACTTCCTCGCCGTCGCGCGTGACGATCGCGGTGCCGTTCACCACCACCCAATGCTCGGCGCGGTGGCAATGCTTCTGCAGGATCAGCTGGTGGCCCGGCGTCACCACGATGCGCTTCACCTGGAAGCGGTCGCCGAGGATCAGGCGCTCGTAGAAGCCCCACGGGCGGTAGATGCGGTTATGCGCCACCGCCTCGTGCCGCCCGGCCTGCTTAAGCCGGTCGACCACTTTCTTCACGTCTTGCGCCCGGTCACGGTGCATGGCGAGCACGGCATCCTCGGTCACCACCACCACGGCGTCCGTCAGACCCACGACCGCAGTCAGGATGCCGTCGCTGCGGACGTAGCAATGGCTGGACCCTTCGAGCAGCACGTCGCCCACGGCGACGTTGCCCGCGTCGTCCTTTCTGCCAAGGTCCCACAAGGCGCTCCAGGAGCCCACGTCCGACCAGCGCAAATCGGCCGGCACGACCGAGATCCGCTGCGTGCGCTCCGCCACGGCGTAATCCAGGCTGATATTCGGTGCCGCGGCGAAGGCGTCCGGGCGAAGGCGGATGAAGTCGAGGTCCTCGGAGGCGCCTTCCAGCGCGCGGCGCACGGCGGAGATTACCTCCGGCGCGTGGAGCTGCAACTCCTCGATCATGGTTTCCGCGGTGAACACGAACATGCCGGCATTCCACAGCGCGCCGCTGGCGACCAGGGCGGCGGCCCCAGCGGCGTCCGGCTTCTCGATGAAGCGGGCCACGGCGTGGACGCCGGGTGCCTCCGCCAGTGCCTCGCCGACCTGCATGTAGCCGTAGCCGGTTTCGGGTCCGGACGGCTTCATGCCCAAGGTCACGATCCGCCCAGCGCGCGCGCCGGCGACAGCGACGGCGAGCGTGGCGTGCAGTGCGGCGATGTCCTCGATCGCGGAGTCGGCGGCCATCATCCAGATCACCGCCTGCGGATCCGTCTGCGCCACCAGCAGGGCGGCGGCGGCCACGGCAGGGGCGGAGTTGCGGCCGACCGGCTCCAGCACGATGCGCGCGTCGGTGATGCCGCAATCGCGTAGTTGCTCGGCGACCAGGAAACGGTGCTCGTTGTTGCAGACGATGACGGGGGCGGCGAAGCCCGGTCCACGGCCCCGCAGCGCCGTGTCCACGATCATGGAGCGGTCGTGGTCCAGCAGGCCCCAGAACTGCTTGGGGAAGCTCTCGCGCGATACCGGCCACAGCCGGCTGCCGGAGCCGCCAGAGAGGATCACGGGGACGACCGGTCCGGTTGCGTCGGAGGAAAGAGCCGCGGGGGCGGGAGCGAGCGCGTTCATGGTGGTCCAGCCGCAGAGTGTTTCGCCGTCCCGTAGCGGCCAGCGCCGGGCTTGTCCATGGCTCCGAGGCGGATGTGGCCGAACGGCCTGGCACTTCACTTGCAGAATCCTGGCACTCCACTTGCAACCTGCTGCCTTGAATGAGGAGAGCGTCATGAAGGTTTGTGTCTACGGTGCCGGCGCGGTCGGCGGACACGTCGCGGCCAGGCTGGCGCGCGGCGGTGCGGACGTCTCGGTGGTGGCACGCGGCCCGCATCTGGCGGCAATGCAGGCGCGTGGGATCGAGGTGCGTGGGCCGGGCGAGACGTTCCAGGCGGCCGTGACGGCGAGCGAGCACCCGACGGCGCTGGGCGTGCAGGATTGCGTGTTCGTCACGCTGAAGGCGCCAGCCCTTCCGGCCTTGGCCGCCGCCATCGCACCGCTGCTCGGCCCGCAGACGTCCGTGGTGTTCGCCATGAACGGCATCCCGTGGTGGTATTTCCACAAGGAGGGTGGCGCCCATGACGGGCGCCGGATGGAGCGGATCGATCCGGGCAACGCCGTCTGGGATGCGGTCGGGCCCGAGCGGGCGATCGGCGGCGTGGTGTACTCGTCCTGCACCGTGATCGAACCCGGTGTGATCCGGATTGCGAATAACCACAACGTGATTACGCTGGGCGAGCCGGATGGCAGCCTCTCCCCGCGAGCCACGGCACTGGCAGCCGCGCTGGAGGCTGGCGGCATGGGCAGCGAGGCGGTGGCGGACATCCGCACCCGCATCTGGGCCAAGCTGCTGCTCAACCTCGGCATTAACCCGATGGCGGTGCTGACGCAATCCTCCGGCGCCGCCTTGTTCGCGGAGGAAGCGTGCTGCGACGCCTTGCGCGCCGGGGTCGCCGAAATCTCTGCGGTCGCCGCCGCGCTGGGGTGCCCGTTGCAGCCCGATCCGGAGAAGCAGATTGCCGGGTCACGCCGGCTGCAGCACACCTCCAGCATCGTGCAGGATCTGCAGCGCGGCCGACCCATGGAGATCGAGGCCATCTTCGCGGCCCCGCTGGAGCTGGCCCGGCTGGTTGGCGTGCCGACGCCCACGGTCGATCTGTTGGTGGCGCTGGCGAAAGTGCGGGCGCGGGAAGCCGGTCTGTATCAGTAGCCGAGGTCCTGGTTCGGCGGCGTGCCGACGGGGCCGCCTGGCGAGCCGAGCGGCTCGACGGTGATGGGCGCCGGGGGCTGGTAGCCGTCCGGCGAGAGCGGCGGCGGCTGGTAGAGCACGGGCGGCGGCGGGTCGACGGCGTCGCGCAGGTTGGCGCCGGCATTCTGCAGCGCGGCCCCGGTCCGATCCCCGAACACGGCGACGGCATGGCCGGTGGTCACGCTGGCGTGGTATAGCGATTGGCCGACCTGTTGACCGACCTGGTCGGGGGCGCAGGTGCTAAGTGCCAGAGGGATGAGGAACGTCCAGCGGGTCATCGAAGGTCTCCTCCGCGCCTAAGTCGCCGGACATCGCGGCGGTTTCTCGGCACGAGTGGCAGCTCTTCCCTCTCTTTCTTTTGGGAGACGGAGACGGCGAGTCTGGATCACGCCCCTCACCGCACCGGCAACGCCGTCTGGCCCAGGACCCAGCCTTCCCACTGCAGCACCCAAGGGTCGGAGGGCGCGGTATCGGGCCGCGAGCCGTCCAGTACGGCCAGCACGCATAGCAGTCCGAGCAGGCTGTCAAACCGATCCTCCCCGGCGGCGTCGGCGCCGAAGCCGGTGCGGATCGCGTCCAGCATCGCGGCGTCCGGCGTGGCCCGTGCGGTCCGCAGCGCGGCACCCAACGCATCCGCCAACCGGGCGCGGTCGGACTGGCGGCGTTTGCTGCCGTCCATGCGCAGGCCGAGCTGGCGCATCGCCTCCGCCGGGTAGGTTTCCGCGACCGCCACCCGGCCTGGCTGCAACAGGCTGCGGAACGGTCCTTCGAACGGCCACAGCGCGGGGGGGTGCGCGCCGGTCAGGATGGGCAGCAGCATGTCCCGCCAGGCGGAGATTGCAGCCTTGCCGGTCTGATTGGCGCCGAGCGTCCAGAACAGCGGCGCCCCCGCCGGCCGCTCCGCGGTGGCCCGGTCACACAGGCGCGACAGGCCCGTGGCGTCCTCCAGGCCGAGCGCCGCCGCGTGGGACAGCCGGGTCATCCCCGCCAAGCCGCGCCGCGGGTAGAAGGGGCGGCCCGGAGCCAGCTCCGCCAGGCCGTCGCACACGCTGAAGAAGCCCGGGCGGTCCGCCAGGCCGCGCAGGAACGCCGGGAAATCAGCTTCGGCGGCGTGGCGGCTGACGTAGGCCCGCGGTAAGCCGAGCGGGAAATCGACGCCCAGCGCCACCGCCTCGCCGCTAGCCCCCAGGCGTGCGAGCAGGGTGGCGACATCGCCGACGGGGCAGGAGGCGGCTACGGACCAGGCGCCAGGTGCACCGGTGGCGGCCGTCATCCAGCGTTTGCGCGGGTC
Organism: uncultured Acetobacteraceae bacterium; assembly: GCA_964235545.1. Classification (GTDB taxonomy): domain Bacteria; phylum Pseudomonadota; class Alphaproteobacteria; order Acetobacterales; family Acetobacteraceae; genus LMUY01. The sequence continues at coordinate 4,621 of CAXSEG010000217.1, forward strand.
GGCACTCCAATCCGCGTGGGCGGCGATCAGCGCTTCTTCAGCGGCTCGTGCGCCTTGTCCAGCAGGCGGGACAGCAGGCCCTTCTTGCGCGCCGGCGTGACCGGCTTCGGCGCCTCGGCGACGGCCTGCTTCTGCTTCTGGCCCAGCCACTTGTCGAGTGTCATGCCGGCCTTCTCCGCCCGCTTGCGCTCATATTCGCGCTGCGCGTCGGTCATCGGGCGGGTGGTGGTGCGGGGTTCGATCGGCATGGGCGATCTTTGACAAAACCGGGCGCCGGGTTCAAGCGGCAGGGATGGACCTGCATCTCTCCGGCAAGCGCGCGCTCATCACCGGTGGCTCGCAAGGCATTGGCCGCGCGACCGCCCTGTCCCTGGCCGCCGAGGGGTGCGACTTGCTGCTCGCCGCCCGCACCGCGGCAGGGCTGGAAGCCGCGGCGGGGCTGGTGCGCAGCCGCTACCAGGTGCGGGTGGAGACGATCGCGGCCGACCTGTCGCAGAGCGCGGAGGTGGCCCGGCTGGCTGCCGCGGCGGGACCGGTCGACGTGCTGGTGAACAACGCCGGCGCCATCCCGCCCGGCACGCTGCTGGACGTGGGCGAGGCACGGTGGCGCGCGGCGTGGGACCTGAAGGTGTTCGGCTTCATCGATCTAACCCGGGCGTTGTACCCGGTGCTGAAGGCGCGGCAAGGCGTGGTGGTGAACGTGATCGGCCACGGCGGCGAGAGCTGCGACCCAACCTATATTGCGGGCGCCGCCGGCAATGCGGCGCTGATGGCGTTCACCCGAGCACTTGGCCGCGGCGCGCCGAAGGACGGCATGCGCGTGGTCGGCATCAACCCGGGCCCGGTCACCACCGATCGCCTGGTCATGTTGATGCGGGCGCGCGCGGAGCGCGAACTGGGCGACCCGGAGCGTTGGGCCGAGTTGACGGCCGCGATGGCCTTCGGTCGCGCTGCCACGCCCGAAGAGATCGGTGACGCAGTGACGTTCCTCGCGAGCCCGCGGTCCGGCTACACGACGGGCACGATCCTCACGATCAACGGCGGTTGATGAGTTTGTCGGCCGAGACGGAGGCGCTTGGAGACGTCAGGACGCGGCATCGAGCCGCAGCAACCGGTCCGCGTTCCCGTGCGCAATCTTAGCAAGGTCGTCCGGTGACACCGGCAGATTTTTGAGGAAGCTGCCACCGACGTCGTTCGGTATGAACGGATAATCGGCGGAGTACATGATCCGGTCCGCGCCGAATGCCTCGAGCAACGCGGTGAACAGCGGTAGCGTGGTGAAGCCGCTGGTCGTCACGTGTACCTGCTCGAGAATGGTCTGGCTCACGCTGCGAGGCGCTTTCCGGACGGTGCCGAATACCTGGTCGAACCGCGCCAACATGGTCGCGAGTCCCTCGCCCATATGTCCGATGATCAACTGCAGACCGGGATGACGGTCGAGCGCGCCGGAGAGCACCAGGCGTAGGACATGGACGGCCGTGTCGGCATGCCAGCCCCAACCGGCAGTCGCGAAGGGGAACGACAAGTTCTCCGGCAGGCCATCATAGTAGACCGACCTCACTCCCGCCTCTGGCACCCAGGGATGCAGGTAGATCGGCACTTCCAGCGCTTCGGCCCGCGCCAAGATCGGGTCGAAGCTGGGATGGTCGAGGAAGTGCCCGCCCGTCGAGCCACTCACCAAAGCGCCGCAGAAGCCGAGTTGCCGCACTGCCCGCTCCAACTCGTCCGCCGCCGCCTCGGGCGCCGTGAGTGGTAGGTGGGCAAATCCGGCAAAACGTCCCGGATGAGAAGCGACCGCCGCGGCCATGGCATCGTTGAGCTCGCTCGCCCAGGCCGGGCCCTCGTCCGCGGCTAGCAGGTCGGCCCCAGGACCGACCATCGACAGCACCTGCACCGATACACCGCTCTCGTCCATTGCGGCGAGCCGTTGCGGTCCGACCTCAGCCATCTCGTCCGACTTGTTGAGTGGGCTCCAGACCTGGCCGCGTGCAGGAATGCCGCGCCGGGCGACCGCATCCGGGCTGATCCGGTCGAGCAGGGCAGGGACGAGGAAATGTTCCTCTAGAGCGACCACGCGCACTGAACGCTCCATCGAGGCACGCCGCCCCTACGCTGGATGGCAGACCCGGTTCCGCCTGCCGACGTCACGATCGTCGCGCGATACAATCGGGCCGTGGCAGCATTTAGATTGCCGCCATACTGCTTTTAGTACGGTAGCGGCCTAGCGCGCGGCGAACTGCGTCTTGCCGAACATGTTCTCCCGCTCGGCGTCGGTCATCGCGCCCTTGCGCTGGTTGTCCGCCAGCACCGCGACGCCGCGCTGCACCGCCGGGCGGGCGGCGATCGCGTCGTGCCAGCGCTTCACGCCGGGGTAGGCGGCCAAGTCGATCCCGCGCCGCTCCGGACTGCGGACCCACGGGAAGGTCGCGATGTCCGCGATGGAGTAGGCGCCGCCCGCCAGCCACTCCGCCTCCGACAGCCGTGCCTCCAGCACCCGGTGCAGCCGTGCCACCTCGTTGGTGTAGCGCTCGATGGCGTAGGGCAGCTTCTCGGGCGCGTAGTTGGCGAAGTGGTTGTATTGCCCGAACATCGGACCGACGCCGCCCATCTGGAACATCAGCCATTGCAGGCAGCCGTAGCGGTCCGCGGCCGCTTCCGGCATCAGCTTGCCGGTCTTTTCCGCCAGGTAGATCAGGATCGCACCCGACTCGAAAAGGGTGAGGCGGCCGCCGGGCCCGTCCGGGTCGACGATGGCGGGGATGCGGTGATTCGGCGTGATGGCCAGGAACTCGGGCTTGAACTGCTCGCCGGCGCCGATGTTCACCGGCACCACAGAATAGGGCAGCGCCAGCTCTTCCAGCGCAATGTGGACCTTGTGGCCATTCGGCGTGGGCCAGCTCCAAACCTCGATCATCGCGGCGCTTCCTCTCTCGGTTCGGCGCAGCCTAGGCCTGGATCTGTGCCGTGGCCAACGCCCGCATCCCAGCCCATCGCCCAGAACGCTGTCTCGAGCCGCACGGCCGTGTCGAAGATCCGCTGCAGCGCCGTGATCCGGTTGTCGCCGCCGCGCTCGGTCCATAGCCGGTCGAGTGTCTCGGCCATCGCCGCCGCGGACACTTGGTAGTCGGCGCCGGCATAGGTGCTTAGCCAGGCGGCGTAGGGGTTGCCGTCCGCCCCGCGCCCGAGACGCTGGCCGATCTCGGCATAGCCCAGGACGCACGGGGCGAGGGCGGCATACAGGTCTAGCACGTCGCCGGACGACCCGCAGTCGAGCACGAAGCGCGTGTAGGCGACCGTCTCCATCGCCTCCG
>CAXSEG010000218.1:0-7879 GCA_964235545.1 uncultured Acetobacteraceae bacterium
GCCAGGCCGCTCAGCGTCGCCAGGTTTGGCACGGTGCCGACCAGCGTCTGCACGTACAGCGTGATCACCGGCTGCACCGAGCGCACGCCCAATTGCGCCAGCAGCAGCACCACGAACAGCGGCAGCAGGCCGCCGGAGGTGATGATGGCGCGCAGGCTCGGGGCGGCGCCGCGCTTGCCGGTGCCGCCGGGCTTGCGCCCCTCCCGCACCAGGGCCGCCGCTGCGAGGGTGACGCAGGTCGCGATCGCGCTGGTGACGAAGAACGGCGCCCGGCTGCTGCCCGCCAGGTCCGCCACCGCACCGCCTAGCAGCGGCCCCATCAAGCCGCCGATCAGCTGCCCCGTGCTCAGCCAGCCGAGCGCATAGCCCAGCCGCCTGTCCGGCATCTGGCTCGCCACCAGCGTGATGGCGGTGGCGGAGAAGCCGGAGAACGCCCCCATCAGCGCGCGCAGGGCGAAGAACTGCCACACGGTCTGCGAGAACCCCATCAGGCAGGTGAAGATGCTGATCGCCACCATCGAGCGCAGCAGCATGATCTTGCGGCCACGGGTGTCGCTCAGCCGGCCCCAGAGTGGGGAGGCGAAGGCGGCGACGAAGGGTGTGGCGGCGTTCAGCACGCCGGTCCACAGATCGATCGCGGTCTCCCCGTGGACGCCCAGTTCGGGCAGGAACAGCGGCATCACGGGGCTGAGCACCGTGAAGGACAGGGTCATGAAGAACTGGATCGCGACCATCAACCATAACGTGCGCACCTCGCCTGGCTGGCTGACCTCCATGCCGTCCCCATCCTCGATTCGTTAGAAGCAGCCAGGCTATCCGCGCGGGGGCAAATCTGTCACAAGCCCCTTGTCCGAGGCCAGGGCGCCCAGCGACCGATGCTGGCGCCGACCGCAACATGCTGGAGTCCGGCCCTGCTTCTCCGCCGCATCGTGCACAAATGGGTGCGCCTCAACCACCAGTGGAAAACCCGCCCGGCGCTGCGGCTGCCGGACCGTGCCAAGGCGGCGCTGGACGCGGTCGCCGACGCCGAGCCGATCAAGGTCACGGAGGTGATGGGCCGCTACACGCCGGCCGAGCACGTCACACGGGCCAACAACTACTTCGTGCGCGAGCACGAGGAGGACCTGCTGTTCCGCCGCCCGTTCAACGGCGTGCACGAGGTGCAGCCGCGGCTGGCGGGCCTGGCCTTCGTCATGCAGCACCTCGAGCTACAAGGCGATCACCAGATCCTGGATTTTGGCTGTGGCACCGGCTGGCTGAGCCGGGTGCTGGCGACGATGGGGCTGGACGTGGTGGGCGTGGACGTGTCGGAGAATGCGCTGCGGTTGGGCCGCGCGTTCATCGCGCGCGACCCGCTGGCGGACACGCTGAAGATCGATTTCCGCCTGTTCGACAGCGTCACCCTGCCGCTGGCGGACGGGTCGGTGGACCGGATCGTGTCGTTCGATGCGTTCCACCACGTGCTGGACCAGGAGGGCACGCTGCGCGAGATGGCGCGGGTGCTGCGCCCGGGCGGCGTCATCGCCTTCCACGAGCCGGGTCCGAACCACTCGCGCACACCCACGGCGCAGAGCGAGATGCGGGACTACGACGTGATCGAGAACGATATCGACGTACGCCGCATATGGAAATTGGCCGAGGCGATGGGCTTCGAGCACATCTGGGTTTCGCTACCCGGCATCCATAGCCCGTTGGTCGGGCTGGACCAGTTGGACCGCGTGGTGGCAGGCATCCCGAGCCGCGACGACGTGGAGCGGATCGTGCAGAATGTGCATAATTTCATCTATAATCTGCGGATCTTTTCGTTGCACAAGAAGGCCGCCTGAGGTCCGGTTCGGGACCTAACCACTGCGAAGTGGTGGGCTGAAGCCCACCCTACGGCGGTGTTGGCCACCTTGCGTACCAATCGTCCTCCAGCACGATCTTCGCGACGCGGCGGCTGGCTTCGGCCCAGGTGATGGCCACGATGCCCGCCGGGTCGGGGACACGGCGTTCCTCGTGCAGCGCCAGCCAGTGCTGGATCGTCTCGGCCAGCTTGCCGGGGGCGAAGAGCAGGGCGCTGTCGCCGCAGATCTCGCGGAAGACGGGGATGTCGCGCGCGATCACGGGCAGCCCGGCATGGGCGGCCTCTACGATCGGCAGGCCGAAGCCTTCGCCGACCGACGCCATGAGCAGGGCGCCGGCGCGACGGTAGAGTGCCGAGACCTGGGCGTCATCGGCCGAGTTCAGCCATTGCAGCCGGCGGCCGGCCTCCGGATGGGTTTGCAGCCGGGCCTGTAGCGCCTCCGTGTGCCAGCCGGCGCGGCCCGCGATCACCAGGCCCACATCGGCGCCGCCGCGCCAGACCTGCTCCATCGCGTCCAATGCCTCGGCATGGCCCTTGCGCGGCTCGACCGTGCCGACCATCAGCAGATCCAGCCGGCCCGGCGGCGGCGGCGCGCTGGTGACGGCGTTGAAGTCCGACCCGAGGTGGAACCAGCCGATGTCGAGCGGGCGGTTGCGCGCGGGCTGGTTGCGGGCCAGCCAGTCCAGCAGCTCGTCGGCGACGGTGCGCGAGATGCAGAGCAGGGCGTCCGCCTCCGAGGCGATCAGGTCGAGCCAGATCGGGAAGGCGCGCTGCACCGTCTCCGGAAAGTAGTGCGGCATCAGCACCGGCAGCAGGTCGTAGATGACCACCACGGCCCGCCCGCCGCCGGCCCGCACCGCGTACATGGTGCGCGACAGGCCGGCCCGGTCATGCACGTTGAGGTCCAGGCACAGATACACATCGCCGGGCGCGAACATCGCCGGCAGCGCCTGCGGCGAGGCGTCCGGCACGCCGTACAGCGAGCGGCCGAACTGGCGGGCCAGGGTCACGATGCCATCGGTGGAGCGGACCGGCTCAACGCGGGCCACAAGATCGTGCGCGTGGCCGAGCTGGTGGGTGATTTCCCGCACCACGCGCTGGATGCCGGTGCCGGCGTCGAACACGGCCAGGGTGGTGACGTCCAGGTACAGTCCGCGGGGGCGTGGCTCGGCGAAGGTCGCGGCCAAGGCGCGCGCGGTCTGCGGTGTGGCAGCGCCGGTGGCGGCCAGCTCGGCGGCGCAGGCTTCGGCCGCCGCGCGCGGGTTGTCCGCGTAGCACCGCTCGATCGTCTCGGCCGTGATACTGGCACCGGCCTCCAGCAAGGCGACGGAGCGGGCGCGGAGCAGCGGTTCCAGCGCGTAGCGTCCGGCCAGGTCCGGCAGGCTTTCCCGCGCTGCCACCGCGGCACCCCAGCCATAGCCGTCCAGCAGGCACTCGGTCAGCAGGTCGGCGGTCTCGGTTCCCACGCCCTCGGCCAGGATGGCGGCGGCGCGGCGCGGGCCGGCGACCACGATGCCGGCGAAGCCGAACGACAGCCGTAGCGTCAATGCCATGTGCTGCGGGTCATCCCCCGGCAGGAACAGCAGCCGGTCCGGTGCCAGGCCGGCCAGGCAAGATGGCTTCTGCACGGGGAAGGTGGCGGCCAGCATCGGGTCGGCCGGCGCCGGGTCGTCGGAGAGGAGGGTGACGGCGTAGTCGTGCGACAGCTGCACCAACATCGCCAACAGCGCCGCGGTGCTATCGCCGAGCGGCGATACCACGGCCAACGACGGCTTCCTGCGCCGGGTCGCGGGCCCGGATGGCCTGTCGGGGGCGAACTGCTCCAGCGCGTCCCAGGCGCGACGGGCGGTGCGTGGCCAGGTGAACAGGCCGGCCCGCGCCAGCCCGTGGCGGCGAAGGTCGTCGCGCAAGGCCGGGCGCTCCAGCACGGCGCGCATCCGCTCGGCGATGCTCTCGGGCCGCAGCGGGTCGAACGTCGCGTCCGCGCGGCCGATCACTTCCGGCAGGCTGCTCTGGTTGCTGCAGATCACGGCGGCGCCGCAGGCCATCGCCTCGGCGACCGAGAGGCCGAACCCCTCGTGCAGCGACGGGCTGACCGCAACCGCGCTGCCGCGATAGAGCGCGGGCAGGTCGCGGTCCGGCACAAAATCGGTCAGCAGGCGGAGTTCGTCATCCGCTAGCCCCGCCTCCCGCACCGCCCGGCGCAGCGGCGGCAGCAGCTCGGCATCGTTCCAGCCGGTGGCCACCAGCTTGTGCAGCCGGCGCAGCGAGTGCGGCAACAGGGCGTAGGCCTTGATCAGCCCTATCAGGTTCTTGCGCTGCTCGACGGCGCCGACGCACAGCACGTAGCCGCTCTGCAGCCCATAACGGGCCAGCACGGCGGCCTGCGGCTCGTCCCCCTCGGCGCTGCGGCGGAAATGCGGCTCCACCCCCGCCATGATGTTGGCAACCCGGCCGGACGGCAGGTCCAGCCCCGTTTCGGTCTCCGCCTGGGTGGAGGCGCTGACCGCCAGCAGCCCGGCGCTGTGGCGCAGTTCCAGCAGCGCGCGGTAGTAGAAGCGGCGGCGCGCCGGGTCCTGCAGGTAGGTGTCCGGCCGCAGCAGCGGGATCAGGTCGTAGCAGATGCTGACCGTGGGCGGCCCGGCCCACTCCACCGGCATGGTCGTGACAGCATCATCCCCGAACCCCTCGAACACGCTGGCCAGCAGCAGCAGGTCCGGCTGCAAACCCTCGAGGAAGGCGGCGCGGATGCGCTCGGCGGCCCGGCGGCGCGGCGCGTCGTCCGCCAGCCCGGCGGTCTGCTGGCCCGGACCGTACCATAGCTTGATCTGGCTGCGCGGCAGGATGGGCGCGAACGTGTCCCGCAACTCCGCCGTGGCTTCCTCGAAGCCGCCGTTGAGCGCCACCACCACCTCATGCGGGCCGGCCTGCGCCGCCATGGCCAGCGCCAGCGACCGGCTGTAGCGGCCGATGCCGCGGCCACGGCTTTCGCTCTGCGCCCCTTGCAGGTCGATGACGAGACGCATGGTGCGGCCGTTCAGCCCTGGCGCTGCAGGCGTTGCAGCATCATCCGTTCGCGCAGGCTCGGCGGGGCTGGCGGTGCCGTCCCGACCGGCTTGGGCGGCGGCGGGTTCGGCAGCGGCGCGGTCACCGGCATCCCGAGTGACCCGCGCAGCCGGTTCACGATCGCGGCGACCCGGCGCACCGGCGCGCTCAGCCGCCAGGACAGGCTTCCGAACACGGCGGCGAACTGGTCCTCGAGGCGGCCGATCTGGCGGAGGTATTCCGCCACCTCCAGCTCCGACTCCTGCAACGCCAGCCGGGTCGCCGCGAGGTCCAGCCGCACCTCCTGCAGCACGCGCTCGCGCCGTGCGGCGTCCCGCTCGGCCAGCAGCACGCGGCGGGGCACGTCCTGGTCGGCGCTCGTGGTCACGCCGCCGCCTTCGCGGTCGCGAGCTGGGCGGCGGCCAGCGGGTCCGTGTCGGGCTGGGCTCCGTCGAGGGTGCCGTCGCTCCAGGGCGGCACGGGGCCGGCGCCGGGCCAATGCAGCAGCCGCGCGCCCGTCCAGCGCAGCAGGGCGGCCCGCGGCACGGCCGCTTGGGCGCGGAAGCACCACACCTCGTCCAGCGCCGGCCCGTGTACGGCCAGCCACTCGCCGAACAGCGCCGGGCTGCGCAGAATCTCCAGGCCGCGCCGCTCCCACACGGCGGCGGCGCCGGGCACGCCGTCGGCTAGCGCGTGCAGCACCACGCGGCTGCCGGGTTGCAGCGCGCCGCCGATCGCACTGGCGATGGGGGAGCCGTCCAGCGTCGGCATGCCGTCCACCAGCACCAGCACGCGGCGGGCGGCGGACCGCCATCCGGCCGACGCGTCGTCGGGAGCGGGTTGGCGGGAGAGGGTGGCGGCCCAGCGCTGGCGGAATCGGGTCTGGTCGTCCGGGGTGCCCGGCGGCAGGGCGTCCGGCACCGTCACCACGCTCGCGGGCTGCAGCATCACGCGCCAGCCATGCTCCCGGAGGCTGATGGCGAGGTCCGCCGCGGCAACGCATAACGTTTCGTAGCCGCTGTCGAGCCCGCCAGTGGCCTCCCACGCGGCCCGGCGCACCAACATGGCGCCACAGTCCACCGCATCCACCAGGCGGCCGAAGGCGTGGTGCGGCAACGACGGATCACCGCCCCCTTCGTGCCGGACCTGGCCGTCCTCCGCCACGGTGGCACCGGCGCTACGCAACGCGCCGTCCGCCGTCACCGTCTTGCAGCCGACAGCGCCAGCCTGCGGATCGGCATCGGCCGTTTCGATCAGGGCCGCGAGCCAGCCGGCATGGCCGATCGCGCCGGCACCGAGGAACACGAGGTGGCGGCCTTTGGCTGCCGAGGCGGCGGCGCGCCGGTCGGGCGCCGTACGCACCGCGTCCCCGAAGGCCGGCGCCGGGCCGTCGCCGGTCAGGATCACCTCGAACGCGAACGGCGCGTTGTTCTGCGCCAAGCCGTATAGCGTGCGCGTGGTGGCCATGGCACTTGGCCCGCGCTCGGCGATGATGGTGGCGACTGGGTCGGGTCCCGGGCTGGGGAGGCGCGGCGGAGTCGCGAGGTCCAGGCCGTACGGGTTGGGCGGCAACCCCGCCGCCTGCCCCTCCCGCAGCCAATGCGCCAACGGGTTGCGGCCCCGGTCGCCGCCGAGATGGGTGCGGCGATACCACGCGGTCGCGAACAAAGCGTGCGGGTCGCGGTCCTCGGCGGCGCCGATGCGGGCCCAGTGCGCCAGGCCTTGCGGATAATCCACCGGGTCGAACAGCCGGGCCGGCGAGCGGCTGTCGTGCGGCGGCAGCTGCATGTGGTGCAGCAGCGCGCGCCCGGCGGCCTCGGGCGCCTGCGCCAGGTAATAGGCCACGTCGAACAGCGGGTGCGGGTCGGCATCCGCGGCCATGCCGAGCCGGATGTAGTGCGCGAACGGGTTTTCCATGCGGATCCCGGCGGTGTGGGCGCCGTACCAGGCGCTGTCGAACAGCGCATGCGGGTCCTGGCCGGCGACCGAGCCCTTCCACAAGTAGTGGGACACGGCGTCGGTCCGTTGGTCGCCGCCCATGGCGGCGGCGCGATACCAGGCCTGGTCGAACACGGGGCTGGCGGCGATGACGGCGTAATCCGCCTGGCGCTGGCGCAGCAGGGCCCGGCGACGCGGCGTGCGGTGGATCACGGCCACCAGCCGGCGCAGCACCCGCCAGGTCCGCGGGATCCAGCGCAGCCGCAGAGCGAGGCTGACCAGCCACGGCGGCAGCCCGGCCAGCCTGGCCAGCAACGTGTCCCGTTGGGCGGTCAGCTGTCGGTTCGCCGCGGTCTTGGCCGTGAGGTCTAGGGTCAGATGCTGCAGCTCCGCCCGGGGCCAGAGGCGGCGCAGCTGGTCCACCGCCGCCTCGGCCTGCTGCAAGGCGCGCTTGTATCCGGCGAGCTGCAGATGCAGGTCCTCCAGCAAGTCCTTGCCGGGAGCAGTGACGATCGCGCCCGGAGGCGGGATGGAGCGGAACACGAGCGCGTCCGGATCGGCACGCAAAGCGGGGTTGAGGAACGGGTCGCGCTCGGTCGCCTCGGGCCAGCGGCGGCGCATGTACGTGCGCTCGATCTCGAAACGGGCTTGCTGCTCCAACGAATCGTCGCGGCCGCGTGTGCCGTTGTCGTGGTGGACCAGGGTCGCCTCCGGATCCCACAGCACGCGGTAGCCGGCTTCGCGGGCGCGCAGGCACAAATCCACGTCGCTCCGGGCGACGTGGAGGTGGTCCTGCTCCAGCCCGCCCAGCTCGTGGAACAGGCTGCGGCGGATAGCCATGCAGGCGCCCGTCACGGCCGACAGGTCGCGCAGGAGCATGACCTGCGCCAGGTAGCCGGGCTCGTCCCCGGCGGCGCCCGTGAAGGCGTGCACGGCGGCGCCGCGCGGGCCGAGCAGCAGGCCGCCATGCTGCAGCCGCCCGTTCGGGAACAGCAGCCGGGCCCCGACCACACCCACGCCGGGCCGCATCGCGTGGGCCGCCATGCTGCG
>CAXSEG010000219.1:0-7851 GCA_964235545.1 uncultured Acetobacteraceae bacterium
AAGATCATGCTGACGGTATAGGCGTTGATCCTCGCGACCCGGGTCGTGGGCGTTGGCAGCCCAATCGTCGTGCTGCACGGCCTGTTCGGCTCCGCCCGCAACCTCACGGGGCTCACCCGCGCCCTGGCCGGCTCGCACCGTGTCATCGCGATGGATTTGCGCAACCACGGCGAGAGCGGTCACCACCCGGCGATGGATTACGACGTCATGGCCGCCGACGTTGCGGAGACGATGGACGCGCAGGGCGTGCCGGCCGCCGGCCTTGCCGGGCATTCGATGGGGGGCAAGGTGGCCATGCGCATGGCCCTGCATCAACCGGGCCGCGTGACCCGGCTGGTGGTGGCCGACATCGCACCGGTGACGTATCCGTCGCATTTCGGCGGCTTCACCCGGGCGATGCTGGCGGTGCCGCCGGGGGCGAGCCGGCCGGAGGCGGACGCTCTGCTGACGCCGGATGTGCCGGACGCGGCGGTCCGCGGGTTCCTGTTGCACAATTTCCGCCCCGGGCAGGGCTGGCGGATTGGCCTCGAGGAGATCGCAGCCAGCCTTCCGCGGGTCGAGACCTGGCAGGACGACGCCGCCATCTACGCCGGGCCGACCTTGTTCGTCACCGGCGCGCGGTCCGACTACGTACTGCCCGGATACCGCCCGGCGATCCTGCGCCTGTTCCCGGCCGCCCGTTTCGTAGCCATCAAGGATGCCGGGCACTGGCTTCACGCGGAGCAGCCGGCGGCGTTCAACGCGACCGTTTCTGCGTTCCTGGCCTCGGCTTAGGGCCGCAGCTTGGCAGCTTGGTGTGTGCCTTCCACCCATAATTCTGCCGCCTTGGTGGGCTGTAAGCCCACCCTACAAGGGTTGGAGGAGCGCATCGGAGAGAGACCGACCGCCTCAGCTCTTGAACAGACTGAGCAGCGATTGCGGCGACTGGTTCGCGATCGAGAGTGCCTGGGTGCCGAGTTGCTGCTTGATCTGCTCCGATTGCAGCAGGGCCGATTCTTGGGACAGGTCCGCGTCCACCAGCGCGCCGAGGCCTGAGTTCAGGCTGTCGATCTTGTTGGTGTTGAAGGTGATCTGCGCGCTCAGGTAGTTCGAGTCGGCGCTGGCCTGGTTCAGCTGGCTGTTCACGCCCGTCTGCGCCGAGTCGAACCCCGCACCGGACTGCAGCGCGGCGACGGCCGCCGTCTGCGCAGCGGCGGCCGTGGGTGTGGTGACGGTGTCCACACCGGACGCGCTGCGCGAGAACGTTCCGCCGATCAAGGCGGCCAGGGTGTTCGGCAGACTGCTGACATTTTCGGCATTCAGCGTAGAGGTTGATCCGAATTCGTTGTTGATGACGGTCTTGGACGTCCCGGCGACAGAGCCCGCGGCGGCACCGAGCAGCGTCTGCCCATTATACGTCGAGTTGTCGACGTCGTTGGCAACCTGGCTGACCAGTTGCTGGTAGCTGGCGATGTAATCGTCCCGCTGGGAGTCGGAGATGCTCTGATCCCCGATCTTGATCAGCGTCGCTTTCGCCTGGACGACGGTGTTGGAGATGCTGGTAAGCGAGGAGACCGCCGTCGTCACCAGGCCGTGCGCATTGCCGAGTTGCTGGTTCACGCTGGTCAGCGCGCCGACGTCCGAGCGGACTTTCTGCGCGACGGCGAACGCGCCGCCATCGTCGGTCGCGTCCGAGACGCGGTACCCGGTGGCGATCTCCTTCTGTGTCGCCGCCAGGGCGCTGTTGGTGGCGTTCAGCGATTGAAGTGCGACGTAGGAACCTTGGTTGGTGTTGATCGAACTCAGCGTCATGGTGTTTTACCTGCGGTCCAGACCGAGCCGCCTTCTACGACCCGCAGGAACGTTACCGCGGGGAGATGAACGCGGCGTTAACGCGGCCCACGCCGTCTGATAGAACCGTGGCAGTTCCAACCAGAGGTGGCTTCCGTGACCGACGCCAACAACCGGCATTCCGACTACCCGATCGACAAGCTGTTCCTGGAGCGGTGGTCACCGCGCGCCTTCACCGCCGAGGAGATGAGCGAGTCGGACCTGATGACGCTGATCGAGGCCGCGCGCTGGGCGCCGTCCTCCTACAACTCGCAGCCCTGGCGCTTCATCTATGCCCGGCGCGGAACGCCGCACTTTGACAAGTTCCTGAGTTTGCTGGTCGAATTCAACCAGTCTTGGGCAAAAAGCGCGTCCGCCCTGGTCGTCCTGGTGTCCAACTCGACCATGATCCCACCGGGCAAGGACGTGCCCGTGCCCTCGTGGAGCCATTCGATGGACGCCGGTGCCGCCTGGGCCAGCTTCGCGCTGCAGGCGTCGATCTCCGGCTGGCAGGCGCATGGCATGGTCGGCTTCGACAAGGAACGCGCCTTCGCCGAGCTCGGCCTACCCGTGGGCTACCGGGTGGAGCAGGTGATCGCGATCGGGCGTAAGGGCGACAAGTCCACCCTGCCGGAAGCTATGGCCGCCCGTGAGGCCCCCAGCGACCGGATCCCGCTGGCGCAAATCGCGATGGAAGGTGTCTTCAAGGCCTGACGCAAGTACCCGGCCCTCCCCGTGCGAACGGGGAGGGCCGGCGCTCAGAGCGACGCGTAGGAGCCCTGCTTGTAGATCAGGTTCGGCACGTCCTGCGCCACGGCGGCGACGATCGCGCCGATGAAGATGGTGTGGGTACCGGCCTCGATCATCTGCATCACCACGCAATCGAACGCAGCGGCGGCGTCCTTCAGGAGCGGGACACCGGACCCCAGTTCCACCCATTCGCCGTGGTCGAACCGGTCATCCAACGAGGCGGAGAACACGTCCGCCACATCCTGCTGGTGCTGTGCGAGGTAGCTCACGCCGAACCGCCCAGCCGCGACGATCACGGCCTGCGCAGAGCTAGACCGGTTGACGCAGACCAGCATCTGCGGCGGGTCGGCGCTCACCGAGCAGACGGCCGTGGCGGTGAGCCCGCTGCGGAAGCCGGCATGCACGGTGGTCACCAGGCAAACCGCCCCCGGCACGCCGCGCATGCAGGCGCGAAAGGTTTCCTTGTCGATCAGGCCTTCGGGAAAGGCGATGCCGCTGGCAACTGGCGTGTCCATGCCCTCGAAATAGCACGCCAGGCCGGGGCGGCAATGCCCCGCTTCACTGCGTCGCCGCGGCGCGGTTGGCGACCATCCGGTCGTGCAGGCGGCGGATCGTCTGCGACCCGGTGCTGGTGAACAGGAACGGCAACACGGCGTGCACAGCGCAGGCCAAACCGCCCGCGATCATGGCAGCGGAGAAGCTCATCGCGACGCCGAAATGCTCGCCATAGGTCTCGCCGACGCGGCGCGGATGATCGGTGAATGAAACGGACATCGGCAGGGTTCCTCGACTGTGATGGCGGCAGCATGCCATCCCGGACGCGGCAAGCCCTTGCGTTCGCGCCCTCTCGACCGCACAACAAACCAAGGTTCTACCCCGAAAGCGGGCAAACACGGAATCAGACTGCGTGGACGACATTAACCGCCGCATCCTGCATTGGCTGCAACGTGACGCCGCCATGCCCGTCGCGGAACTCGCCGAGCGCGCCGGCATCTCCGCCTCGCCCTGCTGGCGGCGCGTGCAGCGCTTGCAGGACTCCGGCGTCATCCGCGCGCGGGTGGCCCTGCTCGACGCGAAGCAGGTGAATGTCGGCGTCAACGTCTTCGTCAGCGTGCGCACCAACCAGCACCGCAAAGAGTGGGCGGACGCGTTTTGCCGGGTCGTGATGAGTTTGCCGGAGGTGGTGGGATCTACCGCATGGCAGGCCAGGTCGATTACATGCTGCACATCGTCGTGCCCGGCATCGAGGCGTATGACGAGGTCTACAACCGCCTGATCGCGCAGATCGACCTGTATGACGTGAGCGCCTCCTTCGCGATGGAGGTGCTGAAATCCACCACGGCCCTGCCGCTCGACTACCTCGCGGCGACATGACGCGGCGCGCTTGATCGCGGCGGCGTATCAACCCCGCGCGTGCAAGAGGGGTGCGCTGCGGCAAAAGCCTGCGCTACACTGCCAGGCCCGCCCAAACCGGCGGGTGCTTGCCCATGCATCCTAGCCATCCGAGGTTTCGCGCCGCATGACGACGCCGTTCTCCGCCGAAGACCTTCGCGCCGTGTTTGAACCCCGGACATTAACCCGCGCGCGCAGCCTGGTGCTGCTCGGCGCGGTGGAAGTCGCCTTGTCCGGCGCCTCGATCACGGCGGCCGTGGCCGATGCCGGGTTGCGCCGCACGGCGACGCTCACGCCCAGCCCGCGTGGCAACCGGGTCGGGTTCGGCACGCGCTGCACCTGCCGCCAACTCGCCTGCGCGCATCTCGCGGCGGCCGGACTGGCGGCGCTCGACCGGTTTCCCGCGCTGCGCCGGGTGGCCCCGGCACAAGGGCTGGATGCCGGGCCAGGGCAGCAGCCGGCCCGCACGGTGGTGTTCGAGCTCAATGCGGCCAGCCCGCCTCACGCCTGCGCCGTCACCACACTCCTGCTTGACGAGCAGACCAGCCGGACCGAGGACACGCCACCGGGCACCGTCGCGGCCGACGAGACGCTGTCTGCCGACACGCGGGCTGCTGCCGCATTGCTGAGCGCGCCGATCGACAAGATCGCGCCGGAGCAGCTGGCCACGCTGATCCAGGCGCTGCTGCAATCCGGCCAGGCCCGCTGGGGTGCCACCCGCCGCCGTCTGCTGCCCGGGCCGCCGCGCTCTTTCGAGCAGGGCAAACCGCCGGCGTTGCCGCCGCGCTCCGCCGTGCTGCTCGGCAGCGAGGGCAACTGGTATATCGACGCCGCGACCGGTGCCGTCGGCCAGGCCCGGTTCCGCGCCGCCACCGCCCCGACGAAGCCCGCCCGTGGCCGCAAGCGCGAGGCAATTCCGCTGCCGGCGCTGCAAAGCGACTCCGTCATCGTCGAGCGCACGGCGACCCCGATCCTACAGCTGACGAAACGGCACGGTCCGGACGAGGCCGGCACGATCGGCCTGCTGGACACGCTGACGCTGGATTTCGACTACGCGGGCGAGAAGGGCGGCAACGGAGTGGCGGAGGGTGGCGACGAGCGGCAGTTCGTACGCATCGCCGGGCCGGGCGGCCCCGAGTTCGTCCGGCGGGATCCGGCGGCCGAGGCGGTCTCGGCGCAGGTGCTGGCCGATTTCGGCTTCGTGCAGCTACGGGTGACCGACGGATCCTCGGGCAAGGGGCGCCGGGTGCACGTGCTGCGTGGGCTGGATGCGGCGGAACAGTGGCACCGTTTCCTGGCCGAGCGCATGCCCGAACTCCAGGCGGAAGGCTGGCGCTGCACCGTGGACACCGGGTTCGGTCCGCGCGTGGCCAAGTCGGTCGGCGGCTTCGACGCCCGGGTGAGCGATGCCGAGCGCGGCAGCTTCTCGCTCGACCTCGGCATCGAGGTGGATGGCGTGCGCGTGGCCTTGCTTCCCATTCTGACCCGGCTGATGGAGCGCGGCCCGGACGCGCTCCGAACCTTGGGCGACGAACTGGTGACCAGCCTGGAGGATGGCCGTGTCGTGCGCCTGCCGGCGGACCGGGTGCGCCGGCTGATGGCGGTGGTAGGCGACCTGATGGAGGCCGCCGCCAACCGCACCGACTCCGCTTTGGTGCTGCCCGCCGGCGAGGCGCCGGCGATGCTGGACCTTGAGGAACTGCTCACGACGCGGTGGCAGGATGCGTCCGAAGTGGCGGCGACGGTCGAGCGGTTCCGCGAGCTGCCGGAGATGGTGGAGATGCCGGCGCCGCCCGGCTTCACCGTCAGCCTGCGCCCCTATCAGCAGCACGGGCTGAACTGGCTGCAGCATCTGCGCACCCACAAGCTCGGTGGCTTCCTGGCTGACGAGATGGGGCTGGGGAAAACCGCGCAGACCATCGCGCACATCACGACCGAGCACGAGGCCGGCCGGCTGGACCGCCCGGTGTTGGTGGTGATGCCCACCAGCCTGGTGGCGAACTGGCAGGCGGAACTGGAGCGGTTCGCGCCACACCTTAGCGTCGCCGTGCTGCACGGGCAGGGGCGCGAGGCCCGCCGCGCGCAGCTGGACGGGATCCACGTGGTGCTGACCACCTACGCCGTGCTGGCGCGGGACGCCGAACCGATGCGTGAGATCGCCTGGCACATGATCGTGCTGGACGAGGCGCAGGCGATCAAGAGCCCGGATGCCAAGGCCACCCGTGCGGTGTGCCAGCTGGAGGCGCGGCACCGCGTGTGCCTGTCCGGCACGCCGATCGAGAACAACCTGGACGAGCTGTGGAGCCAGTTCGCCTTCCTGCAGCCCGGCCTGCTGGGGGATCGCCGCTCCTTCACCAAGCGGTTCCGCTCGCCGATCGAGAAGGAGGGGGACCCGCTGCGCCGCAGCCAGCTTACCCGCCGCATCCGCCCCTTCATCCTGCGCCGCACCAAGGCCGAAGTGGCCACGGAGCTGCCGCCGAAGGAGACGATTTTGCGGCATATCAACATGGGCCCGGAGCAGCGCGAGCTGTACGACACCATCCGCGCCACGCTGCACGACAGCGTGCGCGACCAGCTCAGCGATCTAGGGCCGAACCAGGGCCGCTTCGTGGTGCTGAACGCGCTACTGAAGCTGCGCCAGGCGTGTTGCGACCCGCGGCTGGTGAAGCTGGCCTCGGGGCCGAGCGAGGCGGGGTCCGCCAAACTGGACACGCTGATGGAGATGATCGCGGGCATGTTGCCGGAGGGGCGGCGAATCCTGATCTTCAGCCAGTTCACCTCGATGCTGGACCTGATCAAGCCGCGGCTGGTGGAGGCCGGGCACGCCTTCGTGGAACTGCGCGGCGACACGCGGGACCGTGCCGAGCCGGTGCGGTCGTTCCAGGCGGAGGAGGTGCCGCTGTTCCTGATCAGCCTGAAGGCGGGCGGCCGAGGCCTGAATTTAACGGCGGCGGACACGGTGATCCATTACGACCCGTGGTGGAACCCGGCCGTGGAGGACCAGGCCTCCGACCGCGCGCACCGGATTGGGCAGAAGCGGTCGGTGTTCATATATAAGCTGATCGCAGCGGACACGGTGGAGGAGCGCATTATCCATTTGCAGCAGCGCAAGGCGGAACTGGCCGGCCTGGCGTTCGACGCGGAGGTGGAGGCGGCCGGGCTGGACGCGGAGGATTTGGAGTTCCTGCTGGCCGCGGAGACACAGAAGCGGGCGGCGTAGTCACCGGCGGCCGGGGCTTTGCCCGCCGTTCGCGCTGCTGGTGACCGAGTCGGCCCCCTGGTAATCGTCGAACCGAAGGGACGACGTGAGCGAGTGAAGCAACGCGGTCTGGAGAGCGCGAGAATGTTGTCTGTGCACGACGCGATCGAGGCTTGGCAGTCCGGAGATATCACCAGCGCACGAGCGATGCAGTTGACCGGCGCGGCCGACGTGATGGACCTCTACGCCTTTGCCCATGAGTGCGACGTCGAGATCCGGACACACCTCCTCCCAAGGGAGGAGGAGCCGGCCGCGCTCGCCATCGAGTTTATCGACAAACTCATACGGGAAGATGATTGCGCCGCTGAAGCAGCCAGGCAGGACATAGCCCCGAAATGAGCGGCCGCCGTGGGTTGCCGGTTCAGATTGTCGTAGCCGACACCGGCCCTCTCATCACGCTGGCAGCATGCCGCAGGTTCGACCTGCTGCTGGAATTCCGGCAGACCCGGCGTCGCATGCGTCGGTCGGTATCGGCGATGCTTCGACGGCATGGCTGCTCCGGCAGATGCAAGCTCCTGGCGGTCCGCAAGGCCCATTCCTGGTGCTGACCGAAGACGGACCGTTTGGCGACGGCATCTTTCGTGACAGCTTCCGTGAGGCCCATGTGCTATCGACCCGCGCCTTTCTCCGCGCCCTCGAAA
>CAXSEG010000220.1:0-7811 GCA_964235545.1 uncultured Acetobacteraceae bacterium
CTCGCCCTCGGAGGGTGGCAGGATGCCGGCCAGCATGCGGCCCAGCGTGCTCTTGCCGCAGCCGCTCTCGCCCACCAGCCCGAGCGTCTCCTGCGGCGCCACCGACAGGTCGACCTCCGCCACCGCGTGCACGGCCGCTGGCCGCCCGCCGCGCAGCCGGGCCAGCATGCCGGATGGCGGCACGGCGAACCGGCGCGACAGGCCGCACGCCTCCAGCAGGGCGCTCATGCGCCGGGCAGCAGCGGATGCACGCAGCGGGCCCAGTGGCCGGGCTGCACTTCCGCCAATGGCGGGACCGGCAAGCAGGCCGCATCGGCGCGCGGGCAACGCGGGCGAAAGCTGCAGCCTTCCGGCAGGCTGGCCAGGCTGGGCATGGTGCCGGGAATTTGCCGCAGCTCCGCGCCAGGTTGGTTGCGGGCGGGAACGGAGGCCAGCAATCCTTCGGAATAAGGGTGCAGCGGCGCGCCCACGACCGCGTCGGACGCCGCCAGCTCCACGATGCGGCCTGCGTACATGACGGCGATCTCGTCCGCGAGCCCGGCCACCACGGACAGGTCATGGGTGATCCACAGCATCGCGGTGCCGTCCACGGCGCAGATGCGCTGCACCTCCGAGAGGATCTGCGCCTGGATCGTCACGTCCAGCGCCGTGGTCGGTTCGTCGGCGATGATGACGTCCGGTTGGTTCAGCAGAGCGGTCGCGATCGCGATGCGCTGGCGCATCCCACCGGAGAACTCGTGTGGGTAGGCGTCGAGACGCTCTTCCGGATGGGGGATGCCCATGCGGCCCAGCGCGTCGCGCGCCATGGCGCGGGCGGCGGCAGCGCGGACGGGGCGATGAGCCTGCACGGCCTCGACCATCTGGGTGCCGACGCGCAGCACGTCATTCAGGCAGGCCATCGGGTCTTGCATGATCAGGGCGATGCGGTTGCCGCGCAGTTGGCGCATGCCGCGCTCGGTCAGGCTCCCCACATCCTGTCCGTTCAGCCGCACCCGCCCGGCCGCGATGCGGCCCGGCGGCGGCACCAGGCGGAGGATGGCGTAGCCCGTCATGGTCTTGCCGGAGCCGCTCTCCCCCACCAGCCCGAGCGTCCGCCCGCGCCGCAGCGTGAAGGAGACGGCGTCCACGGCGGGCCGCTCCCCAGCGGTCGTGGGGAACAGCACGGTCAGGCCCGCGACGTCGAGCACGCTCACCGGTTGCCGCGCGGGTCCAGGATCTCGCGCAGCCGGTCACCCACGAGGTTGATGGCGAACACCAGCACGAGCAGGGCGATGCCGGGGAAGATGCTGATCCAGTAGTCGCCATTCAGCAGGAACTGGAAGCCGTTGGCAATCAGCAGTCCGAGCGAGGGCCGGGTGACGGGCAGTCCGACGCCGAGGAACGACAGGGTTGCCTCTAGACCGATGGCATTGGCCACCTCCACCGCCGCAACCACGGTGAGCGGCGGCAGCGCGTTGGGCAGCACGTGGCCGAACAGGATGCGCCGGGCGGGGATGCCGAGGCACTGCGCCGCCGCCACGTAGTCGCGCTGGCGTTCCACCAGCGCGCTGCTGCGGGCGATACGGGCGAAATAGGCCCATTGTACCAGGGCCAGGGCCAAGATGATCTTGTCCACCCCGCGGCCGAGCACGGCGAGCAACGTGAGCGCCACCAGGATGGACGGGATGCTGAGCTGCAGGTCCACCAGCCGCATGATGGCGCCGTTGATCCGGCCCCCCTTCCACGCGGCGACCAGCCCCAGCACCGTGCCGGTCACGGCGGCGAACCCGGTCGCGGCGAACCCGACCAGCAGGCTGGTACGCAGCCCGTAGAGGATCGCGGACAGCATGTCGCGTCCCTGGTCGTCGCTGCCGAGCAAATAGAGGAAGCCGTCCGCGCCGCGCGTCAGCGGCGGCACCTGGCCGTCCAGCAGGTTCAGCGACGCCAGGTCGTAAGGGTCCTGCGGTGCCACCAGCGGCGCCAGTACCGCCCCGGCAACGATCGCGGCGAACACCACGACGGCGCCAAGGGCCAAGCGGGCGCGGCCGTAGCGGCGGACGAAACCGACGACGCCACGGCCCGCCGGAAGGGCGGCGCCGCTCACGCGGGGTGCAAGCGGGCGCGCGGGTCGAGTGCCGCATAGCAGAGGTCCACCAGCAGGTTGATGGCCACGAACAGCAGCGCGATGACCATCAGGTAGCCGACCACCACGGGACGGTCGAGTTGGTTGATGCTGTCGATGATGAGCTTGCCGGTGCCGGGCCAGGCGAACACGCTCTCCGTCACCACGGAGAAGGCGATCAGGTTGCCGAGCTGCAGCCCGGAGACCGTCACGATGGGGATCGACACCCGCTTCAGCACGTGAACGAACAGGATGCGGCGCGGCGCCAGGCCCTTGGCGCGGGCGTAGCGCACGAAGTCCTGTCCCATCGCCTCCCGCACGCCGGACCGGGCCAGGCGCAGGATGAGCGCCATCGGGAACAGCGACAGGTTCAACGCCGGCAGCAGGATGTGCCGCAATCCGTCCACGGTGAACACGGAGAGCTGCACGCCCAGCACCCCCACCGTGGCACCGCGTCCGGAGGCGGGCAGCCAGCCGAGGTCGACCGCGAACAGCACGATCAGCACCAACCCGACCCAGAAGGTTGGCAGGCTGAAGCCGAAGATGGATCCCGTCATCAGCAAGCGGTCCAGCCGCGACGGTGCCGTGGCCCCCGCCAGCACCCCCAGCGGCACGCCCACCATTACGGCCAGTAACATGCCAATGATGGCCAACTCCAGCGTCGCGGGCAACCGCTCCAGGATCACGTCCATGGCGTTCTGGTGATAGACGAACGAGGTGCCCCAGTTACCTTGCACTAAATGCACCAGGAACAGCGCGTACTGGCGCCATAGCGGCTGGTCCAGGCCCATGGCGGCGCGGAAGCGGGCGATGTCGTCCGGTGTGGATTGCGGGTCCAGCAGGATGGCTGCCGGGTCGCCGACCGCATACAGCCCGACGAAGGCGATCAGCGACAGCGCCAGCACGACCAGCAATCCCTGGCCGAGCCGCCGTAGCAGCAGGCTGCCCATAGCCGGCTACTGCCGCCCGACCGCAGCCAGGATCAGCTCCTCGGCCGCCTGCGGCTGGTAGGTCACCGGCTTGCGGGCGGAGGCGATCACCAGCAGCGTGTCGAGCGGGATGTAGGCCTGGCGCTGGATCAGCAGGCCCATGGCGGCGGCCATCTCCTTGTTCCGTACCGCCTCGTCCATCGTCAGCGTGGCCGCGTCGATCGCTGCGTCCACATCCGGCATGGACAACCCCATGTTCCAGGAGCCGACGCCGCGGGCGGTATCCCGCGTCTCCATCACATCGCGCAGGAAGGGCGTGGCATCCCCGCCGTTGCTGCCCCATGCGAGCAGGTAGAACGAGTAGTCGCGGTGTTGCAGCCGGGGAAAGTACACGTTGGAGGGTTGGGCGTCGATCGCGACGGTGACGCCGATGCGGGACAGCAGGATGCCGACCGTCTGGCACGTTGCGGCGTCGTTCACATAGCGGTCGTTCGGGCAGTGCAGGGTGACGCTGAAGCCGGCCGGATAGCCGGCCTCCGCCAGCAGCTTCTTGGCCTGCTCCGGCTGGTAAGGTGTCGCGGGCACGCCGGGGTCGTAGCCGGCAATGTGGCTCGGAACGCCCTGGGTCGCCGGCACGGCCAGCCCGTCCATCACGCGCTTCACCACCACGTCGGTCGAGATCGCCAGGGCGAAGGCGCGGCGCACGCGCTCGTCCTGAAACGGGTTGTGTGGCAGCACCGTGCCGGCCTTGTCGGTGGCGAAGGACGTCTGGTCCTTCAGGGTGTCGAAGCCCAGGAAGACGGTGCGGTTCGATTCGGTCTGGAACACGCCCAGCGCCGGCAGGCCGGATAGGCGCTTGACGTCCAGCGGCGGGATGTAGTCGGCCAGCTGCACGTCCCCGGCCTGCAGCGAGGCCAGGCGGGCCGCGTCGTTCGGGATCTCCCGGATCGTCACGTGGGCGTAGGCCGGCTTCGGGCCCCAATAACCGTCGAAGCGCTCAAGCTCCCATCCCTGGCCGCGCTGCCACTTCACGCTGCGGTATGGGCCGGAGCCGATGGCGTCCTTGCCGGAGTCGAACTCCGCCGTGGTGGCGGTGGCCGGCACGCTGGCGCAGACCAGGTGGAAGTCCGGCAACGCCGCCAGCAGAGCCGGATACGGCTTGGCGGTGATCATGCGCACCGTCAGCGGGTCGACGATCTCCAGCTTGGTAACCAGGCGCAGCTTGCCGGCGGTCAGGTTGTCGCTGTTCGGCACGGTGGGCAGCCGGTCCAGGCTGGACTTCACCGAGGCGGCGTCCAGCGTGCTGCCATCATGGCATTTCACACCGGGCCGCAGCTTGAACTCCCAGGTCAGGTCGTCCACCAAGTGCCAGCTGAGCGCGATGCCGGGGATCAGGTGGGATTGCGCGTCCAGCCCGAGCAGGCTGTCGTAGATGTCGGCGTAGTAGCCGTGCATCGGCCCGAGCCCGGACAGCGCCGGGTCCAGCGACACGATGGGCGCGCGCACGCCGACGGTGAGGTGATCGGCCTCCTGCGCGCGGGCGGCGAACGGCGCCAGCAGCGCGGCGGCCAGCAACAGGCGCCTCATCGCCACACCTGCCGGGCGACGCGCAGCCAGTTGCCGCCCAGGATGCCGCGCACCGCCGCCTCGCCGTAGCCGGCCCGCAGCATCATGGACGCCAGCTCCAGGATCTGCTCCGGCTGCGCGAAGGCGGAGCCGGTGCGGTTGCCGGGCCCCGGCGGCCACATATGCGCGTTGTCCCGCACCCAGCCCCAGAACCGCGCCGTGTCGCGCACGTAGTCCATGCCTAAGCCGACATGCTCCGGCCCGACCAGTTGCACCATGTGGTCCAGGTGGCGGAACATGGCGTCTGAGGACGCCGCGTCGTCGTCCAGGAACTCGCCCAGCCCGTTCAGCCCCACCACGCCGCCGGTCGCGGCGCAGGCGCGGATCTGCTCGTCGCGGATGTTGCGGTAGTGGCCGTACACCGCGTGGGCGTTGCTGTGGGAAAAGATGAACGGCGCGGTGCAGGCCGCCATCGCGTCCATCGTGGTGCGGTAGCCGGTGTGGGTGCCGTCCACCAGCATGCCCACGCGGTTCATCTCCGCCACCACCTCCTGCCCCCAGCGGGACAGGCCGCCATCGGTGCGCTCGGCGCAGCCGTCGCCGACGTGGTTGCGGGCGTTGTAGGCGAGCAGCATGTGGCGCACGCCCAGGTCGTAATAGGCCTGCACCATCTCCAGCTTGCCCTCCAGCATGTCGGTCTCCTGGAGGTTGAACACCAGGCCGAGCTTGCCGGCCCGCTTGGCCGCCAGGATGTCGTCCGCCGTGCCGCACAATACCATGTGGTCCGGCTGGGCGCGGATGGCGGCACGCACGCGGGCGATCTGGCGCACCGTGCCGTCCAGCATCGCCTCCGGCCCCATGACCGACAGGCTGACCACGTCCACACCGGCGGCATGGAAGCGCCCGAGCGTGTCGCCATCGGCGTAGCTCGGGCCCCAGGGGAGCGTGTTGTCCCAGACCAGCGCGTCGCGCATCAGCGCGCGGGAAGCCTCCGTGCCGCTCATCCGCCCCAACTCTCCCCGGCCGCGCGCAGGAAGTTCTCGCCCAGCACGCCACGCACCGCCTCATCGTCCCAGCCGTGGCGCACCATGATGTCGCACAACTCGAGCGCCTGTTCCGGCCCGGCAAACGCGGTTTCCACGCGTTCCTTGCCGAACGGCAGCGGCGGCCAGCGGAATGCCTCCGCCCGCACGCTGGCCCAGAAGCGGGGCGCGTCGGCCAGGAAATCGAGCCCGAAACCCGCGTGCCTTGGGCCGGCCAGGGTAACGAGGTGATCCAGGTGGCGGAACATGGCCTCCGTGCGGGCGTCGTCATCGGGCAGGAACTCGCCCAGGCCGTTGACGCCGATCACGCCACCGGTGGCCGCGGCGGCGCGCACCTGCTCGTCGGTGACGTTGCGGTAGTGCGGATAGACTGCGTGCATGTTGCTGTGGGTGATCATCATCGGCCTGCCCGCGGCGGCGCACAGCTCCGCCATGTCCAGGCTGGACCGGACGCCGACATGCGTGGCGTCCACGATGATGCCGAGCCGCAGCATCTCCCGCACCGCAGCCTGGCCCAGTCGGGTCAGGCCCTCGTCGGTGCGTTCGGCACAGCCGTCGCCCAGCGCATTCTTGCCGTTATAGACCGGCAGCATGCATCGCACGCCCAGCGCGTGGTAGACCTCCACCATCTCGACCATGCCGCCCAGCGGGGTGCCATCCTGGTGTTGCAGCACGAGGGCCAGCACGCCATCGGCCCGGGCCTGACGGATCGCGGCGGCGCTGGTGCAGACACGCATGAGGCCGGCACGCTTGGCGATGTCGGCGCGGACCTTCGCGACGTAGCTGACTGCGGTCCGGATATCGGCGCCCGGCAGGTTCTGCACGGTGAGCGTCACGACGCCCATGCCGGCGCTGGCGAAGCGGCCCAGCACGGTATCGTAATTGGCCCATGGCGCGCCCCACGGCAGCGTCATGTCCCACACCAGCGCATCCTCGAACAATGCCACCGCCCGTGGGTCGGCAGCCTGGCGCACCCGGTCATATCGTTCGCTGGATGGAAACGCCGTCAGCAAAGCACGCACCCCATCCGCAACGTCGACACAAACTAGGCAAGGCTATGACGTAAAGCCATAGCCAAACGTGATAACCTAAAGCCGAGAGGATACGAGATGAGAGCACCGGGCATCCCACGACCGACATGCCGGCTGCCGCCCGCCCGGGCGATGGTCACGGCGGCGCAGCCGGAGGCGGCCGATGCCGGGCTCGTCACCTTGCGGGCTGGCGGCAGTGCCATCGATGCCGCGGTGGCCGCCGCCCTGGTGCAGGGCGTGGTCGACCCGCTGATGTCGGGCCTGGGCGGCTACGGCGTGCTGCACGCCTACGATCCGCGTACAGGGAAAACGCTGCTGCTGGACGGCCAGGGCGGCTGCCCCGCTGCCTGCACGGAGACGATGTGGGCCGACCGCATCGTCGGCGAGACGACGGATGGCTTCGGTTTCATCGTGCAAGACTTCGTCAACGAGTGCGGCCACCAATCCGTCACCGTACCCGGCATCGTGGCCGTGCTGGCGCAGGCGCATGCCCAACTCGGCCGCCTGCCTTGGGCCAACCTGTTCGGCCCGGCGGTCGAGTTGGCAGAGGCGGGCTGGATCGTGCGCCCACACAACCACACCGTCTTCACCCAGGACGAGCGCCGTTACGGCCGCATGAATTATGGCGAGAAACTGGGCGTGACCGCGGACGGACGCCGCATCTACCTGCACCCGGACGGCAGCTACAAGCGTATCGGCGAGACGATCCGCAACTCCGATCTTGCGGCCACGCTGCGCAGCCTGGCGCAGGACGGGCCCGACAGCTTCTACCGCGGCCCGCTCGCCCGCCGCATCGCGGAGGACATGGTGCGGCACGGCGGCTTGCTGACCGAAGCCGATCTCGCGAGCTTCGAGCCAGAGGTGCAGGAGCCGATCCGCGTCGGCTACCGCGGGTACGAGCTGGCGACCAACCAACCCCCCGGCGGCGGCGTGATGGTGGCGGAGATGTTGCGCATCCTCGAGCAGTTCGACCTCGTGGCGCTGGGCCACAACACCCCCGAGTATATCCGTGTCGTAGCCGAGGCGATGAAGATCGCGACGCGCGATAAAGACGCCCACATCAGCGACCCACGCTTCGTGGCACCGCCGCTCGACCGGCTGCTGTCGGACGATTACGCACGATCCTGCGCTGCCGCGATCC
>CAXSEG010000221.1:0-7784 GCA_964235545.1 uncultured Acetobacteraceae bacterium
AAATACCACGAAGGCGTGGTTCACGACCGCCCCGGCATCGCGCAACGACTGGGCGAACTGGATCTTGCTCCGCCCGTCGGTGGTGAGGTCTTCGACCAGCAGGGTCTGCTTGCCCTCGGGGACGTCACCCTCGATCAGCGCGTTGCGGCCGAAGCCTTTGGGTTTCTTGCGGACATAGGCCATGGGCGCCATCATCCGGTCGGCGATCCACGCGGCGAACGGGATGCCGGCCGTCTCGCCGCCGGCCACCGCCTCGATCGTCTCGAACCCAATGTGGCGGCCGATCAGCTCGACACCCAGCGCGCAAATCTTCGCGCGTGCCCGTGGGAAGTAGATGATGCGCCTGCAATCGATATAGACGGGAGACTTCCAGCCCGATGTAAACGTATAAGGTTCCTCAGGACGAAAGTTGACCGCTTTGATCTCCAGCAGGATACGCGCCGTGGTCAGCGCCGCGTCGCGATCCCAATCGGTCTGGTGCTGTAGCGGCATGCCGGCCCCCTCTGTTTCGAAGGGGCCAGATAGCGGCTGCGGCGCCGCGCGTCCATTCTGCCCGGGCCTTGGCCCATGAATGCGTCCGGATGGGGGTGGTGCGATGCGTGACCCTTCGGCGCCCCGGCCCGTCAGCATGTCGACTGACGAGATCGCGCCCGTCTGGGTGCTGGACGACCCGTATGATGGCGGTTCCTCCCAGGCCATCGGCATCGCGGAGCGGTTAGGGGTGCCCCACTTGCGGGTGCCGCTGGCCTGGCGGTGGCGGGCACGCTTCGCCGGGCTGACCCCACGCGGCTCGCTGCGCGGGCTGCAGACGGCGGGCTGGCCGTTCTCGGCCCCGAACGGGCCGGCGCTCGCTTTGTCCGCCAGCCCGCGGTCCGAGGCGGTGGCGCTGTGGCTGCGCAACGGCTTCGGCACCCGGATCGTGCATTGCGGGATACCGGGCCGGCACGCCAGGCTGTTCGACCTGCTGGTCGTGCCCCGCCACCTGCGCCCGCGCGAGGCGGCGAACGTCTTGCCCGTGCTGGGCCAGCTTCACCGGCTCTCGCCGCTGGCCTTGTCGCAGGCCCGGGTGTCCTGGGCCGGGCGGCTGTCGCATCTTCCCCGGCCGCTGATCACGGTGCTGGTGGGCGGGTCCGGGGCCGGCGGACCGTTGCGCACGTCGGCGGCGCAAGAGTTGGGCCGGCAGGTGGCGCGCGCGGCCGCCTCTGCCGGCGGGTCCGTGCTCGCCACCACGACGCGCAGTACGGGGGCAGAGGCGACGGACGCGTTGGCGGCCGGGCTCGCGCCGTGCATGCACCTGCTGTATCGCTGGGGAGAGCCCGGCGAGAACCCGTATGCCGCGATGATCGCGCTGGCGGACGTGATCGTGACCACCGGCGGCTCGACGGAGATGGTCAGTGAGGCGTGCGGCGGCGAGGCACCCGTGTTCATCGCCAGCCTCGGGGACGACGCGCCGCATCGCCGGCTGCACGAGACGCTCTACCGCGCCGGACAGGCGCGCCCGCTGACCCACACCGTCTCGCCCTGGCCGCGCACCCCCTTGGACGAAGCGGGCCGGGTCGCGACAGAGATACGTGCCCGCATGTCGGTGGGCCCGCAAGCGGTTGATTGAGGAGACCGGACCATGGAACGCACATACAAGATCGCCGTGATTCCCGGCGACGGCATCGGCAAGGAGGTCGTGCCGCCGGCGCTGGCGGTGCTGGACGCTGCGGCCACGCGGTTTGGCTTCACCCTCAAGCCCACGCATTACGACTGGTCGTGCGAGACCTACACCAAGACCGGCGCCATGATGCCGGGAGACGGGCTGGACCAGTTGCGCGAGCATGACAGCATCCTGCTCGGTGCCGTCGGCTGGCCCGGCGTGCCGGACCACATCTCGCTGTGGGGCCTGCTGATCCCGATCCGCCGCGGGTTCGACCAATATGCCTCTGTCCGCCCGTGCAAGCTGATGCCCGGCGCGCGCACGCCGCTGGCCAACCGCACAGAGGCGGAGATCGACTTCGTGGTGGTGCGGGAGAACACGGAGGGCGAGTATTCCGCCGTCGGTGGCCGCATGTATGTCGGGACCGACCACGAGGTCGCCGTCCAGCAATCCACGTTCAGCCGGCGCGGCGTGGACCGGATCATGAAATACGCGTTCGAGATGGCGCGCACCCGGCCACGCAAGCACGTCAGCTCCGCCACCAAGTCCAACGGCATCACCATCACCATGCCCTATTGGGACGAGAGGTTCGACCTGATGCGCGCCCAGTATCCGGACGTGCAGACGGCGCAGTATCACATCGACATCCTGTGCGCACAGTTCGTCCAGCATCCGGACTGGTTCGACGTCGTGGTCGGCTCCAATCTGTTCGGCGACATCCTTCCGACCTCGGCCCGGCGGTGGCGGGCAGCATCGGCATCGCACCGTCGGCCAACCTTAACCCAGAGAAGCTGCACCCGTCGATGTTCGAGCCGGTGCACGGCTCCGCGCCGGACATCGCGGGCAAGGGCATCGCGAACCCGATCGGGCAGATCTGGTCGGCGGCGATGATGCTGGACCATCTGGGCGAAGCGGCAGCGGCGCGGTGCATCATCGACAGCTTCGAGGCGCTGCTGCGCGAAGGGGGCCCGCGCACGCGGGACATGGGTGGCCAGGCCGGCACGGACGATGTCGGCCGCGCGATTGCGGCGGCGGTGCGGGGCTAGGCCTGCTTCAAAGGAGGGGTTCCAGGCTTTGCGGCGCTCACCGTCATGCCAGGCCTTGAGCCTGGCATCCCTGGCGTTGACCAAACCACGTCAAGCGTATCTGGCTTCCGGTGTCACACGACCTCGGCCTGCGCCGACCCGACGCCGTGGCTGAGGCCCTGGCATGACGGTGGCAACGTCGCGCGGGTGTGATCCAGACTTGCTGGCCACCGCTAGCGGGCTTACCATTCCACAGATTGCGAGCCACTCGCAACTGGAGACGAAATGTGGGACGGGACCAGTCAGTGATCGGGCGGCGCTGCGAGCGCGCAGTGGTAACGGCGTACCGGGAGCTACGGGCCACGGGCAATGCGGACATGGATGCCTTCCGGGCCTGCACGACGTTGTACCGCATTCATCACCCTGAGGCGTCCATCAGCGAGGCGCGGCGGCTGGTGTCCGAGTGGGTGGACCATCACGTGGTCCGCGGCGACACCGGACCCACACCCGGCTGCGAATGCGGCGATGACTAGCACCGGGTTCAAGGAGGCTATGCTCCGTCCTTGACGCCTGACCTGATCGGGCATCGCGGCGCCCGATCGCTGTTTCCCGAAAACACGCTGGAGGGGTTCCGTTCAGCGATCGCGGCCGGCGTGCTCCAGTTCGAGATCGACGTCGCGCTGACGCGGGACGGCATTCCCGTGCTCAGCCATGACCCATGCCTGTCCCCCGACCTGACGCGCGATGCCAGGGGCGCCTGGCTGGCCGGGGCGGGACCAGCAATTCATGACATGCGAGCCGACGAGCTTGCCATGTTCGACGTCGGCCGCCTGCGCCCGGGTAGCCGGACAGCACGCCGGCTCCCGCTCCAGGTGCCGGCCGACGGCGCGCGGATCCCCCGCCTGGAGGACGCGTTGCAACTCGATAGCCGGGTGCGCTGGACGATCGAGATCAAGACCAGCCCGAGCCGGCCGTGGTTGACCGCGAAGCCGGAGGCGGTTGCCGAGGCGGTCGCCGCGGCTGCCGACCGGGCGGGAGCGGCAGGCCGTATCATCGTGCAGTCGTTCGATTGGCGCGGCCCCCGCCACCTGCGGCGCCTGCGCCCGGACCTGGCCTATGCCTGGCTGACCATTCGCAGCACCCGGGCCTGGCGGGGCGGCCAGGCGCGCCTGCCGGAGACGGTCGTGGCGGAGGGCGGCGGCACCTGGTCGCCGCAATGGCGCGAATTGTCGCCCCGGCTGCTGGCGCGCGCCCACGATGCCGGGCTGCGTGTCGTGCCGTGGACCGTGAACAATCCCGCCGACCTTGCCCGGCTCGCTGGTTGGGGCGTTGATGGGATCATCACCGACGATCCGCTCGCCGCGCGCGCGGGGCTTGCCGGCCCGCCCTGCGGGCAGCGACAAGGCATTGCCTGACCAGGCGGAAGCACCCTAGGGTCCGCTCCGGCATCCCCGAAACAATACGGATGCGGTAGGAAGGAAACGAGATGTCGGCAACGCTTGCGCAACCCGCGATGGACCGGGCTGTCCGCCATCTGGTGACCAACTACAACCCGAAGGGCAACCGGGTTGGCTGGCTGATGATGTCCTCGATCCTGGTCGAGGCGTGGGACCTCTATTCGATCGCCTTCGTGCTGGTGTTCATTCGCCAGCAATACAATCCGGACCCGCTGCTGCTCGGCCTTGCTGCGGCGGCGACGCAGGGCGGGGCGCTGCTGGGTGCCATCATCGGCGGCTGGTTGTCCGACCGGATCGGCCGCCGGGTCATGTTCCTGTCCACGATGGTGATGTTCATCATCTTCGCCGTGCTGCAGGCGTTCGTGACGGACGTGACGATGCTGGTGGTGGTTCGGCTGGTGCTCGGCATCCCGCTCGGGAGCGACATCTCCAACGGCTACACCTACATCATGGAATCGATGCCGAAGGGCGAGCGGGAGGTGATGGGCAACCGCTGGCAGTTCATGTTCGCCGTGGGCGAGGTCGCGACGCTCGCAGTAATCGCGGTGCTGCTGATCGCCGACCTGGACCACGAGCTGGTCTGGCGCGTGACACTCGGCCTGGGCGCGGTGCCTGCGCTGGTGATCCTGCTGCTGCGCCACGACCTGCCGGAGACGGCGGTGTGGCTGATCCGCCGCGGCCGGTTCCGCGAGGCGAAGGCCGTCGCACGCAAGATGTACGATGATGAGCTGGCGATGCTGCCGGACGAGGACGTGCATGTGGAACGCCCCCACCCGGCGGCGTTCCTGGCCGACCTGAAGCGGGATCCGATCCGCTGGCGCGCCACGCTGTATGGCTGGATTGCCTGCTTCTGCCAGGGCAGCGAATTCTCGACCTTCGCCTTCTACCTGCCGGTGCTGTTCGTGACGGTGGGTGTGACGTCCGTGCTCGGGACGGACCTGGTGACGATGGCGCTGTATTGCCTGGCCGCCGTGTCCGGCTGGGTGGGGCCGCTGCTGACGCCCAAGATCGGCCATCGCGGCATCGGCATTGCCGGGTTCGGCATCGTGCTGGTGTCGCTGATCGTCGCGGCTGGCGCGATCTACACCGGCCACACGCTGGTGCTGCCATTCGCGGCGGCGGCGATGCTATGGGGTCATTATTGGGACGCGTCCAACTGCATGACGATCCCGACCATGGTCGCCCGGCCGCAATACCGCGGCACGGCGAGCGGCTTCGCCTACATGTTCGTCAAGCTGCCATCCTTCCTGGCTATCTTCCTGTTCCCGTCCCTGTTCACCGCGATCGGACAGGCCGGGGCGACACTGTTCGTGGCGATCTTCCCCTTGGCCGGGCTGCTGTCGGCGATCTTCATCCTGCCCGAGGTCTACGGCTACGAGAGCGACTAGACGGCGTCACCCGGCGTAGGGTGAGGCGCGCTTTGGCGCCCCCCCAACCGCGCACGAGGTGACAGCCCCGCCCGCCCCGCCCGCCCCGCCGCCAACGCCGCCAACGTGACGCCACGGTCCGCCAAGTCCGTCGGCACGCCGTGCCCGGCGGACAGGGCGGCGGTGAGGCGGCCCATGGCGGGCGAGGTCTGGAAGCCGTAGCCGCCTTGGCCGGCCAGCCAGAAGAAGCCAGGGACCGCCGGGTCGAACCCCACGACGGGCGTCTTGTCGGCAACGAAGCTGCGCAGCCCGGCCCAGGATCGCAACACCCGGCGCACCGGCAGGTCGGCGGCCTGCTGGATGCGGTCGATGCAGATGGCGATGTCCAGTTCGTCTGCCTGCACGTCGTGCGGGTCCATCGGGGTCTCGTCGGCGGGGGAGGCAAGCAGGCGGCCGCTGGTATCGGGCTTGAAATAAAACTGTTCGTCGGTATCCATCACCATCGGCCAGGCGCTCGCGTCCACGCCGTCCGGCAGGGCTAGGATCATCGCGGTGCGGCGCTTCGGGATCAGCCCGGCGGCGGCGGCCCCAGCCATTGCGGCCACGGTGTCCGCCCATGCGCCGGCCGCGTTCACCACCACGCCGGCACGCCATGCGCCGGCCTGGGTGCGAACGTGCCAGCCATCCCCGGCCGGCTCCAACGCGACGATGGCGGCGTCGCACACCAGCCGGGCCCCGCGGGCCTTGGCGCCCCGGAGGTAGCCGTCGTGCAGGGCCGCGATGTCGATGTCCATGGCGGACGGTTCGATCGCCCCGCCCGCCACGTAGTCCGGCCGGAGCAGCGGCACGCGCCGCAGCAGGTCCGCCTTCGACAGCATGGCGGAATCAGGGGCGAGCACGCTCACGCGGTCGATCATCGCCGCCAGCCCGTCCATCTGGTCCTCCCGCGCGACGTAGGCGACGCCGCGCAGACTGAGCAGGGGGTGGTCGCAGAAGCCGGGCGGCGGCGCCTCGAAGAAGGCGCGGCTGCCGGTGGTCAGCGCCTGGATGGTGCGGTTGCCGTAGGTCTCGGTGAACACGGCGGCGGACCGGCCGCTGGTGTGGTAGCCGGGGTGGCTCTCGCCCTCAAGGAGGAGCACGGACCGGGTCGCCGCGATCTCGTAGGCGGCGGAGGCCCCCGCGATGCCGGCGCCGATGATGATGACGTCGTAGCTGTCCATGCATGCCCCTCGGAACCCGGCGATCCTACGTCGCCCGGCGGGGCGCCGTAAGCCGCACTTACGTCGAAAAAGCTTCTCGCGGAGAGGGTTGGGTGAAGGAGGACCGCCGTGATATCGACACCGCAGGCACGTCGTCGTCGAACACGGGAGCTGGGTGCGTGGATCTTCGGATAGAGGGCGGCCAGGTCCTGGTCGGCGGGGCGTTGCACGAGCGCGACATCGGCATCGAGGACGGCCGCATCACCGCTGCCGGCCCGGCCCGGCGCAGCCTCGATGCGCGCGGCCTGCTGGTGCTGCCCGGCATCGTCGACCTGCATGGCGACGCGTTCGAGCGTCAGATCCAGCCGCGCCCCGGCGTGAACTTTCCCATGGACGTCGCCATCGCCGAGACCGAGGCGCAGCTGCTCGCCAACGGCATCACCACCGCGTTCCACGGCGTGACCCTGTCCTGGGAGCCCGGCCTGCGGAGTGCCGCCACCTGGACCGCCCTGCTGGACGGGCTGGACGCGGCCCGGGCCCACGGCGCGTGCGACATGCGAGTGCACCTGCGGTGGGAGGCGTTCAACCTGGACGCGCTGGACATGGCGCTGGCGGACATCGCCGCCGGGCGCGTACACCTGGTCGCCTTTAACGACCATACGCCCGCCATCCTGCGCCGCGTCGGGGACCCGGCGACCGCCATGAAATACAGCGAGCGGGCCGGCATGGGGGCCGCCGAGTTCCGCGCCCTCGCCGAGCGCGTGGCTGGACACGCGGCGGAGGTGCCCGCCGGAATGCAGCGCATCGCCGCGGCGGCGCGCTTGGCCGGGTTGCCGATGGCCAGCCACGACGACGACACCGTGGCCGGACGGGACGCGTTCCGCGGGCTGGGCGCCCGCATCTGCGAGTTCCCGGTGGGAGAGGACGTGGCGCGCGCCGCCCGTGCCGCCGGGGACTGGGTGGCGATGGGCAGCCCGAACGTACTGCGCGGTGGGTCGCACCTCGGTTGGGCGTCCGCCGCGGCGATGGCGGAGGCGGGGCTGTGCCGCGTGCTCACCAGCGACTACTACTACCCCGCCTTGGCGCAGGCACCG
>CAXSEG010000222.1:0-7703 GCA_964235545.1 uncultured Acetobacteraceae bacterium
GGATATTCCCGACCATCTCGGCGCCATGGCCTACACCGTGCGCGAGCTATTGAAGACGGTGCCGGCGGCCAAGATGCGGGACGGGCACGCCTTCATCTACAATCTCGGGGCGCTCGGCGGCAACCACCTGAACGACGTGAAGGTGGTTCGCCCGGTCTTTGTCGAGGGCGCCATCATCGCTTTCGCCGTCTCGCTCGCGCACTGGCCCGATGTCGGCGGCACCTGGCCCGGCAGCTACTATGCCACCGCGACCGACACGTTCCAGGAGGGCATGCGCATTCCGCCCGTGCTGATCGCGACCCTGCACGGCGTCAGTTCGGCGGTGATGGAGATGATCAAGGCCAACGTGCGCGATCCCGTCTCCTGCGAGGGGGACCTGCTGGGCCAGATCGCCGCCACGACCGCGGCCGAGCGGCGCATCCGCGAGCTGTGCGCCACCCACGGCGCCGCCACCTTCCGCGCCGCGGTCACCCGGCTGCACGACCTGTCGGAGGCCGAGATGCGGGCGGCGATCGCCGAGCTGCCGGACGGCGAGTACGAGGGCGAGGACTTCCTGGACGATGGCGGCCCCGGCGGCCGCCCGGCGCGGGTGCATGTTCGGATTACGATCGCCGGGGACGACGCGACGTTCGACCTGTCGGGCAGCGACGACCGGCTGCCCAATTTCTGCAACACCACGCCCTTCATCGCCCGCTCCGCCGTGATCTACGCCGCGCGCATCCTGAGCGGGCGGGACATGCAGCAGAACGCCGGGGCATTGCGCCCGCTGACCATCGTCACCCGCCCTGGCTCGATGCTGGAGCCCGGCTGGGACGCGCCGGTCGCCGCCGGCAACCACGAGACCAGCGCCCGCATCGTGGACGCCATCATCCGCGCCATGGCCCCCGTCGTGCCCGGCCGGCTCACCGCCGGGGGCCCGACCACCAGCGGCCTGCTCGCCTTCGCCGAACCGTTGCCGGGCGGCGGCTGGCGCCTGCTCTACGAGGTGCATGGCGGCGGCGAGGGCGCCCGGCACGACCGCGACGGCGGCGCCGCAACCCGCGTACACCTGACCAATACCAGCAACACCCCGGCCGAGGTGATCGAGGCCAACTACGCCATCGTGGTGGAGCGGCAAGCCATCCGCTGGGGCAGCGGCGGCACCGGCGCACACCGCGGCGGCGACGGCATCGTGCGAACCTATCGCGTGCTGGCGCCGGTGCTGTGGCTGACGACCTGCGTGGAGCGGATGCACGTGCCGCCCTACGGACTGGCCGGCGGCGAGCCCGGTGCGCCGTTCCGGATCACGCTGGAGCGCGACGGGGTGAGCCAGGCGGTGGCCGGTAAAGCGAACCTCATGCTCCGCCAGGGGGACCGCGTGACGCTGGAGGGATGCGGCGGGGGCGGTTACGGGCCGTCCGCCACGGGTTACGATTGATACGCCGCCACCTCCATCCCGCCGAACACCATGCGGCGCACCCCCGGGCTGAGCACCTGGTACAGCAACGCCACGTCCGGAGCCGCCGCCGCATCCAGCCGGGTGCGCTGATCCGCCGTGAACCGCACCTCCAGCGCGGCGATGTTGGCGGCCACCTGTTCCACCCGGCTCGCCCCCATCAGCACGCCCGTCACCAGCGGCCGGGCCAGCACCCAGGCGAGCGCCACCTGCGCCGGCGTGCGCCCCAGCTCCGCCGCCACCGCGCGCAGCACGTCCAGCGCGGCCCAGTTGCGCTCGGTGAACAACATGTCGCCGAACGGGTTGGGGCCGTTCAGCCGGCTATCGCTGCCGGCCTCGTCCGCCCCGCCAGCGGTCGGCAGTCCGGGGGTGAGTGCGGCGCGGCCGGCCACGCCTTCGCGCGTGTATTTTCCGGTCAGTAGCCCGGCGGCCAGCGGGGCCCAGGGCTGGATGGCCAGGCCGAACTCCCGTGCGGCGGGCACGTGCTCGAACTCGATGCCGCGTTCCACCAGCGAGCAGGCCATCTGCAGCGCCACGGGGCCGGGCCCGCCATGGGCGGCGGCCAGGGTGCACATCTTGGCCGCGTACCAGGCGGGCACGTTGGACAGGCCCAAATCTCGGACTCTCCCCGCCCGGACGAGGCTGGTGAGCGTGTGGAGCACCTCCTCGGCAGGGGTCACCTGGTCCCAGACATGGATCCAGAACAGGTCCACGTAGTCCGTCCCCAGCCGGCGCAGCGAGCCCTCCAGCGCCGTGTGGATGTTCTTCGCCCCGTTGCCGCCGGCATGGGGGTGCCCGGTCTCGCGCGAGAAGCCGGCCTTGGTGGCGATCACCAGGCGGTCGCGCATCCCACGCTCTGCCACGAAGCGGCCCAGCATCGCCTCGCTCTCGCCGCCGGAATACACGTCCGCCGTGTCCAGGAAGTTGCCCCCGGCATCCACATAGGCCGCGAACACCGCACGGGAGGCCGCCTCGCCCGACCCCCAGCGCTTGGCGCCGAACGTCATCGTGCCGAGCGCCATGGGGCTGACGACCAGCCCCGAGCGGCCGAGGGTATGGTAATGGGCGAGGTCCATGATCCGGCTCCGGAACGTTGACCGGGAAGTGGACATGGCCGGGCCGGGCCGTTAGGGGCCTTGCACAGGAAGAGTTAATGAGCAGGTTTCGCGAATGGACCGGGAGAACTGGCCTGACCTGGCGGTTTTCGCCGCGATCGCCGAACTGGGCAGCTTCACCAAGGCGGCGTCGCGGTTCGGGGTGTCCGCCTCGGGACACAGCCACGCCATGCGCGCGATGGAGGCCCGGCTCGCCGCCTTCGCCGACGCCTACCCGGACATCACCGTCGAGCTGGTGATCGATGACGGCCTGGTGGACATCGTGGCCGGGCGGTTCGACGCAGGCGTGCGCCACCAGCACGCGTTGGAGCAGGACATGGTGTCGGTGCGGGTCAGCGGGCTGCTGCAGCTCTCGGTGGTGAGCTGATGAGTGCCGCCTTCGTCGGCGCGATGCGGGAGGGGGTGGCCGCCAATCCCATCTCATCACGATCGGGCGGCGGGGAGAGGGCCCAGGCATGATACTGTAGGAGGCTGCCGCGATCACGCCTATGTTGCGGTGCAAAGGGTACGCTCGATAGTCTAGATACCGGCGTTGCAGTATCGCGCCACGCCGTCATGCCAACCCCCAGGAGTCCGATCGTGCTTTTCAGCGTCAGCCTTGCGGTTGAGAACGGACAGGTACTGGCCCGCCTCCAGCCGAGGGGTACCAAGCGGCACAAGGCACTGCGGCTGGGCGTGCTGCTGGACGGCCGGTATGTCGGGGAGGCCGCCGCCGCCTCCGGCAAGCGCGGGGTACTGGAGGCTGTCCTGCCTCTGCCCACCCAGGCGCTCGGCGAAATGCTGGACCTGGTCGAGACGGATACCGGCCGCAGCATCCTCCCCGCCCCGCACGACCTGCGCCCGTTGTTCGGGTTCCGGATGGGCGGCGGCAGCGTGCGGGAGGGCGTTATTTCGGGGCGTTTCTCCGTCCACGGTCTGGGGGAACGGCTCTGGGTCGAGTATTCGGCCGGCACCCGCTCGGTCGCACGCGGTTTCGCCATGCGGGAAGCAGCGGGCGGCTACGCGTTCAGCCTGCCGGTGCTCTCGGCCCTGCCCATCACCGAGCCCACCGTGCTGGTGCCGTGGATCGCGGGGCGGCCGATGCCGGACCTGGCGCTCCGCGCGGCCGCGACCGATGTCGGGCTGGCCGGCTTTGTGGACGACGTGGAGCCGGGCGTGATCTCCGGCTGGGCGGTGAACCTGCGCCAGCCGAGGGAGCGCGTGTCGCTGGACCTGCTGATCGATGGCGAGATCGCAGGCACCGTGCTTGCCGACCAGCCCCGGCCGGACTTGGCGGTCCACGGCCTCGGCGACGGGTTCTCGGCGTTCCGCTTCGATCTCAAGCCGGACGCGGCATTCCTAGAGCCGCGGCCGGTTTCGGTCGTGGTGTCCGGCACGCGGCTGGAGTTGTGCAACAGCCCGTTCCTCGCCTTGCCGCCGCCCAGCCTGCGCGGCTTCTTCGACCGGTTGCACGGCACTTCGGCCCATGGCTGGGTGCTGGACTCGCTGGATCCCAAGACCCCCGTGGTGGTGGAGGCGGTGTGCGAGGGCCGGGTGATCGGCAGCGGGGCGGCCAAGCTGTTCCGTGGCGACCTGCTGGACGCGCAGCTGAACGAGGGGTTCTGCGCGTTCAAGATCGATGTCGGCGCGCAACTGCTGAACCTGCTGGGCAAGGACGTGTCGGTGCGCGTGGCCGGAACGGACATGATACTGCCGGGCTCGCCCAAGGTCGCGACGCAGAACACCAACATGCTGCGCTACCTGCGCCCCCTGCGCGGCATGCGTCCGCAATCACTGGGGCGGATGAAGCGGATGATGAACCACCGCACCCGGCCGAGCGGCCTGTCGATCATCATGCCGGTCTACAACACGCCGCGGGAATGGCTGCTCCAGGCGCTGGAGAGCGTCCGGACGCAATGGTGCGACCGGTGGGAACTGGTCTGTGTCAATGACTGCTCGACCCTGCCGCATGTGGCCCAGATCCTGGCCGCCTTCGCCAAGCACGACCAGAGGATCCGGGTGCTGAACTCGCCGCAGAACCTGGGTATCGCACGGGCAACCAATCTCGGCCTGCGCGCGGCGCGTGGCGAGTATGTGGCGTTCATGGACCATGACGACGTCATCGAGCCGGACGCGGTGTACCACCTGCTGCATGCGGCGAAGCAGACGGGGGCCGACTTCCTCTACTCGGACGAGGCGACGACGGACGAGAACATCGGCAGCATCGCGGACGTGAAGGCGCGGCCGCAATTCTCCTACGACTATTACCTATCGCACCCGTATTTCGTGCACATGCTGTGTGTCAAACGGCAGCTGGCGTACCAGGTCGGTGGCTGGGACGAAACGATGGCGATCTCGGCCGACGTGGACTTCGTGCTCCGCATCCTGGAGCGGACCGAGAAGGTGACGCACGTGCCGCGCGTGCTGTACCGCTGGCGCACGCATGGCGGCAGCACCGGCCATTCCAAGAAGCAGACGGTGATGGCCGCCACGCGCGGCGCCTTGCAACGCCACTTGGACCGGCGCGGCACGGGGGCCGTGGTCGAGGACGGCGTGTGGTTCAACCAGTTCCGCGTGACCTGGCCGGAGAGCACCAGCCGGATCCTGATCGTCATCCCGACCAAGAACAAGGCGGGGCTGGTCCGCACCGCCGTGGAATCGATCGAGAGGACGGCGGCAGGAGCCGACTACAGGCTGGTGCTGGTGGACCACGAGTCGACCGAGCCGGAAAGTGTCGCGTATTTCGCCGAATTGGCGGAGCGGCGCACGGTGATGCCGTATTCGGGGCCGTTCAACTACTCGCGCATCAACAACGAGGCGGTGCGGTTGCACGGCGGGGGCTGCGAATTCGTGCTGTTCCTCAACAACGACATCGAGGCGATCACCGATGGCTGGCTGGACCGCATGCGGCGGCTGGCGAACCGGGCCGATGTGGGCTGCGTCGGGGCGCTGCTGCTGTACCCGGACAAGCGGGTGCAGCATGCCGGTGTGATCCTGGGCTTCAACGGTTCCGCCGAGGCGACGTTCAAGTTCGAGTTCGCGTATCAGGACGACAAGGGCACCCGTAACCTGGGCTATAATTGCAGCCTGACCTCGGTGCGAGACTACTCGGCGGTGACGG
The DNA here is from genome assembly GCA_964235545.1 of uncultured Acetobacteraceae bacterium. GTDB lineage: Bacteria > Pseudomonadota > Alphaproteobacteria > Acetobacterales > Acetobacteraceae > LMUY01. Next base: position 5,651 of record CAXSEG010000222.1, read on the forward strand.
CGGCGTGCCTGATGATGCGCAAGGCGGTGTTCCAGCAGCTGGACGGGTTCGACGAGCAATTGGTGGTCGGCTTCAACGACGTCGACCTGTGCCTGCGGCTGCGGGAGGCCGGGCTCAAGGTGCTGTATGACGGCGGCACCGTGCTGTTCCATTACGAGAGCGCCACCCGCAGCCAGACCAAGCAGGTGATGCATCCGGAGGACACGACGCGCATGCTGGAGCGGCACGCCGCGATCCTGCGCGATGGCGACCCATTCTATAACCCGAACCTGAGCGACGTGACGCAGGACCACGTGCTGCGCGAGGACGCCGGGTGCAAGCGGTTCCAGCCGCGGGTGGTGGTGATGAACCCTGTGGTGGTGCAGGCGATCCTGGAGGAGGTACCGGACGCACCGCGGCCCGTGAAGCTGCGCGGACGGCGCAAGGTGATGGCGGAGGAGGCGGGCTAGCAGCATTCCTGCAGTTGCACGTTGCGGTTCGGCCAGCAGCACAAGCTGGCGGCCAGGCTGAGCGTAATCAATCCTGACGAGATCGTCCTGAGTCTGGATCCGACGAGCCGAAATGGACCTGCGGTCCTGTTCAAGATCAACATTGCTTTTGTGGGATTGCCGCGGGTCGAGATGTCGGCGTCCCGGGTCAGCGAACGTGTCCGTCGTCGCGGTCACGATGTGCCGGTGGAAGATATTAACCGTTGCTTTGCCAGAAGCCTCGGCAACCTTCCCGCGACGTTAGAGGGGGCCGATCGTACCTATCTCCTGGATAATGCTGGCGAACGGTAGCGCCTGGTCTACGCCATCGAGGCGGAACGGGTGAAGGTCCGTGCCGGCCAATCGCCAGCCTGGGCCGTCAGTGCACTCGCCTGATTAGCTGCGGTACGACCCGTTGATGTCGATATACCCATGGGTCAGGTCGCACGTCCAAACCGTGGAGCGGCCGGTGCCCAAGCCCAGATCCACCGCAATTTCGATTTCGCGCCCCTTCATGTGGGCCACCACCGGTGCCTCGTCGTAGCCGGGTACCACGGTGCCCTCGCGCGCCATCCAGGTGCCGCCGACGCCGACCGAGAGGCGGTCGCGGTCCGCCGGCTCGCCGGCCTTGCCGACCGCCATCACGATGCGGCCCCAGTTCGCGTCTTCGCCGGCGATGGCCGTCTTCACCAGAGGGGAGTTGGCCACCGCCATCGCCACCCGCTTGGCCGAGCCGTCATCCACCGCCCCCGTAACCTCGATTTGGATCAGCTTCTGCGCGCCCTCGCCGTCCCGCACCACTTGGAGCGCCAGGTCCAGCAGCACGGCGTCCAGCGCCGCGGCAAACGGCGCCAGGTCGCCGGCCGGGTTGGCCGCCGCACCGGTGGCGAAAAGCAGCAGCGTGTCGCTGGTGGAGGTGTCGCTATCAACCGTGGTGCAGTTGAAGCTGCGCCCCGTGCCGTCCGCCAGCATGGCCTGCAGCGCCAGGGCCGGGATCGCCGCATCCGTGAACACGAAGCACAGCATGGTCGCCATGTCCGGCGCGATCATGCCGCTGCCCTTGGCGATGCCGGTGATCCGGACCGCCGTGCCGCCGATCTCCGCCGTGCGGCTGGAGGCCTTGGGAAACGTGTCCGTCGTCATGATGCCGCGCGCCGCCGCCTCCCAACCGTCGGGCGACACGGTGGCGTGCAGGCCGGGAAGGGCGGCGGTAACCCGGTCGTGCGGCAGCACTTCGCCGATCACGCCGGTGCTGGCCAGGAAGACCTCGCCCGGGTCGCAGCCGAGCAGGGCAGCGGCGGCATGGGCCGTGGCTTGCGTCGTCTGCCGCCCGCGTGCGCCGGTGAACACGTTGGCATTGCCGGCGTTCACGACCACCCCACGAGCCGTGCCGCCCGCCAAGGCCGTCCGGCACCAATCGACCGGCGCGCCAGGGCATTTGTTGCTGGTAAACACACCCGCCACCGTGGTGCCCGACGCCAGGGTGATCAGCACCAGGTCGGTGCGGCCCTGGTAGCGGATCCCCGCCGCCGCCGCGCCCAGCTGCACGCCGCCCAGCGGCGGCAGGCCCGGCAGTGCCACGGCGA
>CAXSEG010000223.1:0-5193 GCA_964235545.1 uncultured Acetobacteraceae bacterium
GCCGGTTTGAAGGTAAGGTCCGCCTATGCCCGCATGCCATGACTTCCCCCCACCGACGCTTCATTCGTGGGGCGCCACCGTTTGACCCCGACGGGAGGACGCAAGGTCGGCATCATCGGGGCCGGGCCGGGGGGCTTGTCCGCTGCCATGTTGCTGGCGCAGGCCGGTGCGGATGTGACGGTTTATGAGCGCCATTCCCAGGTCGGCGGGCGCTCGGCGACGGTCACGGCCGCCAGTGAAGCCGGCACGTTCCGGTTCGACATGGGGCCGACGTTCTTCCTCTATCCCCGCGTTCTGAACGACATATTCGCGGCCTGCGGTTACGACCTGGAGCGCGAGATCGAGCTGATCCGCCTCGACCCGTTGTACCACCTGATCTTCGAGGCCGGTGGCGAGATGCGTGCGACCAGCGACATGGCCCGCCTCGCTGAGGAGGTCGCCCGATTTGCCCCGCAGGATGCGGCCGCCTTGCCACGCTTCATGGCGGACAACCGCGCCAAGCTGGCCGCGTTTCGCCCGATCCTGGAGTCGGCGTTCAACGGGCCGATGGATCTGATGCGGCCCTCGATGCTGCGGTCGTTGAAGCTGATGCGCCCGCATCGCACGGTGAATGGTGACCTCGCGACTTATTTCAGCGACGAGCGGGTGCGGCTGGCCTTCTCGTTCCAGTCCAAATACCTGGGCATGTCGCCGTTCCGCTGTCCGAGCCTGTTCACCATCCTGTCGTTCATGGAATACGAGTTCGGCGTCTACCACCCGCGCGGCGGCTGCGGCGCAGTGATGACGGTGATGGAGCGGCTGGCCCGCGCCATGGGCGTCACGTTCAAGATGGGCGAGCCGGTGCAGGAGATCCTGTTCCAGGGCCGCCGCGCGACCGGCGTGCGCACCGCCGCCGGCGCCGAGCAGTTCGACGCGCTGGTCATCAACGCCGATTTTGCGCAGGCCATGTCTACCCTGGTGCCGGACCGCCTGCGACGCCGCTGGACCAACCGAAAGCTGGAGGGGAAGAAATACTCCTGCTCCACCTTCATGCTGTATCTCGGCATCAAGGGCGCGTTGCCTGATCTGGCCCATCACACGATCTACCTGTCCAAGGACTACCGCCGCAACGTGCGGGAGATCGAGGAGGGGCTAGTGCCGCCGGGCGAGCCGTCGTTCTATGTGCAGAACGCCTGCGTCACCGACCCGGCCCTGGCGCCAAAGGGGTATTCTACCCTCTACATGCTGGTGCCGGTCGGCCATAAGGTCGGCGGCGGGATCGACTGGACGCAGCAGCAGGCCGGCTACCGTGCCCTGGCGCTGAAGCGGCTCGAGCGGCTGGGCGTGCACGACATCGAGAAGCGCATCGTGTTCGAGAAGGTAATGACGCCCAACGATTGGGAGGTCGACCTCAACGTGTTCCGCGGTGCGACTTTCAACCTCGCCCACTCGCTGCGGCAGATGCTGCATTTCCGTCCACGCAACCGGTTCGAGGACCTGGACGGCGTCTACCTCGTGGGCGGCGGCACCCATCCCGGCAGCGGCCTGCCGGTGATCTTCGAGAGCGCGCGCATCACCAGCCGCCTGCTGGCCGACGACCTCGGCCTGCAACCCCACTGGCGTCCGTCGCTGATGGCGGCGCCCGAATATGAACCCGCCCTTGCGGAGACGGTATGAGCATCATGGATCCGGTTGGTGTCGTCGGCGGCGGCCTCGGCGGCCTGGCGGCGGCGTGTACGCTGGCGGCGCGCGGCCACAAGGTCATCCTGTTCGAGAAGAACGACTGGCTCGGCGGCAAGGAGGCCGAGCTGGAGGAGGGCGGCTTCCGGTTCGACATGGGGCCCACCATCCTCACCGTGCCGGCGGTGTTGCGCCGCATCTTCGCCGAGGCCGGGCGGGACCTGGACGCGGCGATGGATCTGCGCCGGCTGGACCCGCAATGGCGCTGCTTCTTCGATGATGGCTCCGTGCTGGACCTGACCGGCGAGACGGAGGCGATGGCCGCCAACCTGGACGCCTATAGTCCCGGCAACGCCGACGGCTACCGCGACTTCCTCAAGATGAGCGAGGGGCTGCACGCCGTCAGCGAGCGGTTCTTCTTCTGGCGATCGGTGGAGGACATCCGCGACACCATGGATCTGAAGAAGAACATGGACCTTGCCACGCTGAAGGACGTGCTGAGCCTGAGGATGGGCAGTTCCGTTGCCAAGCAGATCCGCAAGCGGGTGCCCGATCCGCGGGTGGCGCAGATGCTGGACCATTTCGTGCAGTATGTCGGCTCCTCGCCGTATAACTCGCCGGCGGTGCTATGCTCGATCGGCCACATGCAGACCGATGGCGGCATCTGGTATCCCATGGGCGGCACCCGCGCCGTGCCGGTGGCACTGGCCAAGCTGGCCGGCGAGCTTGGGGTGGAGATCCGGCTTTCCACCGGGATCCGGCGCATCAACGCCGACCGGGGTGTGGTGAGCGGCGTCGAGACTGAGGCCGGCGAGACCGTGCCGCTCTCCGCCCTGGTGTCCAATATGGACGCCGTGCGCACTTATCAGGAGCTGGTCGGCGGCAAGCCCGCGGCGAGCTTCGGCAAGCGCTGGAAGCGGGAGCCGGCCTGCTCCGGCGTCGTGCTGTATCTCGGGCTGGACCGCGCCTACGACCACCTGGCGCATCACGGCTTCGTCTTCTCGCGCGATCCGGAGGAGGAGTTCGACTGGATCTACAACAAGGGCGAGCCGGCACCGGACCCGACCTGCTATATCGCCGCTCCCGCCCGCACCGAGCCCGGCGTGGCCCCGCCCGGTGGCGAGGCGCTGTATGTCCTGGTCCATACGCCCTACCTCCGGCCGCACCATGACTGGACGCAGATGCTGCCGGGGTATCGCAAGGTGATCCTGGACAAGCTGGCGCGTTGCGCCGGCATGCCGGACCTTGAGAGCCGCATCGTGGTGGAGCGGCATCTGACGCCGGCCGATATCCACGAGCGCTACCGCGTGCTGAACGGGGCGATCTACGGCCTTGCCAGCCACGGCAAGTTCTTTGGCGCGTTCAAGCCGGGCAACCGCTCGCGCGACCTGGCCGGGTTGTATCTGGCCGGCGGTGCGGCGCATCCCGGACCGGGCATGCCGATGGTGCTGATGAGCGGCTGGATCGCGGCCGACAGCCTGGACAAGGATCGCACGAGCAATGCCGCGCCGCTGAGCGCGTGACGGACGACATTTTGAGTTATATGGTGCGACGATGAACGTGATACGCTCAATCTTGAACGAAGCAGCCCAGCCCAGCCCGTTCTGGAGAGAGCTGTCTGCCCGTCTCGACGCCAAGTTGCGCGAACGAGGCATCTCCGAGAACGAGTGGCCGCGTTACCAAGAGGGGACCAAGCGGTTCAGCATGCCCGGGTTCGATCCGGATGTGGAGCCGCCGTCGGCTGGCCCCACGCGCTGACTTCATGGATGGTGAGGCAGGCGCCCTGCTGCAGAGTCTCTCGTCCGTTTGGTTGAAACGGTCCGGTGTCTGACCCTGTCCTGTCACGCCGCTCCGAGCGGCTGTTCCGGCTGTTTGCATTGTACCTGCACTGGTATGCCGGGCGCGCGTTCCATGCCGTGCGCGTGTCCCGCACCGGCTTGCCGCGTGCGGTGCCGGGCCGTCCGCTGATCGTCTACTCCAACCACTCGAGCTGGTGGGACCCGGCGATCTACATCCTGCTCAACGACAAGCTGTTCCATGACCGCGCGGGCTTCGGCCCGATGGATGCGGCGGCGCTGGGCAAATACGGCGTGTTGGAACGCATGGGCATCTTCGGGGTGGAACTGGACAGCCCGCGCGGCGCCGCCCTGTTCCTCCGCACCAGCCTGGCCGTGCTGGAGCAGCCGGCGCGGATGCTGTGGATCACGGCCGAGGGCGCCTTCACCGATCCCCGTAGTCGCCCGCTCGCGCTGCGGCCTGGCCTGGCGCACATCGCGCGCCGGGTGCCCGGCGCCACCATCCTGCCGTTGGCGATGGAATACACGTTCTGGAACGAGAGCCGGCCCGAGGCGCTCGTGCGCTTCGGCGAGCCGTTGCTGACTGACCGCCAAGGGAGCGTCGCCGAGTGGACGGCGCGGCTGGAGAGCAGCCTGGCGGGAACGATGGACGCGTTGGCGGCCGAATCCGCAACCCGTAATCCGGCGCTGTTCCGCCCGCTGGTGCGCGGCGGCGCCGGCGTGGGCGGGATCTATGATTCGTGGCGCTGGTTACGCGCCACGGCCGGAGGCCGCCGTTTCGACCCAAGCCATGGCGGCGAGACGTGATGGAGGTCCTGGGCGTGGCCGCCCTCGTCCTCGCCGGGTTCCCGTTCGCGCTGGCGCTGATGAACCTGCGCGGGTTCCGGCGGCCCGAAGCTGCCGCTGGATCGGGACCGGTCTCGGTGCTGATCCCGGCACGTAACGAGGAAGCCAACATCGGCGGCGCCGTCACGGCGGTGCTGGCCAGCACCGGCGTCGAGTTCGAGCTCGTGGTGCTTGATGATGGCTCGACCGACCGCACCGCCGCAATCCTCGCCGCCGTCGGCGACGAGCGGTTGCGCTTGATCAGCGGCCCCGCTTTGCCCGCCGGCTGGTCCGGCAAGCAGCACGCCTGCGCCTTGCTGGCACGCGCTGCCCGGCACGAGCTGATGGTGTTCACCGATGCCGACGTCCGCCTGGCACCCGACGCGCTGGTGCGCATGGCCGGGTTCATGGCGACGCACGAGGTGGGGCTCGCCAGCGGCTTCCCGCACCAGGTGGTCCGCACCTGGTCGGAGCAGTTGTTGCTGCCGCTGATCCATTTGCTGCTGCTCGGTTACCTGCCGATGGCGATGATGCGCCGCTCGCTCTCGCCCGGATTGGGCGCTGGGTGCGGCCAGTTGTTCATCACCCGCCGTGCCGCCTACGAGACGGCGGGGGGGCACGCGGCCATCCGCGCCTCGCTGCATGACGGCATCACCCTGCCGCGGGCGTTTCGCCGGGCCGGCATCATGACGGGGCTGTTCGACGCGACGGACATCGCCTCGGTCCGGATGTATGCCTCGGCAGCCGAGGTGTGGTCCGGCCTGGGCAAGAACGCGACCGAGGGGATGGCCAAGCCGGTGCCGCTACTAGTCTGGACGGTCCTGCTGGCCGGCGGCCACGTGTTGCCGCTGGTGCTGGTGCTCGCCAGCCCGAGCGTGCCGGCGATGGCGGCGTTGGTGCTTTCCATCGGGCT
>CAXSEG010000223.1:5203-7682 GCA_964235545.1 uncultured Acetobacteraceae bacterium
TCCTGGCTGCCCGGTTCCGCCAGCCGGAGGCGAGCGCGCTGCTGCACCCGTTCGGCATCCTGGCGCTGCTGGCGGTGCAGTGGTCGGCCTTGGTGCGTTCCCTCCGCGGCCGCCCGGCGATGTGGCGCGGCCGTGCGTATCCCGCGCAATGAGATGGCTCGCGGCGCTGTTGTTGCTTGGTGCCTCCCCGGCGCAGGCCGATGGCGTGCTGGAGGTGACGGTGACCGGCATCCACTCGGCCAAGGGCACGATCCTGGTCGCGGTGTGCGACCAGGCGACGTTCCTGCAGCCGACCTGCCGCTACAAGGGGCGCGCGCCGGCCGCTGCCGGCTCCGTTACGGTGCGGATTGCGGGCGTGCCGCCGGGCAGCTATGCGGCGCAGGCCTACGGCGACGAGAACGACAACGGCAAGATCGACCGCAACCTGTTCGGCATCCCGACCGAGGGGATCGGTTTCTCCAACGACGCGAAGATGCGGTTTGGCCCGCCCTCGTTCGCCGATGCGGCCTTCACGGTCGGCCCGGCGGGTGGGCGGATCGCGTTCGCGTTGCGCTATTATTAGCCGATCGTTTCCATGGAGTGATACCGACGAGCTTTGGTTTTGACTTTGGCGGTGGGCTAAAGCCCACCCTACACTGTGAGCGTGGGGTGGGCTTCAGCCCACCGTCGCCGGATTAAGTTCAAAGCTGGCTGGTATGACTCCATCGCACCGTCGTGCGCGTGTCGGTGGGATGCCGAAGCGCATCCCACCCTACAAGGATGGGCAACCTCTATGGCAGTGACGTGCTAACCCCACCAACCGCCATAGGTGGGCTGCTCGCAGCCAAGCGAGCTGGAGTGAGACTGTGCCAAGACCCCACATCACCGTCACGGCTACCGTAACCCCAGACATGGAAGCGGTCATCGGCGCCGGCTTGAATGCGTTCAACGATGCCGCCATCGGCTATGCGGACCGCGAGGCGGTCGGCGCGCTGGCGCGCGACCCGGTCACCGGCGCTGTCCTTAGGGGCGCAATCGGGCGGACCTCCCTCGGTCTGCTCTTCCTCGACTTATTCTATCTCCCGTCCGAGTACCGCGGTGCCGGCTTAGGAAGCGAAATCCTGTCCCGCTTCGAAGACGAGGGAAGACGCCGCGGCTGTGTCGCCGCCGTGCTTTACACGATTAGTTCCAGGCCCCCGGCTTCTACGAACGCCATGGATGGCGCCGCCTGGGAGAGATCCCGTGTTTGCCGGTGGGCACAAGCCGCATCTTCCTCTCCAAGACCTTGTCGGGAGCCGCCGGTCCCGCAACGCCGTAGCTCGTACCACGCTTGACGATTCAGCAGCCATACCCCTGCGCCTGCGACGCAAATCAGTGTCGTCGGCCGAGACGGGTTTCATAGACCCAACAAAGATTCGGCGTTGCCGTAAGCGATCTTCACCCTGTCCGTCTGGCTGATCGGCAAACGCTCCAGGAAGCTGCGCGCCCCGGTGTTGGTAAGGTAGGGGTAATCGACCGAATAAAGAATGCGATCTGCGCCCATCACCTTATGGATGAACTCGAACTGCGGCATGTAGGGCATGCCGCTTGGTGTGACGTAGACCTGCGACGTGTAGGTTTCCGTGATGGTCCGGGACAGACCGGTGACCTCGCGTGGCAATACATCGTCCAACCGTTGAAGATAGAACGGGACCATCTCGCCCCAGTGGCCGCTGATGACCCGTAAATCGGGGAATCTGTCGAACGTGCCGGACAGGATCATGCGGATGACCTGGATGCCGGCCTCTGCGTGCCAGCCCCATCCGGCCCCGGACAGGCGCACCGTCACCTCACCTGCGAAGCCGCCGTAGTAGGGCTGCTGAACTTGCGGCAAGGGAACGCCTGGATGAACGTATAGCGGCAGCTTCAGCTCGTTCAGCTTGGCCAGCACGGGTTCGTAGCGTGCATCGTCCAGGAACGTCTTGCCTGGCCGGCCGATGAGGAGCGTGCCCTTGAGATGCAGGTCCTTGACGGCCCGCTCCAACTCCCGGGCGGCGGCCTGCGGGTCCTGCCAGGGAAGCACCGCGAAGCCGGCGAACCGGGTGGGATGGGCTCGCACGGCCTCCGCCATTCTGTCGTTCGCGGCCCGCGCCAGTTCGGCGCCCTGGCCCGCTGGAGCGAGTTGGGGTGGGTTGCTGTAAGACAGGATCTGCATATCGATCCCGTGCTCGTCCATGTCGGCGATCCGCCCGGCGCCTACGTCGGTGGCTTTCGGCATGACCTTGGAAACTGGAAGCAGGTAGGGGCGGTCTGCCGAGGCCGGGGGCTTGTCATCGAAGCTGCCTCCCAGGTCGGCCAGATACCCGGCTTCCGCGGCCAGAGCCGCATGCGTCGCCCGCTCAATGAGGGGATCGATGACATGTTCCTCGACAGTGATGATCCTCATGCATCGGCTCCTGAAAGGGGTGCTGTCGTTGAGCGCTGATGGTGAACCCTCAGCCCTGTCGCAGCCATTCGCGCT
>CAXSEG010000224.1:0-7669 GCA_964235545.1 uncultured Acetobacteraceae bacterium
GTCGCCCTGCACCACGTTGATCAGGTCGAACACAACCCGGCGTGCGGCGCCCATGATCAGGTCCAGGTTGCGCAGCCCCACGTCGAAATCGACGATGACCACCTTCTGCCCGGACTGCGCCAACGCGACCCCGAGCGAGGCGGTGGACGTCGTCTTTCCCACCCCACCCTTGCCGGATGTTACGACCAGCACCTCCGCCATATCCTAAGTCCTCCGCATCTTTGAGACCATCATCAATCGGGCATCGAGACGATGACGACCGAGTCGCCATCCAGCGTCGCGTGCACCGGCTTACCACGCAGCAGCGGGTTCATGTCGTCGGCCACCTTGTAGATGCCGTTGATCGCGATCAGCTCCGCCTCGTTCCGGCGGGCGAACACGCCGGCCGTGGGCTGGGTGAAGCCCGCAATCGCCCGGCCCCGCAATGTGCCATACACGTGGATCGATCCGCCCGCGATCACCTCCGCCCCGGACGACACCGAGCCCAGCACGGTCACGTCCCCCTTCTCGAAGAACACGGTTTGGCCCGAGCGGATCGGCCCGGGCAGCACCAGAGAGGTGGGCTCCGGCGGCTCGGGAACCTCCTCGATGATCTCCATGAAGCGGTCGGCGCGCCCGTTGGTGGCGATCGGCGGGCGGCCCCACACCTCGCTGTCGGTCCAGCCGGAGGCGGCACCCTCCACGCCAATGATCCGGATGTCCCGCTTCTCGAGCGTGCCGACCAAGGCCTCGAACCCCGCCTCCTGCCCCGCCAGCCCAGACAGGTCCACGATCACCGGGCGCCCGGCGAAGAAGGTCGGCGAGCGCGCCATCTGCGCCCACAGCGCCTCCAGCCACTCCTCGACCGGCGCCTCCGGCATCAGAACCAGGGCGACGAAGGACCGGCCCTTGATCCGCAGCGAAGGTTTGGCAGTCGTTGACACCGGACGGCGAAGCTCCCCAACAAACGCTAGCCGTTAGACGCCAGACGCCCGCGTTACTCCAGAGCTTTCTGCCGTTTTCCACGCGCCGGAGACACGAGTGCACGGAGATCGGGTGCCTGCCCGAAACCAAAATCCGACACAAAGCCGACCCAAGTTCGACGCACTGGCCGGCCTTGATGCTGGAAGCGCCGCCCGACAAGCGGCGCGCTATCCCAGCCGAGGCCAACCATGCATCTCTCGCCCAAAACCCTCGCCGCCATGCCCGACATCACTGCGGCCCGCCAGCCGACGCCCGAGCCGTGGCTGCGCCACCTCTGCTTCCTCGGCCCGGTCGCCTTCCTGACGCTGGCCGCCCTGGCCCTCGCGCTGCGGGCCATGCCGCTCACCGGCGGCGCGCGCCTGCTCTACGCCGGGGCGGTGGCGGTCAACGTGGGTCTGCTGGCCCTGTCCTCCTGGAGCGCCGTGCTGGGTGCGCTGGTGGCCTTGTGGCAGCGCGCCGGGCGCCGCGTCGCCGGCCCGGTGCTGCTGCCCCCCACCGGCCGCGCCCGCACCGCCGTGCTGCTGCCGATCTACGAGGAGGACGCGACCCGCGTGTTCGCCGCCGCCGGGGTTATCGCCCGTTCGCTGGCGAGCGAGCGGCTCGGCACGGCCGACCTGTTCGTGCTGAGCGACACGCGCTCCGCCACCGGCGCCGCGGCGGAGGAGCAGGCTTACCGGCGCCTGCTCGCGCAGATGCCCGCGCACGGGCTTGCCATCCACTATCGCCGCCGGGTCAGCAATGCCGGACGGAAGACGGGCAACATCGCCGAGTTCATCGGCCGCTGGGGCGCCGAGTATGACTACATGGTCGTGCTGGACGCCGACAGCCTGATGACCGGTGCGGCGATCGCCCGGCTGGTGGGTGCCATGGAGGCCAACCCGAATGCCGGGCTGATCCAGTCCATGTGCTACCCGGTCGGCCGCGCCACCCTGTTCGCCCGCATGCAGCAATTCGCCGCCCGCCTGCACGGCCCGCTGCTGGCCCGCGGCGTCGCGTGGTGGCAGGGGCCGCGCGGCAGCTACTGGGGCCACAACGCCATCATCCGCATCGCCGCCTTCGCCGGGCATTGCGGCCTGCCGACCCTCCCCGGCCGCGCCCCGCTCGGCGGCGAGATCCTGTGCCACGACACGGTGGAGGCGGCGCTGCTGCTGCGCGCCGGCTGGGATGTCTGGATGCTGCCGGACGGGCCCGGGGGGCAGCATGGCGGCTCGTGGGAGGAAACGCCCACCAACCTGCTCGACCACCTCGACCGGGACCGCCGCTGGTGCCAGGGGAACCTGCAGCATTTCGGCGTGCTGCGGGCGGAGGGGCTGAAGCTCGCCTCCCTCGTGCATCTCGGCCAGGGCATCGCGCACTACCTCTCGGCGCCGCTGTTCATCGTCCTGGCCGCGGCCGGTGCGGCGCTCCCACGGCACGGGTCCGGTGAACCCGGCGCCTCCTCCTGGCTATGGACGATGGTGCTGACGCTGCTGTTCGCACCGCGCCTGCTGTCCGTTGCAGGCATCCTGGTCGACGGCCGCTCGGCACGCAGCTTCGGCGGCCGGCCGCGGCTGCTGGCCAGCGTGGTGCTGGACCAGGCTTTCAGCTTGCTGGCCGGGCCGGTGTCCCTGGTGTTCTACAGCGTGTTCGTGGCGAGCACGCTGGCTGGCCGCGTCGTCCGCTGGGACGCCCAGCCGCGCGACGACCGCGGCCTGGGCTGGCGCGAGACCTGGGGGCGCTTCGGCCTTCCGCTCACCCTCGCCGCCTGCATGGTCGCAGCGGTGCTGCCCTGGACCCCCGTGCTCGCGGTGACGCTGCTGCCCGGTCTGGTGCTCGGGGTGCCGGTCGCGGTCTGGTCCAGCCGGCGGGACACCGGTCTCTGGGCCCGGCGCCACGGGCTGTTCCTGACCCCGGAGGAGACGTCCCCGCCGGCGATGCTGCCGGCCCTGGACGCCGCGATGCGCACCCTCGAGGGTGCGTGGATCGAGGCGCCGCATCCGGACTTGCCGGACGGCATGGGCCTGCCCGTCGTGATCCAGCAGCTGCGCCGCCGGACGGTCCGCGCGGGGGTGGTTCTGCCGCGGCCGTTCATCACGTAAGCGTCGTAAATGACAGCGTGGCGATGAGCGTCTTTTTCGGTTCGTTAACTGTTCGGAAGATACGGTCTGCCGATAGAACATCGGGACGTAGACATCTTGGCCGACTATCCTTTGATCAATGGTGGCTCGTTGGATCGTGGCCATCGCATCGGCACGATCGTGGTAGCAGCCCTGCTCGTGACGTTGGGTGTGGCGTGCTTGCCGTTCAGCCGGGTTCAGTTGGCGGCCGAACCGGGCTTCATGCCCGCGTTCGGGGCCATCACCCTGCTGGTCGATGGGCTGACGGCGGGGCTGCTTTTTGCCCAAGCCCGGCTGTCCCGCCGGCGATCGATGCTGCGTCTCGGTGCGGCGTATCTGTTCGCGGCGACGATCACGGTGTCGCATCTCCTCGCCTTTCCCGGCGCCGTGTCGGCCAGCCCTATCATCGGCACCGGTGGCTCGGCCGTCTGGCTCTGGTGCGCCTGGCATGGCGGGTTTGCGGTCTGTATCATCCGCTTCGCATGGGGCGGGGATGGCCCGCTGAAGCGGGCCGACATCCGCCGGAGCGTAACCTGCACCGGCCTGGCGGTCGCCGCGCTCACGGGGATCGCCACCGCGGGGCTGCCTTGGCTGCCCGAACTGATCCGCGGCAGCGACTATGGCGGCTTGATCACCACGGGGATCGGTCCGCTCGTGCTGGCCTTGATGCTCGTGGCGGAGTTCCTGGTTATCACCCGGTTGCGCTGCAAGGACGTGCTCAGCCTATGGCTCACCATCGCTCTGCTCGCGGCCTGTCTCGATGTCGAGTTGACGCTGAGCGGGGCCGGACGGTTCACCTTGGGTTGGTATGCCGCCCGTGCGCTGAGCCTGATGACCGGCGTGAGCGTGTTGTTCGGCCTGCTGTCGGAACTGATGCGCGAGGCGGGTCGGGTTGCGGACGCAAACGCCCAACTCGAGCAGATGCTTCAGACGGACGTGCTGACGGGCCTCGCCAACCGTCGCGCGTTCGAGCAGACGCTGGCGGCCGAGTGGCGGCGGGCGCAGCGCGAGCAGACCGCGATCTCCCTCCTCATGGTCGACATCGACTGGTTCAAGGGATTCAACGACCGCTACGGCCACCCAGCCGGGGACGGGTGCCTACGCTCGGTGGGGGCTGCCTTGGCTGGCCAGGCGTATCGCCCTGCCGACTTGCCGGCGCGGATCGGCGGCGAGGAGTTCGGCATCATCCTCCCGGTCACGGAGGAAGCCGGCGCGGTCCAGGTGGCGGAACGCCTGCGTGCCAGCGTCGCCAGCCTTGGCCTCCGCCACGAAGGCAGCAGCAGCGGCACCGTCACCATCAGCATCGGCACGGCGACGATCCGCCCCTACAGCCTGAACTGCGAGGCAAGCGAGTTGATGGACGCCGCCGACCACGCGCTCTACCAGGCCAAGGCCCTGGGGCGGAACGCAGTCTGCTGCTGCGAACGCACACCCCCGGTGCTGGCGCAGGTCTAGCGCCACATCCCCTTCACCAGGTATCCAGAGGACGACTGTCCTCTGGCGGGGTTTGGGGCGGAGCCCATGCTTTCTCCCGTCTAGCGCGCGTGCAAACCCGGCGAACCCAGTCTACCCTTCGGCCAAAACAACAAATGAGGGCCGCCATGTCCGGTTTCGCGAGCGCCAACGATCTGGCCGACAAGGTCGTCAGCTTCGACGAACTCGGCCCAGGCCTCTACGGCTACACGGCCGAGGGCGACCCCAATAGCGGCGTGGTGATCGGGCCGGACAGCGTGCTGGTGGTGGACGCCCAGGCGACACCGGCCATGGCCGCCGACGTGATCGCCCGCATCCGCACCGTGACCGACAAGCCGGTCCGCCACGTCGTGCTGTCCCATTACCACGCCGTCCGCGTCCTCGGTGCCTCCGGCTACCCCGGCGCGCAGGTCATCGCCTCCGACGTGACGCGGGACATGATTGTCGAGCGCGGCCAGCAGGACATGGACAGCGAGATCGGCCGCTTCCCCCGGCTGTTTCGCGGCAAGGACAGCATTCCCGGCCTGACCTGGCCCACGCTCACCTTCCACAAGAAGATGACGCTTTGGATGGGTGACCGGGAAGTGCAGATCATCCATATCGGCCGCAGCCACACCGCCGGGGACACCGTGGTCTGGCTTCCAAAGGAACGCGTGCTGTTCGCTGGCGACACGGTCGAGTTCGGCGCCACGCCGTATTGCGGCGACGCCCATTTCAGCGACTGGCCCGGCACGCTCGCCGCCGTCAAGGCGCTCGGCGCCGAGCGCCTCGTCCCAGGCCGGGGCCGGGCGCTGACGAACAAGGCCGAGGTCGCGGAGGGGATCGAGGGCACGGCCAGCTTCACCGCGGACCTGTTCGCTGTGGCAAAGCGCTGCGCCGGCCAGGGTGCCACCCTCGGCCAGACCTATGCCGAGGCGATGGACGTGATGCGCCCGAAATATGGAGCCTGGGTGATCTTCGAGCATTGCATGCCGTTCGACGTCTCCCGCGCCTATGACGAGGCCAAAGGGCTCGACCGCCCGCAGATATGGACCGCCGAGCGCGACGTGCAGATGTGGAAGGCGCTGGAGCACGGCGCGGCGATGGACGGCGAGATCACCCGGTAGCGCGGCGGCACCGATCTTGCCTCCCGTCTGCCAAAGGACGGAGTAGACCGATGCCCGACCGCTTCCACCTCGCGTGGTTCTGCAACTTCTCCGCCGGCGAGTGGAACCACTCCTACGCCCCCGCCACCCCGCCCTGGGACGGCAAGTTCTACGTCGAGATGGCGCAGGCGATGGAGCGCGCCTGCTTCGACTACATCATGCTCGAGGACACGCTCATGGTGTCCGAAGCCTATCGCGGAACGGCCGAAGCCACGCTGAAGCACGCCCTGCAGGCCCCGAAACACGACCCGATGCCGCTCGCCGCCATGATCGCCGCCGGCACCAGCCGCATGGGCGTGGTGGCAACGATGTCCACCATGGCCTACCCGCCTTTCATGCTCGCCCGGCTCTGCACCACGCTCGACCACATCGCCGGCGGACGGTTCGGCTGGAACATCGTCACCTCCGGCGAGGACGCCGCCGCGCAGAACTTCGGCATGGACGAGCTGCCGCCCCGCGAGCAGCGCTACGCCATGGCCGACGAATACGTCGAGCTGGTCTGCCGCCTGTTCGACTCCTGGGGCCCCGGCGCCGTGGTCATGGACCGGGCCACCGGCACCTTCGCCGACCACACCAAGGTCCAGGCGATCCATTTCGAGGGGAAGTTCTTCAAGTGCCGTGGTCCGCTCAACACGGTCCCGTCGCCCCAGGGCCGCCCGACCTTCGTGCAGGCTGGCGGCTCCCCCCGCGGGCGGGAGTTCGCCGCCCGCACCGCCGACAGCATCATTGCCACCGCCAACGGCCTAACTGGCATGAAGGCGTACCGCGACGACGTTCGGGCCCGCGCCGCCGCCGCCGGGCGTGACCCGGACGACATCAAGGTGCTGTTCCTGATCTACCCCGTGATCGGCGAGACGACCGAGGAGGCCTGGGCCAAGCACCGCCGCATGGTAGGCGCCCCCGCCTTCGTCGAGGCGGCGCTGGCGGCGATCGGCACCGTGACCGACATCGACTTCTCCCAGTTTGACCTGGACCGCGAACTGCCGCCGCTGACCACCAACGGGGAACAGGGCTCCCTCGACAAGTTCGCGCAATGGGGCAGCGGCAAGACGCTCCGCCAGCTCGCGGCCGAACGGTACGAGAGCGGTCTGCAGCTGATCGGCACGCCGGACGAGGTGGCGGACAAGATGGGTGCTGCGATGGAGGCGATCGGCGGCGACGGCTTCTTGGTGAGCACGCCGTTCCAGCGCGCGAGCCGCCGGGCCGTCGTGGAGATCACCGAGGGCCTGGTGCCGGCGTTGCAGCGGCGTGGACTGGTGCGGACCCGGTATGAAGGGGCGACGCTGCGGGAGGTGTTGCGGGAGTTCTAGCCGCAGCACCCGGCGCGTGCTCCCCGATCCGTGATGGATGTGTGCGCTGCCGCTCCCCATTTCCGCCACGATCCGGACCGAAACACCGCCGCGAGGCCCCTCGGATAGGGATTGCAGTGATGACGTTGGTGCGTCGTTGTGGGTTTGTGATGTTGGCCGTTCTGGCCGCTGGAACGCTGTCCGCCACGTCGGCGAAAGCATTCTACGGTGGTTACCGCGGCGGCTATGGTGGCTTCGGCGGCTATGGTTACCGCGGCTACGGCTATGGCGGGTTCGGTCCAGGCTTCGGGGCCGGCCTGGCGCTCGGCGGCTTGTATGGCGGGTATTACTCGCGCCCTTATGGCTACTACCCGGCTCCCTACTACATCGCTCCGCCGGTGCTGTATGCACCGCCGCCCATCTTCGTGCCGCCGCCACTGATCTATAGCGGCCCGCCGCCGAAGCCACGCCGGATCGTGCATCGTGTCCGCCGCCCGGCTATGCCGCAATGCCGCTGCCTGCCACCCCTGCCGTCCTCGGTCCCGGCGCCCCTGCGGGACGTACCCTCGCCGGGGCCCTAGCGCGGGAGGAACGACCGATTGCGGGTTAGGCCGCATTAGTCATTTGTTTACCGTCTAGGCCCAGGATACGAGTGTCTGCACTCAACCAGGGCCCGCGATGAAGTTCGTATCAGATTTCGCCG
>CAXSEG010000225.1:0-7651 GCA_964235545.1 uncultured Acetobacteraceae bacterium
TGATGCAGCCCGAGGCGGCGGCGGCCTCGATCGCGCGGGCGATCGCCGCCGGGCACCCATATCACCGGGCGGGGCGGCCGGGGTAAGGAGCATCCACTCACATTTCTGGCGCTTACGGGATCCCAACCTCCCTCACCCCGGCCCTCTCCCAGAAGGAGAGGGAGAAGAGTAAGGTCCGTCATACCAGCGATCGGAGCTCCGACATGCCCAGCGTTCCCCGTCCCGTCATGCTGATGATCCTGGATGGCTGGGGCTGGCGGGCGGACGACGCGGACAATGCCGTGCGACAGGCCCGGACGCCCAATTTCGACCGGCTGTGGGCGCAGGGGCCGCATGCCTTCCTGCGCACCTCGGGCGAGGATGTCGGGCTGCCGCCGGGGCAGATGGGCAATTCCGAGGTCGGCCACCTCAATATCGGTGCCGGCCGGGTGGTGACGCAGGATCTGCCGCGGATCGCGCGCGCCATCGCGGACGGGTCGCTCGGCGAGGGGCCGGCGATGCGGGGGCTGTTCGGCGCGTTGCACAAGACGGGCGGGACGTGCCACCTGCTGGGCCTGGTCTCCACCGGGGGCGTGCACGCGCATCAGGACCATGCCGCCGCGCTGGCCCGCATCGTCGTGGCCGAGGGCATCCCCGTCCGCATCCACGCCTTCACCGACGGGCGGGACGCGCCGCCGCGCTCCGCCGCCGGGTATTTCGACGCGTTCGAGGCGGCACTGCCCGAAGGGGCGGCGATCGCGACCGTCTGTGGCCGCTACTGGGCGATGGACCGTGACAACCGGTGGGAGCGGGTGAGCCGCGCCTTCGCCGCCATCGCCCATGCCGAGGGCGCCCCGTTCGCGACCGCCGCCGCCGCCATCCAGGACGGCTACGCCCGGGACAAGACCGACGAGTTCATCGACCCGGCGATCATCGGCGGCTACAGGGGGATGGCGGATGGCGACGCCTTGCTGTCCTTCAACTTCCGCGCCGACCGCATCCGCGAGCTCTCGGCCGCCCTGCTCGACCCGGCGTTCACCGGCTTCCCCCGCACGGCGCCGCGCCTGGCCGCCGCCGTCAGCATGACGCGCTACAGCGACGAACTCGCGTCGTTGATGCAGGCGATCTTCCCGCCCCATTCCATGGCCGGCATCCTGGGCCAGGCGGTCAGCAACGCCGGCCGCCGCCAGTTGCGGCTGGCCGAGACCGAGAAGTATCCGCACGTCACCTACTTCATGAATGGCGGGCGGGAGCAGCCCTTCGCCGGGGAGGAGCGGGTCATGGTGCCCTCCCCCAAGGTCGCCACCTATGACCTGCAGCCCGAGATGAGCGCGCCGGAGCTGACAGCCCGTGCGGTGTCGGCGATCCGGTCGGGGCAGTTCGACATGCTGATCCTGAACTTCGCCAATCCGGACATGGTCGGCCACACCGGCAGCCTCCCGGCCACGATCGCGGCGGTGGAGGCGGTGGATACCGGGCTCGGCGCCATCGCGGCGGCGGTGGCGGAGGCGGGTGGGGCGTTGCTGGTGACGGCGGATCACGGCAATGCGGAGCTGATGCGCGACCCGCAGACTGGTGCGTCGCATACCGCCCACACGACCAATCCGGTGCCGGTGTTCGTGGCCTGCGCCGGCGCTACGGCGCTGCAGGACGGGCGGTTGGCCGACCTCGCGCCGACGCTGCTCGACCTGATGGGCCTCGAGCAGCCGGAGCAGATGACGGGACAGTCGCTGGTGTCTTTTTGAGCAGACTGCCCATAACTGCTTTCTTGGCAGGCATTTAGTGCTCCTGGGCGTATCACATTTGGTCCGCAAGGTTTTACGCTGCCCGGGCCGTGGCTATAGTGTGGTTCATGGAAGTCGATCGTTCATCCCGGGTCGTGATCGTGGGGGCCGGGCCGGCCGGTGCGCGGTGTGCCGACCGGCTGGCCGCGGGCGGTGCGAGCGTGACCCTGATCGGGGCCGAGCCGACCCATCCCTATAACCGCGTGGCGCTCAGCCTGCTCCTGGCCGGGGACGTGGAGGAGCACGCCCTCGTCACTCACCACGCCGAGCACCTGGAAACCAGTCGCATATCTTGGCGCCCCGACACGACGGTAGTGGCGCTGGACCGGGCCGAACGCGCGGTGGTGATGGCCGGTGGCGAGCGCATCGGGTATGACCACCTGGTGTTGGCGACCGGCGCGCAGCCCGTGCGCCTGCCGTTTCCCGGGGCGGACGGGCCGAACGTGCTCATGTATCGCACGCTTTGGGACGTGCAGCAGATGATCACCCACGCGGCCAGCGGCGGTGATGCCGTGGTGATCGGCGGCGGCCTGCTGGGGCTGGAGGCGGCGGCCGGGCTCGCCAAGCGCGGCATGCGCGTCACGGTGCTGCACGCGACCAGCCGGCTGATGGATCGCCAGCTGGACCAAGGTGCCGCCGCATTACTGGAGCGGCGGCTCGCCGGGCAAGGTATCGCCGTGATCACCCAGGCCAAGACGGTGGCGATCGAGCCGGATGCGGTGTTGTTGGCGGATGGCCGCCGGGTCCCGGCCAAGATTGTGGTGATGGCGGTCGGCATCCGCCCGCATGCCGGGCTTGCGCGCGCCGCCGGGTTGGCGGTGAACCGCGGGGTGTTGGTGGACGACACGATGCGCACGGACGATCCTGCGGTCTGGGCAATCGGCGAGTGCGCGGAGCACGCCGGGCAGTGCATCGGGCTGGTGGCCCCGGCCTTCGCGCAGGCGGAGATCGCGGCGGCCCACATCCTCGATCAAGCGGGGGGCCAGGGCGAGAACAAGCGCTACGTGGCGGTGTCGGACGCGACGGCGCTGAAGGTGGCGGGCGCCGGCGTCTGGTCAGCCGGCGACATCGAGGGCGCGGACCCGATCGTGCTGGACGACGCGGAGGCGGGGCAATACCGCATGCTGGTGGTGCGGGAGGACCGGTTGGTCGGTGCGGTGCTGTATGGCGACGTGAAGGACGCGCCCTGGTACCTGAAGCTGATCAAGGAGGGCCGCCCGATTGGCGCCGCCCGGCCGCTGCTGCCTTTCGGCCCGGCTTTCCAGCCCGAGGAATGGGCCGCATGACCGACCAGGCCTTCACCGCGGAGCAGCAGGAATACCTCAAGGGCTTCATGGCCGGCGTGGAGGCCAAGCGCGGACCCTTCGCCGCCGGCGCGCCCGCCGCCGCCCCCGATCCGACGGACCTGCAACGGGCGGCGCAGGACCGCACCGTCGCCGCCGGCGGCAGACTGGCGCCGGAGGAGAAGGCCAAGCGGAAGAAGCACCCGCTCGACCGCTTCGCGGAGATCAGCGCGCTCGCGACCGAGCAGAAGTTCCCGAAAGGGACGGACGTCTTCCTGACCAAGTTCCACGGCCTGTTCTACGTGGCCCCGGCGCAGAACAGCTTCATGTGCCGGCTGCGCATGCCGGGCGGAATCCTCAATACCCTGCAAGTCCGCGGTGTCGCGGACATCGCGGCGGAGCTGGGGGGCGGCTTCGCGGACGTGACCACCCGCGCCAACCTGCAGATCCGCGAGATCGCCGCCGCCCATGCGCCGGAGGTGCTGACCCGGCTGGCCGATCTCGGCCTCACCTCCCGCGGGTCCGGCGCGGACAACGTGCGCAACGTCACCGGCAGCCCGACCGCGGGGATCGACGCGCAGGAGCTGATCGATACGCGGGCCGATGCGCGGCGCATCCACCACCACATCCTGAACCACCGCGAGCTTTACGGCCTGCCGCGCAAGTTCAACATCGCGTTCGACGGCAGCGGCACGATCCCGGTGCTGGAGGACACGAACGACGTCGCGTTCACCGCCGTCCCGGTGGCCGCCGGGTTCGGGGTGGAACCCGGGATATACTACCGCCTGGCGCTCGGCGGCATCACCGGGCACCGGGATTTCGCGCGGCAGACCGGCGTGATCGTGGCGCCGGCGGACACCACGCCCGTATGCGACGCGATCCTGCGCGTGTTCATCGCCAGCGGGAACCGGACGGACCGCAGCAAGGCGCGGCTGAAATACGTGCTGGACGACTGGGGCTTCGACCGCTTCCTGGCGGCGGTGGAGACGGAGCTGGGCCGCCCCCTCACCCGCGTGCCGGCCGAGGCGGTCGGCGCCGTGCCGCCGCAATCGCGCGCCGCCCATGTCGGCGTGCACGCGCAGAAGCAGCCGGGCCTGTCCTATGTCGGCGTCGTGGTGCCGGTGGGGCGGATCACCGCGGAGCGGCTGCGCGGCCTGGCGGACGTCGCGGACCGGTTCGGCTCCGGCACCCTCCGGCTGACGGTGTGGCAGAACCTGCTGATCTCGGACATTCCGGACGCCCGGATGGCCGAGGCTCTGGCCGCGATCGAGGCGCTCGGGCTGGGCCACAGCGCCGGCCCGTTGCGCACGGGGCTGGTGGCCTGCACGGGCAATGCCGGGTGCAAGTTCGCCGCCTCCGACACCAAGGGCCATGCCGCGGCGCTGGTGGACTGGCTGGAGCAGCGGATTGCCGTGGACGGCCCGGTGAACATCCATCTCACCGGCTGCCATAACTCCTGCGCGCAGCATTACATCGCCGATATCGGGCTGCTCGGGGCCAAGGTGGAGCGGGGCGAGGACATGGTGGAGGGCTATGACCTGCATGTCGGCGGTGGCGCCGGGCCGAACCAGGCGGTCGGCCGGCTGATCCGCCCGGCGGTGGCAGCAGAGGCGTTGCCGCCGCTTGTGCTCGCTTTGCTGCAGGCCTGGATGGCCGGGCGCGCGCCGGGTCAGGGGTTCCAGGCTTGGTCCGCCGCGCAGACGGACGATGCGCTGGCGGCCCTGGTGGCCGCATGAACGCCTTGTCCCCGATCGGCGGCGGCGGACCGGTGATCCCGGAAAGCGCACCGTTCTCTCCCGCCCAGCGCGCGTGGCTGAACGGCTTCCTGGCCGGGCTGTATAACGCGGGCGACGACGGCAACATGTCCGTGTCCAGCCCGGTTGGTGCGGCCGCGGAGGAGGATTTTCCCTGGCACGACCCGGCGCTGGCGCTAGACGACCGGCTGGCGTTGGCCGAGGACCGGCCGTTCGAGCGCAAGCTAATGGCGGCGATGGCGCAGTTGGATTGCGGCCAGTGCGGCTACCTCTGCCAGACCTATGCCGAGGCGCTCGCCAGCGGGCGGGAAACGTCCGCCTCGCTCTGTGTGCCCGGGGCCAAGCCGACTGCGAAGATGGTGAGGGCATTGCTGGCCGAGCGCCCGGCGGACGCGCTGGCCGCGCCGGAGCCGCCCCCTGCCCCGCCGGTGCACGGCATGCCCGTGCGCGTGCTGGCGGCCGAGCGGCTGACCGGCGACGCGTCCGCCAAGGACGTGCGGCACGTGCGGATCGACCTGTCGCCCTCGGGGCTGAGCTACGAACCCGGTGACTCCATCGGCATCCACGCCCCGGGTGACCCGGCATTGGTGGACCTGTGCCTGCAGGCGCTCGGCGCGCTGGGAGACGAGTTGGTGCCATGCCCGGACGGGACCATGCGCACGGTGCGCGAGGCGTTCGCCTGGCAGGTGGACATCGCCCGCCCGCTCGACCGCACGATGTTGCTGATGGCCGGCACTGCCGATCCGGCCGAGGCGGCTTCCCTTCGCCGCCTGGCCGGCGGCGAGGATAGCGCGGAGCCGGCGGATGCCGACCTGCTGGACCTGCTGGAGGCGTATCCCTCCGCCCGCCCTCGTCTGTTCGACCTCGCGCGCTCGCTGCCGGCGTTGAAGCCGCGGCTGTATTCGATCGCCTCCTCGCTACGGGCCGAGCCGGGCCAGGTGCATCTGTGCGTCGGCGTGGTGCGGGCGGAGCGGCGGGGCCGGGTGCGCCACGGCATCGCCAGCGCGTTCCTGGCGCACCGGGCGGCCGTGCACGGGCAGATCCTGGCCACTATCCAGCCCAGCCATTTCCGCCTGCCCGCGGACCGGGCCACGCCCGTGATCATGGTCGGGCCGGGCACCGGCATCGCGCCGTTCCGCGCCTTCCTGCAGGAGCGTGCGGCCATGGGGGTGAGCGGGCGGGCCTGGCTGTTCTTCGGCGACCAGCACGAGGCGACCGACTTCCTGTTCGACGGCGAGTTGAAGGCCTGGTTAGCGGATGGCACGCTGACGCGGCTGGACACGGCATGGTCGCGCGACCAGGCAGCTAAGGTGTATGTCCAGGACCGGATGCGCGAGCGCGCGGCCGAGTTGTGGCAGTGGCTGCAGGACGGGGCGCATTTCTACGTATGCGGCGATGCGATGCGGATGGCGAAGGATGTGGACACGGCGTTGCGTGACGTGGCTGCCAAGCAGGGCGGAATGACGGAGGCGGCGGCCAAGGACTGGACCGGGTCGCTGGCCCGGCAGGGGCGGTATCTGCGGGACGTGTATTGATGCCGCGAGACGACGGTATGGATGGAGCATGAGCGACACACTTCCACTCCCCACCCGCACCACCTGCCCCTATTGCGGCGTCGGCTGCGGCGTGCTCGCGACACCCACCAGCCGGGAAACCGCCGATATCGCCGGAGACCCGGAACATCCGGCCAATTTCGGCCGCCTCTGCGTCAAGGGCACGGCCCTCGGCGAGACCCTGTCGCTGCGCAATCGCCTGCTTTACCCGGAGGTCGGCGGCCAGCGCGCGAGCTGGGACGCAGCGCTGGACCGCATCGCCGACACGTTCCGCAGCACCATGGCCGCGCATGGGCCGGACAGCGTGGCGCTGTACGTGTCCGGCCAATTGCTGACCGAGGACTATTACGCGTTCAACAAGTTCGCCAAGGGCTTCCTCGGCACCGGCAACATCGACAGTAACTCGCGGCTGTGCATGTCGTCGGCGGTGGCCGGGCACCGCCGGGCGTTCGGGGAGGACGTCGTCCCCGGCATCTACGAGGACATGGAGCTGGCGGATCTGGTGGTGCTGGTGGGCAGCAACACCGCCTGGTGCCACCCCGTGCTGTTCCAGCGCATCGCCGCCGCCCGTGCCAACCGGCCGGACATGCGCGTGGTGGTGATCGATCCGCGCCGTACCGCGACCTGCGAGGGGGCGGACATGCACCTAGCGATCGCGCCCGGCACGGACGTGGCGCTGTTCGCCGGCTTGCTGCGCTACCTGCACCGCAGCGGCCGGACCGATAGCGTGTATGCCACCTACCTGGACGACACGCTCGATGCGGTCGCGGCCGGCGGCACCGTGGCCAGCGTCGCCGCCGCATGCGGGATCCGCGAGGCGGAGATCACCCGGTTCTACGAGCTGTTCGCCCGCACACCCAAAACGGTCACGCTGTTCAGCCAGGGGGTGAATCAGTCGTCCTCCGGCGTGGACAAGGTGAACGCGATCCTGAACGTGCACCTGCTGACCGGCCGCATCGGCAAGCCCGGCACGGGGCCATTCAGCCTGACCGGGCAGCCGAACGCGATGGGCGGCCGGGAAGTGGGGGCGCTATCCAACCTGCTGGCGGCGCACCTGGAATACGGCCGTTCCGACCAGATGGCGTTGCTGCGGGAGTTCTGGGGCGCGCCGAACCTGGCCAATGGCCCGGGGCTGAAGGCCGTCTCGCTGTTCGAGGCGGTGGCGAAGGGCCAGGTGAAGGCGCTGTGGGTGATCGGCACCAACCCGGCCGTGTCCATGCCCAACGGTGACGCGGTGCGGGAGGCGATGCGCCGGGCCGAGTTCCTGGCCGTGTCCGAGGTCGCCAGCCTGAACGACA
>CAXSEG010000226.1:0-7651 GCA_964235545.1 uncultured Acetobacteraceae bacterium
GCTCCGAGGCGATGGTCAAGGATATCGGCGCCGTCGCGATCGGCAACGACAAGTGGGAGATCTACGTCGGCGGCGCCGCCGGGTCCGCCATCCGCAAGGGTGACGTGCTGTGCACCGTGGATGGCGAGGACGCGGTGATGGAAGTCACCGGCCGCTTCATCCAGTGGTACCGCGAGAACGCAAAGTACAAGGAACGCACCCACACCTTCATCGAGCGCATGGGCATCGAGCGCGCCCGGGCGGTGGTGGTGGACGACAGCGAGGGTATCGTCGCAGCGCTGGACACGGCGCTGGACGCGTCCTGCGCCGCCGTACGGGACCCATGGAAGGAACGCGACCAGCCCAAGACCGAGAACCAGTTCACCTCCAAGGTGCCGGCGGAGGTTTGAGCATGGACCATCCGATCGGCAAGCTGTCGCAGATCCCCCCCGGCGAGGGCCGCAACTTCACGGTCCCCGGTCCAGCGGGCGAGATGCTGATCGCTGTGTTCCACGCCCGCGACGGCCACGTCTTCGCCACCCAGGCGAGCTGCCCCCACAAGGGCGGCCCGCTGGCGGACGGCCTGATGGACAACGGCGCCGTCGTCTGCCCGCTGCACGACCGGACCTATGACCTGCGCACCGGCGCCGGGATCGGCACGGAATGCTCGATCCGCGTCTATCCTGTGCGGGCCGAAGCGGACGGCACGATCGTCCTGTTGGGGGCGATGGAGCCCGCCCCGGCCTAGCCGCCTTGGAACGCGTCCTCTACTTGTAAACCCAGGGACGGCGAACGTCACCGTCACCAACTTCGCGGCTACGGGCGGGACCGTCGCCCTGCACGGCTACCCGACCTACTCCGTGGCGGCCTCGAGCGCGGTCGCAGGCGGTAGCGTGCTCAGCCTCGGCGACGGATCGCAGGTCACGTTTGCCGGCCTGTCCCGGACGGCGCTGACGGCGGCGATCCGCACGGTCTGAGCGGGAACCGCTTACACTGTGACAAGGTAGCAGGTGGAGGCCGGCGTGCTACCGTGAGGCCGTCAGCGTCGTCTCGACGGCCTGCACCTTCCCGATCGCGCCATCCTGTGCCTTCGTCTGCTCGTCCATCAGGCGGAGGTACTCCACCCAATCGGCACGCAGCTGCTCCGGCGTCGCAGCGATCGTGCTGCCAGGGCGGCGAAACAGATAGCGCATGTCCAGCACCTCGCCCGCCACCGCCATCTTCAGCATCGCCGCGATGAAGTAGTTGCCAGTCTGGTCATGCAGGTCCCGCACGTCGTGGCCCTGCAACAGGGCACTCGGGTGGGCGCTCATCACGCCGTCCGGGCCGATGCAGAAGACGTAGGTGTCCTGGGTGCGGAACCCCGCGGTCGCCGGCTGGCTGGCCCACGGCGCCAGTGATTGTCCGAGCGGGTTGTGCTGCGTCAGGCTGGTGCCTCGTTCCACGGCGATCCGGTCCCGCTTCCCTTGTGGAAGGGGCTAGGGATGGGGGGCAGTGACCGACTGCTGGTCCGGAAGCCCCTACCGCGGCCCGACGAACACATCCGCCGGGCTGTCCGCCCGCAACCCCGCCCCCAACTCCGCCCCTGCCCGAATTGCGTCCGCGAACGAACACTCCATCGACCGGCGTAGCAGGAAGCTACCATCCTCCCGCGCCACCAACCCCGTCAGATGCAGCCGCCGCCCCGGCAACGGCCGGGCGTAGCCGCCGATCGGCGTGGCGCACGAGCCATCCAGCGCCGCCAGCAGCGCCCGCTCGGCGTTGGAGACCGCCTTCGCCACAGGGTCCTCGATCGCCGACAGCAGCTCGCGCAGCTCGGTCGAGTCGGCACGGACGGTGACGCCGACGATCCCCTGGCAGGCGGAGGGCACCATGACGTCCGTGTCGATCACGACCGAGGCCTCGTCCTCCAGCCCGAGCCGGCGCATGCCCGCCAGTGCCAGCAGGCTGGCGGTGAACTCGCCACGCTTCACCTTGTCCAAGCGGCCGTGCACGTTGCCGCGGATGGTGCGTATCCGCAGGTCGGGGCGGGCGTGCAGCAACTGCGCCTGCCGCCGCACCGAGCTGGAGCCGATCACCGCACCATGCGGCAGGCTGGCATACGGGTCGTCCCCCTCCACGATCTCGCAATCCTGGCCAAGGATCAGCGCATCCCGCGCATCCTCCCGCGTGAGCGTGCAGGCCAGCACGATCCCGTCGGGCAGGAACGTCTCCAGATCCTTCAGCGAGTGCACCGCGAAGTCGATCCGCCGATCCACCAGCGCCTCGTGGATCTCCTTGGAGAACAGCCCCTTGCCGCCAATATCGGCCAGCCGCCGGCCGCTCGCCTGGGACGCGTCGCCGGTGGTGCGGATCGCATGCTCCTGGAACACGTCCATGCCACGCAGCACGGGACAGAACTTGGTCAGCGTGTTCAGGAAGGCGCGCGTCTGCACCAGGGCCAGCGGCGAGGCGCGGGTGCCGACCCGCAGCGGCAGGCCGGGGTGATGCGGAGACACATGCGGGTTCGCCTGTGCCGGTGCGGTGTGCCGCGTGCAGATCCCTTCGAGAGCCACGTCCATCATGTCGTCCGCCTCACCTTTTTCATTGCCTTAGGCCTGTCCAAACGGCCCGTTCAGGCGCACGACCGCCCAGTTCAGGTATCCGGCGAACGCCACCCACAGCAGGTAGGGCGCCAGCAGCCCGCTCGACCGGCGCGACACCGGCCACAGCAACACGATCAGCGCCAGCACGCTCAGCCAGAACGGCGCGACCTCGGTGAACGCCCAGTCCGGACGGCGCAGGCTGAAGAACAGCTCGCTCCACAGCACGTTCAGCAGCGCGTTGACTGCGAATAGCAGCAGCACCCGCTGGCGCTGCCCACGTGTCTGCGCAGCCCGCCAAGCCGTCACGCCCGAGATGGCGCACAATGCGTAGATCACCGTCCAGGCCGGGCCGAACAGCCAGTCCGGCGGGTTAAGGCCGGATTTGCGCAGGCCGAGATACCACGGCCCGATATCGGTCGCCGCCGCACCCAGCAACGCGACCGCCATGGCCGAAGCGGCCGCAACGGCGATCGGGACCCAACGCCGGGACGGGGCGCGCGCCGGCATCACGCGCGGGCGAAGCCCATCAGGTGCGCCATATCCTTGCAGAAGATCTTGACATGGGCGAACGGGTCGCGCCGGGAGAGCTTCTTGTTCATGTAGCTCTCCCAGGTGAGGCGCTGCACGTCCTTGTCCATGCACATCTTGACGAAGCTCTCCCGGCGCTTGTCGCTGCTATACCAGAAGCGCTGCATGATCCCGAGGATCAGGAACACCCGGCCGTGGTCCTTCATGAACCGCTTCCGGGCCGTGCCCAACGCGCGCACATCGCCCGTGACACAGAGCTTCTCCACGGCATCCGCCGCCAGCCGGCCGCCGAGCATGGCGTAGTAGATGCCCTCGCCCGACGCCGGCGCCACCACGCCCGCGGCATCCCCGGCGAGCACCACGTCCCGCCCGTTATCCCACCGCTTCATCGGCTTCATCGGGATCGGCGCACCCTCGCGCCGCAGCGTCTCCAGCCGGTCGAGCCCCGTGGTCTGGCGCAGGGCGGCGATGGCGGGGCGCAGACCGAACCCCTTCTTTGCCGAGCCGGTGCCGATGCTCATCGTGTCGCCGTGCGGAAAGATCCAGGCGTAGAAGTCGGGCGACAACTTGCCCTGGTAGAACACGTCGCAGCGCGAACCGTCGAACGCCGGGTCGTCCTGCGGGGTGCGGACGATCTCGTGGTAGGCGAACACGTAGGGCACCCGGTCCGCCCCCTTCACGTGCTGCTTGGCGACGACGGAGCGGGCGCCGTCCGCCCCGATCACCACCCGGGTGCGCACGCGCTGCTCGCCCGCCCCATCCTTCAATGCGAAATGCACGACAGCGACCCCGTCCTCGTCATGCGTGATGCGGTCGTACAGGCCGGTGACCCGCTCGGCCCCGGCGGCGACGGCCCGCTCGCGCAGCCACTCGTCGAAATGCTCGCGATCGACCATCGCCACGTAGCCGGCGCTGTCGATCGGCATGTCCGCCTGCCTCTCCGAAGGCGCGATGATGCGCGCGCCACGGGCCTTCGCCACCAGCAGGTGCTCGGGGATGGCAAAGTCACGCACCAGCCGCGGCGGGATGGCACCGCCGCAGGGCTTGATACGACCGGCGCGGTCCAGCAGCAGCACGCGGCGGCCATAACCGGCCAGGTCCGCGGCGGCGGTGGCACCGGACGGGCCACCGCCCACCACGACGGCGTCATACATGTCAGCGTCGGACATCAGCACGCTCCCTATGTCGCCTGGATCGCCGCGAAGGCCGGGCCGGGCGTGCGGCCGGCTGGCCCGAACACGCCGGCCGCGAGCCGCGCCGCGATGAGAAAGACGCCCGCCTGGGCCACGAACACCACCGCGTAGGACAGGCCGGGTGCACCGAACAGCAGCCGCGTCGCGTCGATCAGCCCCGTGCCAAACAAGCCGCCGGCGCCAAACGCGACCGCCTGCGCCGCCCCCCAAAGGCCCACGCGCGTGCCCTCCCGCTGCTCGCGGCCGGCCCCGGCGAGGCCCATCATCGCGCCGATCGCCGACACCGCGAACGCGCCGTTCGCGGCCCCCAGCAGCACCACCGAAAGACGCAGCGGCCAGGCCGGCCCGACCAGCGCAGCCGCGGCCATCCCGCCCATGGCGACAGTGGAGGCGATGCAGCCGCCGACCGTCCAGGCTCGCATGGCACGCCGCCGGAACTCGCCGGCGAACAGGCAGCACAGCGCCACGCACGCCATCCCGGCCAGCACGCCCGCGTGCTGCAACCCCGTCAGCCCCGCCGTCTCACCCGGCGTAAAGTGGAACACCGACCCAGCGAACGGCTCGAGCACCACTTCCTGCGCGCTGTAGGCCAGCATGGACACGAATACGAACACCGCGAACCGGCGCGCCTGGCGTTCCGCCCAAACATCGCGCAAGGCCTGGCCGAAGGGCTGTCCAGCCCGCGACGGCGGACGCGCCGCATGGGTCGCGCCCTCCAGCCCCCACACCGCAAGCACGGCGACCACGAACGCCACGCCGGCGACGCACGCCGTGACGCTGACCAGACGCCCCGGGCTGAACGGATCCAGCAGCGCGCTCGCGCTGGCGGAGGTGACGACGATGCCCAGGATCATCATAAGCCAAAGGATCGTGGCCGCCGGGCCCCGCCGCCGGGCTTCGGTGCGGGCCGCCATCAGGGTCAGCAGCGAGGTCCCGGCCGCGCCCACGCCAAGCCCGACCAGCACGAACGAACCGATCGCCAGCGCCAGGCCGGGCACGAAGGCGCTGGCCATCAGCGCCGTGCCACAAGCGGCACCCACCCCGCCAACGGCCAGCACCGCCATGCCACCCATGATCCACGGCGTGCGCCGCCCACCGACGTCCGAGCCGTAGCCCATTCGCGGCCGCAGCACCTGCACCCCGTAGTGCAAGGCGACCAGCGCGCCGGGGAGGATGGCGGGCAAGGCCAATTCCACCACCATGACCCGGTTCAGCGTGCTCGTCGCCAGGACCACGACGGACCCGAGCGCCGCCTGCACCAGGCCGAGGCGCACGATGCCGGGCCAGGTGAGGCTCACGGATGCACCATGGCGCTCAAGGCGAAAGCGGTGACCATCATGCCGGCGACGTAGAGCGTGGTGCCGGTGCCGTTATACCAGGGCGCCAACTCCCGCGGGCGGCCGAGGAAGCGGACCATCAGCGCCCCCTGCACGACGAGCAACACGGCGATCGCCACGGCCCGCACCGGGAACCCCCACCACGCGAGCAGTGCCGCCACCGCCACCTGCGGCACCGCCATTGCCCAGCAAGCCAGCCGGGCCGCACGGCCCACGCCGAGCATCACCGGCAGCGAGTTCACCCCCATCGTGCGGTCACCCTCGACCGACTTGAAATCGTTCAGCGTCATGATGCCGTGGGCGCCGGCGCTATACAGCCCCGCCACCAGCACGATGCGCCCGCCGGGCCAGTGCCCCGCCATGATCGCCGCGCCGGTAAACCAGGGCAGCCCCTCGTAGCACGCGGCGCAGGCGGTGTTGCCCCACCAGCCGTT
The DNA here is from genome assembly GCA_964235545.1 of uncultured Acetobacteraceae bacterium. GTDB lineage: Bacteria > Pseudomonadota > Alphaproteobacteria > Acetobacterales > Acetobacteraceae > LMUY01. Next base: position 6,057 of record CAXSEG010000226.1, read on the forward strand.
CAGCTTCAGCCGCAGCGGCGGCGCGCTGTAGATCCAGGCGAGGAACGTCCCGAGAATGGCCGCGCACAGCACGATTGGCCCGAGCACCGCCGCCACCACCAACGAGAGCACCGTCCAGCCAATGGCGATCCACAACCCCATGCGGCCCGGCACCCGGCCGGACGGGATTGGGCGGCCCGGCTCGTTGATCGCGTCCACGTGGCGGTCGAACCAGTCATTGGCCGCCTGGCTCATCCCCGTCACCAACGGGCCGCACAGCAGCACCCCCGCCACCACCAGCGGCCAGCGGCCACCCACCGGCTGCCCGGCCGAGATCAGGCCGCAGGCAAACGCCCACATCGGCGCGAACCAGGTGATCGGCTTCAGCAGCTGCAGCACCGCCGCGCCAGACGGCGCGCGCATCGGCACGGCCCGGGCGGTGGTCATGGTCACGGCTCGCGCTCGGCCCCGGCCAGGTCACCCAGGCCGTACCGGCGCAGCTTCACGTACAGGCTCTGCCGGCTCAGCCCGAGCATCTCGGCGGCCGAGGCGCGGTTGTCGCCCGTCAGCTCCAGCGCCGCCTCGATCGACAGCCGCTCGATCACCTCGGTCGCCTCGCGCACCAGGTCCTTCAGCGCCACCCGGCCGATCAGCTCGGTCAGCTGCTCCACCGAGCGGGGCAGCTGCTTGGCGGCGCGCGGCGCCACGTGCATGCGCGGCCCCACGTTGCGCACCGCGTAGCCAAAGCACGGCTGCCCACCGTGGCGGACCAGCACGCCCGAGATCTCCACCTGCACCGTGCCGCCATCCTCGGCCCGCATCACGGTCGAGAAGAAGCGCACGGTGCCGCGCTGGCGCAAGTTGCTGACCAGCACGTCCAGATCCACGCCGGTCTGGCCGATCCAACGGTCCAGCGGCTCGCCCGTGGCCAGCCCCTCGTTGGCCAGCTGCGCCATCTCGAGGAAGGCGGCATTGGCGATCAGGATCGTGCCTGCCTCGTCGGTGACCACGAAGCCGTCCGGCGCGCTCTCCACGGCGGCGAGCAGCTTGCTCTTCACGTCCGGCAACGCCGGGTAGCTGGCGCTGGCGGGCGCGATCAGCCGCAGCAGGAAGAACGTCGTGTTGCCCTGCCGCATCAGCGAGGCGCGTAGCTGCACGGGCTGGCTGCGGCCGTTGCGCCCGCGCGGGGCCAGCACGGCGTCCCTGTCCGCCTCACGGCCCCCGGCGCGCACGGCGGCGAGATAGGCCTGCACCGCAGGCAGGGTGTCCGCATCGAACAGGCCGGCAAGCGCCTTGCCCGCGATCTCCTCGACATCGGCGCCCACCAGCAGGCTGGCCGCCGGGTTCGCCTCCGTCACGCGCCCCTTGTCGGCGTCGAACACCACCACGGCCTCGGACGACATCTGGAACAGCAGCCGGTAGCGCGTCTCGACCTCGCGCATGCGGGAATAATCGCGTTCCAGCGATTGCTGCACGTTGATCAGGCGCTGCTGCAGGTCCGACATCGCACGCAGGTCGCGGCCGAATAGCAGGACGCGGCCGCCCGTGCCGATCTGCGCACCACAGTACAGGACCGGCACGGAGCGTCCGGCCGCCGTCATGTGGTTCAAGTGGCG
>CAXSEG010000227.1:0-7589 GCA_964235545.1 uncultured Acetobacteraceae bacterium
GCCGTCGTGATGCAGGAAGGCGGCCTGCAGCGGATGGAGGTTGGCCGGCTGGCCGAGCCCCTCGATGGTGGTGATCCGGTCGCCATCGTGCATGACGGCGAGCGACAGGCAGGCGTTCACGCGGGTGCCGTTCAGCAACACGGTGCAGGCGCCGCACTGGCCGTGGTCGCAGCCCTTCTTGGACCCAGTCAGGTCCAGATGCTCCCGCAAGGCGTCCAGCAGCGTCGTCCGTGTGTCGAGGACGAGGTTATGGTCCTGCCCGTTGATGTGGAGCGTCACGGGCATCGTGTGCATCGTCTCGGCAGCTGGCGCAGGCCGGGCCGGGGTCTGCGCCAGCGCGGCGCAGCTATCGCCGAAGGTCGCCAGGGCCGAGATCGCCGCGGCACCCTCGATCACCGTGCGCCGGTTGAGGGGCGGTCCGCCCCATGTCGCGTCGTCCATGTCGTCTCCTCGCGGAAGTTGCAGCGTCAGCGCACGGGCAACCACGGCGGTTGCATCGCTCGCAGGGAAGTGGGAGGCCGGCGCGGACCACTCGATTGCGCATCCGCGAAACTGCCTCTACTCCCCATTCCGCGCCCTGGGTCGTGAGGCGCATGACGAGGGCAACCGCATCGGCGACACGGCCGTGGGCCGATGCTATGCGGAGTGGGCATCATGGGCGGTTTGGTGATCAGCGGCGGACGCGTGGTCGATCCGGCGAGCGGGATGGACGCCGTGGCCGACATCGCCCTGCTCGACGGGCAGATAGCTGCCATCGGCACCGGGCTCGGCAGCGCGGACCGGGTCATCGACGCCACGGGCCTGGTGGTGGCGCCCGGCTTCATCGACCTGCACGCGCACGGCCAGTCCATCCCCGCCGACCGCATGCAGGCGTTCGACGGCGTGACCACCACGCTCGACCTGGAGGCGGGCGTGATGCCGGTCGCGTCCTGGTACAAGCGGCAGGCGGTGCAGGGCCGGGTGCTGAACTACGGCGCCTCCGCCAACTGGGCGTTCGCACGCATCGGCGCCATGACCGGCTCCAACGAGGAATCCTCGCTCGAAGCCTTCGGCCGCGCCATGCGCGACCGGCGCTGGGTGGACAACGTCGCCGCCGAGGCCGAGGTGGCCGGCATCCTGGACCGACTCGCCCGCGGGCTGGACGAGGGCGGGATCGGCATCGGCATCCTCAACGCCTACGCGCCCGGCGCTGGCGTGCAGGAGCTGACGGCGGTCTGCCAGCTCGCCTACGCGCACGCCGTGCCGACCTTCACCCACGTCGCCTTCATGTCCCGCATCGACCCGGAGAGCGCGGCGGAGGCCTATGTGCGGCTGATCGGCTATGCGGGGGCGACCGGCGCCCACATGCACATCTGCCACTTCAACAGCTCCAGCAAGACGGACATCGAGCGGTGCGCCGCGCTGGTGAGCAAGGCGCAGGCGCAGGGGCTGCCGATCACCCTCGAATCCTACCCCTACGGTACCGGCTCCACTGTGCTCGCCGCCGCCTTCTTCAGCGACCCGAACTTCGAGGAGCGCAACGGCACGGATTACCGCTCCATCCAGCGCGTCACCGACGGGCACCGCTTCCAGGACCGGCGGGAGCTGCTGGCCGCGCAGGCGGAGGAGCCGTCAACCCTGGTGCTGTGGCACGTGCTCGATACCGAGACCAACGCGCACCACCGTGACCTGCTGGACATGGCCGTGCTGTTCCCCGGCAGCGCCATCGCGTCGGACGCGATGCCCTGGTCGTTGCCGGACGGCTCGGCCTATGCCGGGGATGCCTGGCCGCTGCCGGCGGACGCCACCTCGCACCCGCGCTCCGCCGGCTGCTTCACCCGGTTCCTGCGGCACTGGGTGCGGGAGCGGCAGGCGGTCTCCCTGCTGGAGGGCATCCGCAAGTGCACGCTGATCCCGGCGGAGATCCTGGCCGCGAGCACGCCCGCCATGGCGCGCAAGGGAATGCTGCAGCCAGGCGCCGATGCCGACGTGGTGGTGTTCGATTTCGCCACGCTGACCGACCGGGCGGAGTTCACGGCGATGAACCGCCCCGCCGAGGGGGTGCGGCACCTGCTGGTGAGCGGCCAGCCGGTCATCAGCGACGGCGTGCTGGACGAGGCGGCGCGGCCGGGCCGGCCCGTGCGCCGGCCGGCCAAGGGCTGACCCACGTGCCCGTGCCGATCCTGCTGGTGACGGGCTTCCTCGGGGCCGGCAAGACCACGGTGGTCAACCACGTGCTGGCCCATGCCGAAGGGCGCAGGATCGCGGCCGTGGTGAACGATTTCGGCGCCATCAACATCGATGCGGCCTTGATCGAGGGCGCGTCCGACGGCGTGATCAGCCTGGCCAATGGCTGCATCTGCTGCTCGCTGGAGGGGGATCTGCTGCGCACGCTCGCCGCCCTGCTGCGACGAAATCCGCGGCCCGAGGCGATCGTCATCGAGACCAGCGGCATCGCCGACCCGGCGGACATCGTGCGCAACCTCATGGACCCGGTAATCTGGCGGGAGGCGCCGCTGGAGACCGTGCTGTGCGTGGTGGATGCGGCCGGCCCCCCCGAGGCGCTGGACGACACGCTGCTCCGCTCCCAACTGCGGGCCACGGACATCGTGGCCCTCACGAAGCTGGACCTTGCCGACGCGGCCGGGTGCCGCCGCATCCGCGATGCCGTCGCAGCGGTGAAGCCGGGGGCCACGGTCGTGGACGCCGTAAACGGGCAGGTTCCAGTCGCGCTGCTGTTCCCCGACGACCGGATCCGTCCGGCTGTGCCGCGCGATCCGGGCCGGCGCCACCCCGTGTCCGACCGCTTCGAGAGCCTGAGTTGGACGTCCGACCAGCCCGTCTCGCTGGCACGCCTGCAGCGGGCGATTAACCGGCTCGCCCCCAAACTGGCCCGCGCCAAGGGGCTGTTCGAGACGGTCGAGCAGCCGGACCGCCAGACCGTGTTCCAACTCGCCGGAGGCCGCGCGACGCTGGCCTCGGCCGGCGCCGCGACCCCGGGCGAGCCCCGGGCCCGGATCGTGTTCATCGCCGAGCTGGGCAAACTCTCGATGGCCGAGATCGGCAGCATCATGGATGGCTGCGTCGGTCCGTAATACCAGCCAGCCTTGAACTTGATCCGGCGACGATGGGCTTCATGCGATGCGCACCACAGCTGGCCGACATCCGGTCAGGCGCGTGTCGAAGCTCCAAGGCTTCGGATCCCGTTTGCCCCTCCCGAAACACCGTGCTAACCACCTCTGATCCGGAGGGGTGGCCGAGCGGCTGAAGGCGGCGGTTTGCTAAGGGCTTGAAAACATTGCCTTTGCCCCGTATTTGCTGAGTTCTCGACCACCCTTGTAGGGGATTTTGTGGGGACCCCTGCTTCTCCTGTAGGGTTGTTCCCGTTTAGTATCTCTGGATGGCCCTGAGCGACAACACCCCGGATCCAGACCGCGAACGTGACCTTACGAGGCTGTCAGCCCGAGAACGGCTGCACTACCTTCGGATGCGATCGCAGTGGCTTATTGTAGCCGCCGCATTCGCATCGTTGGCATCGGTTGGCATCTCGGTCGTCTCTTTCCAGAGCTTCCGCACCGATCGAGAGGCGCGGGCGCAGGAGAACCTTCAAATATCGGCGACCCGTTCAAGCCTCCTGGACAGCCGCGTGGCTGCAGACCAAGTGGTAGCACGCTGGAAGGAAGCGGGGTCTATGGCGCAAGCCATCCCGGACTTCAAAGCGCGGCAGGCATTCGTCGACCAGTTGTCTGCCGGGGTTTCGGCCAGCCAGGACGTGTCCTCCAAAATCACTCGCACGCTCGGGTTTTTCGACAGCATCGTAATGAACAGGGCGACGCAGCGTACGGATCTGCCGTTCCTGGTCCAGGCTGCCCATGCGGGAGGTCCAATAGTGGCTCAGCCGCCGGAAGCCATACGCCATGAGACAACGATCGAGACCCTGAAGCCGTTCGTCTACCTGGCTATCCTGGGTGCCATCGCCCTCTTCTTCTTCGGGTGCCTGGGCATATACGCGTTCTCCGGGAACAAGGAGAAAATCAAGTTCGCCTCGGACATGATGAAGACGGTGGTAGGCTTCTGGATCGGCATCGTTACCGGCTGGGCGGGCGGCCGGTGATTGCCGGACGACCGCTCGGGTTATGCTATCTTTTTCTCCTTTTGTGCTCTGCTGAATTCATAATCCGTCACCCTCGCGCCATCCTCTCCACCTGATGCTGGACGCGCTGGGACTGCTCGATGGTCAGCCAATCCAGGTAGCTGCTTTCGGTTACCTTCACGCTTCCGTGACCTAAGTGTTTGGACAGGTCGTAGATGTCGCCACCTGCCCGGAGCCAGTCGACGGCGAAGGACGCGCGAAGGTCGTGCAGTCGGAAGCGGTAGAATCGGCGGTTTTCGGCGGCGGCTTCGCGGGCCAGGCGCCGCATGAGCTGGCAGAAATTCGACGACAGGTTTTTGAGGCCGACGCGGCTGCCCTCCGGGGCGTAGAGGAAGCCTTCCCCGGCGCCCATGGACAACGCGACTTCGGCATCGGCTGCGATCGTCTTCCAGGCCAGTGCTCGGGGTCGGCTGGATTTCGTGATATCGAGCACGATGGTCCGGCCGCCGCGGTCCACCTGATAGCTCTCGATCGTCGACGCTTCCGACATCCTCATGCCGGTCTCAAGCATCAGCCGCACGATGCCTGCCATACCGGCAGGTGCCTGGTCGATGACGGACAGGACCTCGGCCCGGGTCGGTGGACGACGCGGGATCCGCTTGCGCTCCTTCCCGTGGCGCAGCGCGTCCAGCGCGGGATTGGAAGGCAGCCACCCCCAGGCCTCGCACGCGTTCATGAGCGAGGACAACGCGGACAGGTCGCGGCGCACCATTGCCATCGTGACCTCGCCCAGCTCGCGAGCGCCGGTCAAGGCACCTGCTTGCCTTCCATTGGGGAGTTTTCCCTGGGCCAGGCGTGCGGACACCCAATCCGAGATCGCGCGCCGGTCGACGGCCGACATCAGCAGTCCGGAGAACGCCTGGTCGAAGTGGCGAATGCTGGAGATGTAGCGCGCGGCCGTACGGACCTTGACGGTGGCCCCGACTTCCGCGCTCCACCGGACAACCGCGGCCTGCCACGATTCCTCACCGGCTACCCCAAGCGCCACGCGCTCGAGGCGTTGGCGGACGGCAGCTACGCGGAGGGCGGCTTCCTTCGCATCAGTTGTTCGTAGGCTTTCGCGGTGGGGTCGGCCTCGAAACTGGAAGTCCGTGTGCCAGGTCGTGCCCCGTAGGACACACCCAGGGACTTTCGCCACAACGGGCTTGGCGGCGGGCTTGGCAGCATTCGGGCGGAGCTGGACGACCGGCATTGTAGGTTTTCCTCGTCTCGCTTGGTGGTGAACTCGACCAGGCCAGGCTCGCTGAACGTCCAGCACCTGCCCAGCTTGCTGGCAGGCAACCGCCCCTGGGATGCGAGCTGCTGCACCGTGCGCTCCGGAATACCGAGCAGCTCGGCAGCTCGGGCTACTCCGCAGCGCACTGCGGGAGCTCCTCTCGAAGAACGGCCACGTATTTCTCCAGCGCGGCGCCCAGCGCCTGGTCGGCGGACGAGGGCGTGGCGACCGCGCTCAGCACCGCCCGCTGCACAAGCCACCAGGCAGGCAGGTCTAGGGAGTGCACATAGGGAACCACCGGAAACGGATTCAGCCCGGCTTCCAGGACGATGATGGCGGAATCAGAGAGAGCGGAAACTGCCAGGCTGATGGCGCGGGTGAAGCGGTCAAAATGCGGGTGCGGCTTCCCCCAGGCATGGTCGCACCCGGCGGCCGTCGCGGCGGCGCAGGCTTCGTCGTCGACTTGGTGAACGGACTTCGCCACAGCACGCCTCGCACTCGGGAGGCGACGGTTTACCCACACGAGTAACCACAGTCAATGGTGGTTTCCATGCTACGGCTCAGTTTTCCTCCAGAAGCCCGGAAAACCGAGACTCCTGGAGGGGGTCTACAGCCGCGAAACGTGGATTTGTGGGACTACACCCACTAGCTAGAGCGCCGCCCAGCGGCCTACGACGCGGCCTGCAATCGTGTATCCGGCCAACTCGAAGCGCCCGCCATCGGGAAAATACGCTTGGATTTTCGTGCCGGACACTCCGGGCTGAGGCTGTAGCCGGGCCAGCAGGTAGCCGGTCCCGTCGTGGAGCACGTAGAGGCCGCGCGCGGGCTGGGTCTGCTCGGCGTCCACCAAGATCCAGGCGCCGGGAGCCACATCCGGCTGGAAACCCTCACCTGGCGCGCGACAAAGCACCACGTCATCGGCATCCGCACCCGAGGCGGACACGAACTCCAACGGCAGCCGGACGACGCCGCGGCGCCGGGCCGGATCCAGCAAGTCGGTGCCGCGGCCTTCCACGGGTCGGAGGTCGGCGGATTCCACGTCGCAGAGGCCTGAGGGGGGAATCCCGGGCAGGCCCCAGACTTCCTCGGCCGGACCCCATGGTTCGTGCGGCGCCTCGTCTGGCTCCATCTCGGCCATCACCTTGAGCATGTTGCGCCGGACGGGTGCGGGGCGGACGGCAGGCGGCGGCGGGGCGGGCGCTTCGCCGGTGAGTTCGGATACGGACACTGAGAGGGCTCCTGCGATTTTGGTGAGGGTATCTAGCCTTGGCCGGTCAGCGCGGCCGCGCAGGATGTTGCGAACGGATTCCGTCCCGATCCCGGCTTTCTCCGAAAGAAGCCGGTGACCGATGTTCTGCTGATCCATCAGCAGCCTAAGCCGCTCGGGCAGGGTGTCGGGCTTGTCAACACTATCAACATTGGGCGGCTCAGGGGTTCGTGCTTTTCTTGGCATTTGATGGCTCACAAGTGATGCACTCTGGTAGTGCGCATGGTAGATTGTGGGTAGAGGAGGACTACATCATGGGCACCGTGGGCATTCGAGCAATTCTGACTACGCGTATTGAGGACTTCCGCGCAAGACATGGTTTGTCGGGCCGGGCATTTTGCCGCGAGGCGGACTGCGACGCCAAGCTGTTCCACCGCCTACGCCGTGGGCATGCGTACACGCTGGATACCCTGGAGGCCATCGAGCGTTTCATGGACGGCTTCGACGCCGCGCACCCCGCCGCTGCGGAGTAAACGCCATGGAACTCCGCTCCAACCAAAGCGAGCTGATGGATCGCCTTCTGGCGGTTTTGTCGGTCCCGTCGGTCGGGGCGGAGTTTTCACCGTCCGTGTTGGTCGTAGCCCCCACCGGCTTCGGCAAAACCGTTTGCTTTTCCTACCTGGCCTCCCTCGGCCGTGAGGCGCGCCACCGCATCCTGGTCCTCGTTCACAAGCGTGAGCTGATCCGGCAGGCGTCCGCCAAGCTCACCGCGACGGGTGTGGCACATGGATGCGTGGCGCCTGGCTGGGAGCTGGACCCCGAGGCAGATGTGCAGGTGGCGAGCGTTCAGACCCTTGTGCGCAGGCTGGATCGGAATTGGGCCACCGGCTTCGACAGCATCCTGGTTGACGAGGCGCACCACTCCATCAGCCCGGCATACCTAAAAATCCTGGCAGCCAACCCTGGCGCCTCGGTGATCGGATTCACGGCGAGCCCGGAGCGCCTCGATGGCCGCGGCCTCGGCAGGAAATCCG
>CAXSEG010000228.1:0-789 GCA_964235545.1 uncultured Acetobacteraceae bacterium
CGCCTCGCCGCCCTCGCCGCGCCGCGTCCGGGCACCGACGCGGCGCGCGCGGCCGCCACGTGGTCCGGCCCGGCCGCCGCGTTCGCCCCGGCGGAAGCCGGCCGGGCGGACCTGGTGATCGACGCCGTGTTCGGCGCCGGGCTGTCCCGCGACGTGGAGGGCCTGGTGGCGGACACGCTGGCCGCGTCGTGCCGGATCCTGGCGGTCGACGTGCCGAGCGGCGTGGATGGCGAGACCGGCGCCGTCCGTGGCCGAGTTGCGCCGGCGGCGCTCACCGTCACGTTCTTCCGACGCAAGCCCGGCCACTGCCTGCTGCCCGGCCGCGACCTGTGCGGCCAGCTCGTGCTGGCCGATATCGGGCTGCCCGCCACGGTGCTGGCGGCGATCCAGCCCCGAACGGTCAGTAACGGGCCGGCTCTGTGGCACCTGCCGGTCCTGCCGGCCTCCACCCACAAATACGCCCGCGGCTACGTCTCCGTGCTCGGCGGCGCGCACATGACGGGAGCCGCCCAACTCGCCGCCGCCGCCGCCCGGCATGGCGGGGCGGGCATGGTGACGATCGTGGCCCCGGGGCACGCCGCCCTGTACAGTCACGTGCCCGCCGGCCTGATCGTGAACGACGAGCCGCTCGACACGCTGCTGGCGGACCCGCGCCGCACCACCTGGGTGTGCGGCCCGGGCCTGGGCCAGGACGCCGCGCGCGTGGCGCTGCCCAAGCTGCTTGCCGCCGGGCGCCAGGTGCTGGCGGACGCGGACGCGCTGGGCACCCATGCCGGCCACCCGCAGGCA
>CAXSEG010000228.1:799-7554 GCA_964235545.1 uncultured Acetobacteraceae bacterium
GCCGCCGTGCTGACCCCGCACGAGGGTGAGTTCACCAAGCTGTTCGGCGCCCCAGGCCCCGACCGCTTGGCCGCCACCCGCGCCGCCGCGGCCCGGGTCGGCGCGGTGGTGCTGCTCAAGGGCTCGGACACGGTGATCGCCGCCCCGGACGGCCGCGCCGCCATCAACGGCACCGGAACCCCCGCTTTGGCCACGGCGGGCGCGGGAGACGTGCTGTCCGGCTTGATCGCGGCCCTGCTGGCGGGCGGGATGCCGCCCTGGGAGGCCGCGTGCGCCGGCGCCTGGCTGCACGGGCGCGCGGGGGAAATGCTGGGCGTGGGGCTGGTGGCGGAGGATCTACCAATGGCGATCGCGCGCATCGTAGCGGATGTCAGGCAGGACTTGGCAGGCGCCAGTCATGCCAGGACTTGACCGTGGTATCCACGGTGTCAGATCCGTGCCGGCCCACGCGGTGTCGCACTGTCCGGTCCGCCAGAACGCTCGACGTGCTTTGGCCAAATCCGTGAACACTAGGGTCAAGCCCTGGCATGATGGTCGCTCCACTTGAACAGCGACAATAACGGGAACCGGACACCAGTGGTTCGGCTGCTAACATGACGCTGGGAATGGAAAAGTCGAGAGCGAACGTTTCGAGCCCGCCGGCCTAAAACTGGCGATAGTCGCCGAGCGGCAGCCTGTGCCGTTCCACGTGCTCGTTCCAGGCCTCGATCGCCGCCCGGCCCTCGTCCAACCACCTCACCGACCTAACCCTTGCGACCTCGGCCATCACTCCCCCCTCGCATGCCTGCGACACATTGATATCCATTGATCGGGCGTCACAAAGCACCGCTACCGGCACCGTCACAGCAATGGTTTGGCGAGGTGGGATCGAGTCCGCAAGACGTATCGTTACTAGATGCATACGAATTGTCGAGTGGCGGCGCGGCCTCGATGCGGGGCCACCCAAATCCCCCCTTCGCCCCCGCCGCCATCCCGCCTACAACCGGGGCCAGGCTGGAGACCCGCGCCCGAATGAGTGAGACCACCGCCCCGATCGGCCTCTTCGACCGTGCCATCCGCCGCATCACCGGCGTCTGGCGGGACATGGCCGCCGGCGTCTCGGCCGAGGGCGACCAAAGCGTCGCCGCCCAGATGCGCGCCTGCCTCGACGCCCGTGGCGGCGAGGTCAGCGCCCGCAACCGTGCCGCCAAGCTGGCCCAGGCCTACCTGCTGCTGGATGACACGGGGCGCACCGCCTTCCTGCACACCCTGGCCAGCTTCGATTCCGACGCCGCCACCGCCACTGCCGCCTATGACAAGCTGCAAGCCACCCACGACCTGGCGGAGCGCGCGACCGCCACCTCCGCCCTCCGCCGCGCCTTGGAGCCGCCGCGCGTGCGATTGCTCACCCAATTCACCACCATCCCGGACGGGATGAAGTTCCTGGTCGACCTGCGCGCCACCCTGCTCGCCCGCGTCAAGGGGAACCCCTACCTCGCGGCCCTCGACAGCGACCTGCGCGCCCTGCTGGCCAATTGGTTCGATGTCGGCTTCCTTGAACTCCAGCGCATCGACTGGTCCAGCCCCGCGGTCCTGCTGGAGCGGCTGGTCGGCTACGAGGCGGTGCACGAGATCCGCTCCTGGTCGGACCTGAAGAACCGGCTGGACAGCGACCGCCGCTGCTACGCCCTGTTCCACCCCCGCATGCCCGCCGAACCGCTGATCTTCGTCGAGGTGGCGCTGGTGCGCGGCCTCGCCGGCAGCGTGCAGCAACTGCTTGACAAAAAGGCGCCGCTGCTGGACGCCAAGGTCGCCGACACCGCCATCTTCTATTCCATCAGCAACTGCCAGCGCGGCCTCGCCGGCATCAGCTTCGGCAACTTCCTGATCAAGCGCGTCGTGGAACTGCTCGGCTCCGAGTACCGCAACATCAAGGCTTTCGCCACGCTCTCCCCGATGCCCGGCTTTCGCAAATGGCTGGACGCAAAACTCGCCGAGAACGAGGCCAACCTACTCTCCACCGAGGAGACGGGCGTGCTCACCGGCCTGTTCCCCGAGGCGTCCAAGCCCGCGAACGGGGCCGAGGCGCTGCTGGCCGTGTTCGCCCGCCGCGGCTGGGCGCGGGATGCGGCGGTGCTCAAGTCGCTCGACCCGATCCTGGTCCGGCTCGGCGCCCGCTACCTCCTGACCGCGGCGCAGGGCAAGCGCGCGCTCGACCCGGTGGCGCACTTCCACCTCAGCAACGGCGCCCGGGTCGAGCGCATCACCATGTCCGCCGACGTGTCCGAGAAGGGCGTGCGGGAGAGCGCCACGCTGATGGTCAATTACCTCTACGACCCGGCCAAGATCGAGGAATACCACGAGGAATACAGCGGCGAAGGCAAGCGCAACGCCACGACCGCGCTGCGCCGCCTCTCGCGGGGGTGGGCATGAGGATTGGCATCGCCGGTCTCGGCACCGTCGGCGCCGGCGTCATCCGCCTCCTGCACGGCAATGCCGAATTGATCACGGCGCGTGCCGGGCAACCCATCACCGTCGCCGCCGTCAGCGCCCGGGACCACACCCGCGACCGTGGCCTGGATCTGGACGGAGCCGAGTGGGTGGGCGACCCGGTGCAACTCGCAACCTTCCCCGGCCTGGACGCGGTGGTAGAGCTGATCGGCGGCGCGGATGGCCCGGCGCTGGACATGGTGCGCACCGCCCTGGCCGCCGGCCGCCCCGTCGTCACCGCGAACAAGGCGCTGCTGGCCGTCCACGGTGCTGCCCTGCCGCGCACCGCCCCGCTCGCGTTCGAGGCCGCGGTCGCCGGCGGCATCCCCATCATCAAGGCTTTGCGTGAGGGCCTCGCCGGCAACCGGATCACCCGCGTCGCCGGGATCCTGAACGGCACCTGCAACTACATCCTCACCGCCATGCGCGAGCAGAAGCGCGAGTTCGCCGACGTGCTGGCGGAGGCTCAGGCGCTCGGCTACGCGGAAGCCGACCCGGCGACCGACATCGACGGCATCGACGCCGCGCACAAGCTCGCCATCCTCGCCGCCCTCGCCTTCGGCCATCCCGTCCGGTTCGAGGCAGTGCACGTGGAGGGGATCCGCCGGGTCAGCGCCCTGGACATCGCCTTCGCGGAGGAACTGGGCTACCGAATCAAGCTGCTGGGCATCGCCCGCCGCACCGACGCGGGCGTGGAAACCCGGGTGCACCCCTGCTTGGTGCCCGCCGCCGCACCGATCGCGCGCGTGGACGGCGTGTTCAACGCCGTGGTGGCAGAGGGTGACGCAGTTGGCCGCGTGATGCTCGAGGGCCGGGGCGCCGGCGCCGGGCCGACGGCCTCCGCCGTGGTGGCGGACCTGATTGACCTCGCACGCGGCCGCTTCACACCCGTTTGGGGCCAGGACACTCCGGCCGAGGACCCCGTGGTGCCGATCGGCCAGCATCTCGGCCCGTACTACCTGCGCCTGATGGTGATCGACCGGCCCGGCGTGATCGCGGATGTTGCCGCCATCCTGCGCGACCATGGCGTGTCGCTCGAATCCCTGCTGCAGCACGGCCGAAGCCCGGGCGAGTCCGTTCCCGTGGTGCTGGTGACGCACGAGGTGCGCGAGCACGCCATGCGCGCCGCCGCCGACGCCATCGCCGCGCTTCCGGCCGTGCTGGAACCGCCCGCCTTGATCCGAATCGAGCCAGGCTGACAAGGACCCCATCGATGACCGACCGACCTGCCGAAACCAACTTCGACCGCAACCTCGCCCTGGAACTGGTCCGCGTCAGCGAGGCCGGGGCGCTCGCCGCCAGCCGCTGGATGGGCCGCGGCAAAAAGAACGAAGCGGACGGTGCCGCGGTCGAGGCGATCCGCCGCGCCTTTGACAGCGTCGCGATCGACGGCACGGTGGTGATCGGCGAAGGCGAGATGGACGAGGCGCCGATGCTCTATATCGGCGAGAAGGTGGGGGCGGGAGGCCCGGCGATGGATATCGCGGTGGACCCGCTGGAGGGCACCACCATCACCGCCAAGGGCGGCGCCAACGCCATGGCAACGGTGGCGTTGGCCGAGGCCGGCAACTTCCTGCACGCCCCCGACATCTACATGGACAAGATCGCCGTCGGCGCCGGATTGCCGCCTGGTGTGGTGGACCTGGACGCCCCCGTCGGCGAGAACCTCCGCAACCTGGCCGCCGCCCGGAAGATGGACATCGGCGAACTGGTGCTGTGCACACTGGACCGCGATCGCCACGCCGAGATGATCGCCCATGCGCGCGAAGCCGGCGCCCGCATCATGCTGATCGGCGACGGCGACGTGTCCGGCGTGATCATGGCGGCGCAGCCCGATAGCGGCGTGGATATCTTCGTCGGCTCCGGCGGCGCCCCGGAGGGCGTGCTGGCCGCCGCCGCCCTGCGCTGCCTCGGCGGCCAGATGCAGGGCCGCCTGCTGTTCGAGGACGAAGCGCAGAAGGCCCGCGCCCGCGACATGGGCGTGGCCGACCCGAAGCGGAAATACGACCTGGCGGAAATGGCGAAAGGCGACGTCATGTTCGCCGCCACCGGCGTCACCACCGGCCCGATGCTGCGCGGCGTGCGCCGCTTCGGCACCGGCGCCGTAACGCACTCCCTGGTCATGCGCTCCAAGTCCGGCACGGTTCGCTACGTGGAAGCTCACCACAACTTTGCCACCAAGACCTGGCAACCGAACTGACCACGGACCGCATTCTTCTCCACCTCCCCTTGTGGGAGGGGGCTGGGGGAAGGGGTCGCGGCGCGCAAGATCGTTGCCGGTTGCCATGGCTACACCGCCGGGGGACTGCCGCGCTCACCCTCCCCTAGCCCCTCCCACAAGGGGAGGGGGAGTTACTCGGGCCCAAAGCAAGCACACCATCCCCACCCCATGAACGCCATCGCCCCTCACCCCCCCGCCCTCGGCGTCACCGGCAGCCTCACCAACCGCCGCTGGGTCTGGCGCGGCGGCGAGGAGCGCACCGGCCTGATGCTCGCCCAGCGCGCCGGCGTATCCGAGGTTGTCGGCCGCCTGCTCGCCGCCCGCGGCGTCCCGCTGGAGGCCGCTGCCGACTTCCTGGCACCTACCTTGCGCGCGCTCCTCCCCGACCCTTCCATCCTCGCCGGCATGGATGCCGCCGCCGCCCGCCTAGCCCACGCAGTCCAGCGGGGGGAGACCGTCGCGATCTTCGGCGATTACGACGTGGACGGCGCCTGTTCCGCCGCCATCGTCGCCTGGCTGCTCCGCACGCTCGGCTGCCCCGTGCTCACCCACGTGCCGGACCGCATCACCGAGGGCTACGGCCCGAACGCCCCCGCCCTGCGCGCGCTCGTCGCCCAAGGTGCCACCCTCGTCGTGTGCGTGGATTGCGGCACGGCGGCGGCCGACCCGCTCGCGGCGCTGGCCGGGCTGGCCGACGTGCTGGTCCTCGACCACCACAAGGCCGAGGGCCCGCCGCCGCCGGTGCTCGCCACCGTCAATCCGAACCGGCTGGACGACACGTCCGGCCTGCGCGGCCTCTGCGCCGCCGGGGTCGCGTTCCTGGCCGCCGTCGCCACGCTCCGCACCTTGCGCCGGGCCAACCACTTCGCCGCCCGGCCGGAGCCCGACCTACGCAGCCTGCTCGACCTGGTGGCGCTGGCCACGGTGTGCGACGTCATGCCGCTCACCGGCGTCAACCGCGCGCTGGTCGCCCAAGGCCTGAAGGTTATGGCCCGGCGGGGCCGCCCCGGCATCGCCGCCCTGCTGGAGGTCGCCGCCGCCAAGGACCAGCCGACCGCCGCCACCCTCGGCTGGGCGCTCGGCCCCCGCATCAACGCCGCCGGCCGCATCGACGACTCCAGCCTCGGCCTACGCCTGTTGCTGACCGAGGACCCGGTGGAGGCCCGCGCCCTCGCCACCCGGCTGGACACGGTCAACCGCGACCGGCAGGAGCTGGAGGCGGCGGTGCTGGACACCGCCCACGCCCACGCCCATGCGCAGGCCGATGCCGGCCGCCCCGTGCTGCTGGTGCACGGGGCCGGTTGGCACCCGGGCGTGGTCGGCATCATCGCCGGACGCATCAAGCAGCGGCAAAACCGCCCTGCCCTCGCCGGCGGCTTGCTGGACGGCGTGGTGCGCGGCTCCGGCCGCTCGGTGGACGGGGTGGATCTGGGGGCCGCGGTGTTGGAAGCCCGGCGCGAAGGCCTGCTGCTCACCGGCGGCGGCCACGCGATGGCGGCCGGGTTCAGCCTGGACGCCACGAGGCTGGACGGCTTCCACGCCTTCCTCGAGGACCGCCTGGCCCACGCCGCCGCCCTCCCCCGCACCCCCGACCTCAACATCGAGGCCACGGTCACCGTCGCCGGCGCCGGCGTCGAACTGGCCACGCAGTTGGCCAGCCTGGCGCCGTTCGGCCCCGGCAACGAGGAACCCGTCCTCGCCCTCCCCCGCGCCCGCGTGGTTCGCGCCGACTGGATCGGCAAGGACGGCAACACCCTGCGCGCCATCGTCGAAGGCGAAGGCGGCGCCGGCCGCCTGAAGGCAATGCTGTTCCGCGCTGCCGAAACCAAGCTCGGCCAGGCGCTCGCCACCCCCGGTGCCCCCTTGCATTTGGCCGGAACCCTGCGCGCCGAAGAGTGGAACGGCACGGTGACGGCCTGCTTCATGGTTACCGACGCCGCATCGGTGGCTTGACCCGGCCGCCCCACAAAGGCACATGGGGCCCCGCGCGTCCCGTTCGTCTAGAGGCCTAGGACACGGCCCTTTCAAGGCTGTAACACGGGTTCGAATCCCGTACGGGGCACCA
>CAXSEG010000229.1:0-7513 GCA_964235545.1 uncultured Acetobacteraceae bacterium
CCCGCTCTCGGCCAGTTCGCGCCTGACGGTCAGGACCTCGCCGACCAGCTCGGGGTCGAGCGCGCTGGTCGGTTCGTCGAACAGCACGGCGCGCGGGCGCATGGCCAGCGCGCGGGCGATCGCCACCCGCTGCTGCTGGCCGCCGCTGAGCTGGTCGGGCCGCGCGTCCTCCCGCCCGGCCAGGCCGACTTGCGCCAGCAGTGCCCGGCCGCGCGCCTCCGCCTCACGCCGCGGCTCCTTCTTCACATAGACCGGGCCCTCGATGACGTTCTCCAGCGCAGTGCGGTGCGGGAACAGGTTGAAGCGCTGGAACACCATCGCGACCTCGGTGCGAAGGCGGCGGATGCTGCGATGCGCCGGGTCGACGGCTTGGCCGCCGAGCAGCACCTGGCCGGCCTCATGCGTTTCGAGTCCGTTGATGCAGCGCAGCAGCGTGCTCTTGCCCGAGCCGGAGGCGCCGACGATGGAGATCACCTCGCCGGTGCGGGCCTCGAGCGAGACGCCTTTCAGCACCTCGATCGGGCCATAGCGCTTGCGAAGATCCCGTACGGCGACGGCGCTGCCGCTCATGCGGCGACTGTCAGGCGGCGCTCCAGCAGCCGCACGGCACCGGCGATGGAGACGTTGATCGCGAGGTAGATCGTGGCGGCGCAGACGAACACGGGCAGCGCGCGGAACGTCTCGCTGATGATGCCCTTGGCGATGCCGGTCACCTCCATGAGGGTGATCACGCTGGCGAGCGAGGTGGATTTCACCATGATGATGATCTCGTTACCATAGGCCGGGATCGCCTGGCGGAGGGCGAGCGGCAGGATGATGCGTCGGTACAGCCCGAAGGTGGACATGCCGCAGACCCGGCCGGCCTCCGCCTGGCCGCGCGGCACGGCGAGCAGCCCGCCGCGGATCACCTCCGCCCCGTAAGCGGCCGTGTTCAGCGACAAAGCGAGCAGGGCGCACCACCAGGGCTGGCGCAGGAACGGCCAGAGGATGCTCTGCCGCACCGCCGGGAACTGGCCCAGCCCGTAATAGATCAGGAAGATCTGCACCAGCAGCGGCGAGCCGCGGAAGACGAAGATGTAGGCGCGTGCGAACACGGCACCCGCCCCGCCAGCCCGCGCCAACAGCGCCAGGCAGGCGGCCAGCACCGCGCCCAGCGCCACCGAGCTGGCCGCCAGCTCCAGGGTGAGCGGCACGCCGGCCAGCAACTGGCCCAGCGTGTCCAGCATGAAGCCGATCATGCGGCGGCCGCGCCGCGGCGGGTGGTCCGCTCGGCGCCGCGGAAGATCGCGGCGGAGCCGGTGGTCAGCAGCAGATACAGCACGGCCGCCGCGGCGTAGAACAGGAATGGCAGGCGGGTCGAGCCGGCCGCCACCTCCGTCTGCCGCATCAGGTCCACCAGGCCGGTGACGGAGATCAGCGCCGATTCCTTCAGCACCATCTGCCACACGTTGCCCATGCCCGGCAGCGCTGTGCGCAGCGCCAGCGGCCCGGTGACCCGGCGCAGCATGAGCGCCGGGCCCATGCCGGACACGCGCGCCGCCTCCACTTCGCCGCGCGGGATGGATTGGTAGGCGCCGCGCAGCACCTCCGTCTGGTAGGCGCCGGACACCAGGCCCACGGCGAGCACGCCGACCATGAAGCCGTTCAGGCCGAAGAAGCCGCTGCCGCCCAGCCAGGACGCGGCCTGCGTCAGCACTGCCGAGCCGCCGAAATAGAACAGGTAGATCACCAGCAGGTCGGGGATGCCGCGCATCATCGTGGTGTAGGCATTGGCCGCCGCGCGCAACGCCGGGCCCCCCGCAACCTTGGCGGCGGCGCCCAGGGTGCCGAAGCCGAGCCCGGCGAAGAAGGCACAGACGGACACGGCCAATGTCATCAGGACGGCGGTCAGCAGCGCCGCGCCCCAGCCCGCCGGGCCGAAGCCGAGCGGAGCCAGCGGCGTCACAGGCTGATGTCGACCTTGAACCACTTCTCTGACAGCGTCCTCGCCGTGCCGTCGGCCTTCAGGTCGGCGATCGCCTTGTCGAACATCGCCTTCAACTCGGGGTCATCCTTGCGCAGCCCCACGCCGGAGCCGATCCCCGTGGCGCCGCCCCGTAGCAGCGGCCCGGCGAGCACGGCGTTCTCCGCCGGGTTCTCCAGGCTGGTGACCAGGACGGACTCGCTGCCGCAGATCGCGTCGATGCGGCCGGCCTGCATGTCCAGGTCCTCCTCCTGCGTCGTCTTGTAGACGCGGATCTCGCTCAGCACGTCCTTGAGGTAGGTGTTCGCCACGTCGGACTGGATCGTGCTGACCTGCACGCCGAGGACCTTGCCCTTTAGCGCCTTGCGCAACGGCTCCATTGCGATGCGGGCGGCGGCCGGGTCGTCCAGTGAGACGGGGGTGCCCGTCATCGGCAGCGTGCCGCCGGCATCCTTGCTGATGGCGAAGGTCGTCGGGCTGCCGACATAGGGCCCGGCAAAGGCGAGGACCTCACGGCGCTTCGGCGTGATGCTCATCGCGGCCATGATCGCGTCGTATTTGCCGGCCTGCAGCCCGGGGATGATGCCGTCCCAGTCCTGCGCGATTATGTCGCACTGCACCTTCATGTCGGCGCACAGCGCACGGGCGTAATCGATCTCGAACCCGGTCAGCGAACCGTCCGCGGCGTGCATGTTGTAGGGCGGGAAGGCGCCCTCGGTCGCGATGGTGACGTGGGTCCAGTCCTTGGGGGCTGCAGCCTGTGCAAACATGAGGGCGGCGAGCGCGGCGATGATGCGGGTCAAGGTCAGCGTCCTCTGTCGGGCGGCAAGGCATGGTGCGGTTACCCGCGTGGTCATGCAAGGACCGCACCGTCCGGGCTAGGCGTGACCCCGCCAAACAAAAGGGCCGCCCGCTGTCCAGCGGGCGGCCCTGATGCACGGCGATCCTGCCGTTTTAGCCGTTGGGCGTTAGCGCCGACAGCATCGCCAAGGTCCGGCGGTTCTGGGCGGGCGTGCCATACTGCGGGAATGGGCTTTGCACCTGCGAGGCATACACGTCCGCCGAATGGTCCTCGGTGGAGACGACCTGGTGGCGGCCCTGGGAATTGGTCGCGACGCCGATGTTGGGTGACTGCAGGCCCGGGAAGGACGGGCCGTTGCCCTCACCCTCGGCGTGGGCGGCCATCAGCGTGGCACTGCCCATGGTGGCGGTCGCCGCGATCATGGCAGCCAGAATGAAACGCTTCATCTAATCAAATCCTTAAGGGCCGTCGATTGAGGTGACGGCGCACCCCCTAACTGGCTCGTGGCGCGCCGCGGGCATCGCTTGTGCGCTGCACAACACTTATGCGCACAATGTGGTAAGTTGGCCCGGCCTATGCGGTGAATGCATGGTTCCTGGGTGGAGCGGCCGTGCCGCGGGTGCGGGCACGCATCGCCGTGCGCCTTGTGCTAAGGCGATGAGGTGACGTTTTCTGAGGAGGCTGCGGCCGTGAGATCCGCCATCGTCGTCTTTCCCGGCACCAACCGCGAGCGGGACGTGGCCATTGCGCTGCATCGCCTGGCCGGGCAGCGCCCGACCACCATCTGGCACCGCGAGACGACGCTCCCGGACGGGTTGGACCTTCTGGTGCTGCCCGGCGGGTTCTCCCACGGTGACTACCTGCGCTGTGGCGCGATGGCGGCGCACTCACCCGTGATGGCGGCGATCCACGCGTACGTGGGCCGGGGTGGCCACGTGCTGGGCATCTGCAACGGCTTCCAGGTGCTGACCGAGGCGCAGTTGCTGCCGGGTGCGCTGCTGCGCAACGCCGGGCTGCGCTTCCTGTCGCGGGACTGCCACCTGCGGGTCGAGCGGGCCGGCACCGCCTTCACCTGGCACTACCGGCAGGGCCAGGTGTTCCGCGCCCCTATGGCGCATGGCGACGGCAACTACTTCGCGGATGCGGCGACGCTCGACCGGCTGGAGGGCGACGGGCGGGTGGCGTTCCGCTACGTGACGGCGGCGGGGGAGATGGACGCAGCCGCCAACCCGAACGGCTCTGCCCGCGCCATTGCCGGGGTGTACAGCGCCAACCACCGCGTGCTCGGCCTGATGCCGCATCCGGAGGACCTGGTGGACCCGCTGTTGGGCGGGACCGACGGCGCCCCACTGTTCGCCGGGCTGGCCGAGGCGCTGGCGGCATGACCGTCGATCAGGACCTGGCCCGCATTTTCGGGCTCAGCGGGGAGGAATACGGCCGGGTGCTGGCGATCATGGGGCGCACCCCGTCGCTGACCGAACTCGGCATCTTCTCCGTCATGTGGTCGGAGCATTGCTCGTACAAATCGTCCCGCGTATGGCTGAAGCTGCTGCCGACATCGGCGCCCTGGGTGATCCACGGGCCGGGCGAGAATGCCGGCGTGGTGGATATCGGCGAGGGCCTGGCCGCCATCTTCAAGATGGAGTCGCACAACCACCCGAGCTTCATCGAGCCCTACCAGGGCGCCGCGACCGGGGTGGGCGGCATCCTGCGGGACGTGTTCACCATGGGCGCGCGCCCCGTGGCCAACCTCAACGCCCTGCGCTTCGGCAGCCCCGAGCATCCCGGTACCCGCCGCGTGGTGGACGGCGTGGTGCGCGGCATCGGCGGCTACGGCAACTGCGTCGGCGTGCCCACGGTGGGCGGCGAGGTCAATTTCCACCCGGCCTACAACGGCAACCCCCTGGTCAACGCGATGACGGTTGGGATCGCGCCGCGCGACCGCATCTTCCTCTCGGCCGCCGCCGGGATCGGCAACCCCGTGGTCTATGTCGGCAGCCGCACCGGGCGGGACGGCATCCACGGCGCCACCATGGCCTCCGCCGAATTCGGGGCCGACAGCGAGAGCAAGCGGCCCACGGTGCAGGTGGGCGACCCGTTCACCGAGAAGCTGCTGATCGAGGCGTGCCTGGAGCTCATGGCGACGGACGCGATCGTGGCGATCCAGGACATGGGGGCCGCCGGGCTCACCTCCTCCGCGGTGGAGATGGCGGGCAAGGGCGGCGTGGGCATCGACCTGGACCTGGACGCGGTGCCGCAGCGCGAGACGGGAATGAGTGCGTACGAGATGATGCTGTCCGAGAGCCAGGAACGCATGCTGATGGTGCTGCGCCCGGACCGGCAGGAGATGGCGCGGGCGATCTTCGGGAAGTGGGAGCTGGATTTCGCCGTCATCGGCCACCTGACCGAGACCGGCCGCATCGTGGTGCGCCATCAGGGCCGGGTGGAGGCGGACATCGCGTTGGACCCGCTGGCCGAGCAGGCGCCGTTGTACCACCGCCCGACCGAGGACACGCCGCCGCTTCCGCCGCTCGGCCCGGTGGCGAGCCCGGTGGGCGTGATCGACGCGCTGGTCCGCCTGGTGGGCTGCCCCGACCTGTGCTCCCGCGCCTGGATCTGGGACCAGTACGACAGCACGATCGGCGGCCAGACCGTCAAGCGGCCGGGGGCGGCCGATGCGGCGATCGTGCGCATCGAGGACCATGCGCTCGCTTTGGCGCTGACCACGGATTGCACGCCGCGCTACTGCGCCGCCGACCCGTACCAGGGCGGGATGCAGGCGGTGGCGGAGGCGTGGCGTAACATCACGGCGACCGGCGCCACGCCGCTGGCGATCACCGACAACATGAATTTCGGTAACCCCGAGAAGCCGCTGGTGATGGGACAGTTCGCGGCCGCGGTGCGCGGGATCGCCGCCGCCTGCACCGCGCTGGACTTCCCCGTCGTCAGCGGCAATGTGAGCCTGTACAACGAGACGGACGGTGCGCCGATCCTACCCACCCCCGCGATCGGCGGCCTGGGCGTGATCCAGGACGCTGCCCGGGCCGTGGGCCTGGCCCTGCGCCCGGCGCTGGAGCTGGTGCTGGTGGGCCGCAGCAATGGCTGGCTCGGCCAATCGGTTTGGCTGCGGGAGCTGCTCGGCCGCGAGGAGGGGCCGCCGCCGCCGGTGGACCTGGTGGCCGAGCGCCGCAACGGGGATTTCGTGCGCGCGCAGATCGCCGCCGGGCAGGTGGTGGCGTGCCACGACGTGAGCGATGGCGGCCTGCTGGTGGCGGTGGCGGAGATGGCGCTGGCGGGCGGCGTGGGCGTGCATCTCAGCCGGCTCGTGCCCGGCATCGACGAGCATGCCTGGTGGTTCGGCGAGGACCAGGGGCGCTACGTGCTGGCCGTGGCGGACGCGGCGGCGCTGATGCTCGCGGCGGACGCGGCGGAGGTCCCGGTGGTGCGGCTGGGGGCGACCATGGGGGACCGGATCACCCTGGCCGATGGCAGCTTCGTCGGCCTGGCGCCCTTGCGCGCGCATCACGAGGCGTATTTCGCCAAGTGGATGGGCCCGTCCGGACCGGAGATCGACGAATAGTTCTGTCATCCCGCGCCGGCCTCGATGTGACATCTCGTCGCCGTCTGCCGGCGAGGGCCGGCGGGGACGCCCACGGCCCTTGCCCCGCGGTTTGACTTCGCTCAAGCTCGTCACCATACCGTCATGCAACCGAGAGAGTGCTGTCAGCATGGCCATGGCCGCCAGTGAGATCGAGGCGATGATCCGCGCCGCGTTGCCCGATGCGCGCGTGACCGTCGAGGATTTGGCCGGGGACGGGGACCACTACGCGGCCACGGTGACGAGCGAGGCATTCCGTGGCATCTCGAGGGTGAAGCAGCATCAACTGGTGTATGCCGCCCTCCGCGGGCGTATGGGCGGCGAATTGCACGCCCTGGCGTTGCAAACCTCGGCACCTGAGACCGTTTAACCGCTACCATCCGGAGAGCCAATGATGAGCGACGCCACCGTCACGACCCGCATCCAGCAGGATATCACCGCCAACCGCGTCATGCTGTTCATGAAGGGCAACGCGTTGTTTCCGCAATGCGGCTTCTCCGCCCGCGTGGTGCAGATCCTCAGCCACCTGGGCGTGCCGTTCCAGACCGCAAACGTGTTGGAAGATGCCGGCCTGCGCGACGGGATCAAGGCGTTCTCGCAGTGGCCTACCATTCCGCAGCTGTATGTGGACGGCGAGTTCGTCGGCGGCTGCGACATCATCACCGAGATGTTCCAGTCGGGCGAGCTCGAGACGTTGCTGAAGGAGAAGGGCGTCCCGCACAAGGCTGCTGCCTGAAGCGCTGCCGCTGCGGGTCGGCCCAGGTGCCTTCGCCCTAGTGGAGGGTGCCATTCGGCCCATTGTCCGCTTGGACTGACCTGGGCAGACCCATGGAGTGCTTACGATGACCCATGATTTCGACCTGTTCGTCATCGGCGGTGGGTCTGGCGGGGTGCGCTGTGCCCGGATCGCCGCCGGGCACGGTGCCCGGGTAGCGATCGCGGAGAGCACGCATTGGGGCGGCACCTGCGTGAACGTGGGCTGCGTGCCCAAGAAGTTCATGGTCATGGCCGCCGATTACGGCATGGCCGCTGACGACGCCCGCGGCTTCGGCTGGGATGCCGGGCGTGGTAGCCATGACTGGGCTGCCTTCATTGCCACCAAGAACGCCGAGATCAAGCGGCTGAACGGTATCTACACGGGGCTGCTCGG
>CAXSEG010000230.1:0-7506 GCA_964235545.1 uncultured Acetobacteraceae bacterium
TGCTGGGTGGCCGCGGTGGACCTGCTGGTTCCGGAACTGCAGGCGCGCGGCGTCTACAAGACCGCGTATGCCGCGGGGACCTATCGGGACAAGCTGTTCGGCGCCGGGCCACGCTTGCGGGCGCCGCACCCGGCCGTGGCCCAACCTTGCGAGTCCGGCTCGACCCACCCTAATCCCTCCGCGTGAACTCCCCGGAAATCGACCGCCTCATCGGCCTGCTCGCCAAGCTGCCCGGGCTCGGCCCCCGCTCCGCCCGCCGCGCGGCCCTGCGCCTGCTGCAACATCCGGAGACTCGCATGCTCCCGCTCGCCACCGCTCTGGCGGACGCGGCGCGGGCCGTGGCGCCGTGCCGTGAGTGCGGCAACCTGGACAGCCGCGACCCCTGCGCCGTCTGCACCGACCCGGCGCGCGACCGCTCGGTGATCTGCGTGGTGGAGGGCGTGGGGGATCTCTGGGCCCTGGAGCGCGCCGCAGTGCATCGCGGCCGCTACCACGTGCTCGGCGGCACGCTGTCCGCCCTGGGCGGGGTCGGTCCGGAGGACCTGAACGTGCGTCCCCTGCTGGCACGGGTCGCCGAGGGCGGCGTCATGGAAGTGATCCTGGCCCTCGGCGCTACCGTCGAGGGCGCCAGCACCGCCCACTGGTTGGCCGAACGCCTGCACCCCACCGGCGTCGCGGTCAGCCGCGTCGGCCACGGCGTCCCCATCGGCGGCGCGCTGGACGTGCTCGACGACGGCACGCTCGGCGCAGCCCTCAAGGCACGCCGGCCGGCCTGAAGACGTCCCCCTCCCCTTGTGGGAGGGGCTAGGGTTGCGAGCGGCACATAATGCCAATGGCACTGCAGCAAACGGGACCAATCTTGCGCGTGGCCACCCCTCCCCCCAACCCCCTCCCACAAGGGGAAGGGGAATTGATAGTGTCACGATTGCTCCCGCGGCTCACGCCTCTAAAGTAATCCCGCGCGCCAACAGCCAAGGACCAGGCGACTGACCGACGCAACCGTCTACTGGCGACGCAACATGTATGTCTGCCTCGTCGGCTCCTTCACGACCATCGCGGCCATGACGCTCATGCTGCCGTTCCTGCCGATCTACGTCGAACATCTCGGCGTCACCGGCCATGCCGCCATCATCGAGTGGTCCGGCATCGCGTTCGGCATCACCTTCCTGGCGGCCGGACTGGTCGCCCCGCTCTGGGGGCGGATGGCGGATCTATACGGACGCAAGATTATCCTCATGCGCGCTTGCCTGGGGATGGCGGTGTGCATGTCGCTGATCGGGCTGGCGCAAAACATTTGGCAGCTCGTCGCCTTGCGGCTGCTGGCCGGGCTGCTCGGCGGCTATTCCTCGGGCGCCGTGGTATTGGTCGCGACGCAGACGCCGCGGGACCGGGCGGGCTGGGCGTTGGGCGTACTCTCGACGGGCACGATGGCCGGCACGCTGCTCGGGCCGCTGATCGGCGGCTCGCTGCCGGGGCTGATCGGCCTGGAGCAGACGTTCTTCCTCGCGGGCGGCGCCATCTTCCTGGCCTTCCTCGCCACCTGCTTCCTGATCCGCGAGGACCGCACGCAGTTCCAAAAGGCCACGAGGCGCGTCACCAAAGGCGCGTGGCGCATGATTCCGGACCGGCGGCCCGTGCTCGCCATGCTGTTCACCGCCATGCTGGTGCTGCTGGCCAACATGTCAATCGAGCCGATCATCACCGTCTATGTCGGCCAATTCGTACCGCCGGACCGCGTGGTGTTCGACGCCGGGCTGGTGATGGCGGCCTCCGCGGTCGGCGGCATCCTGGCGGCGCCCCGGCTGGGCCGGCTGGCGGACCGGATCGGCCCCTGGACGCTGATCGTCAGCTGCCTCCTGGTGTGCGGCGCGCTGTTGATCCCGCAGGCTTTCGTCACCAACATCTGGCAGCTGATCGGGCTGCGCTTCCTGATGGGCATGTCCCTGGCCGGCCTGCTCCCCGCGATCAACACCACGATCCGCCATACCGTGCCGCAGGGCGCGGCCGGCACCATCCTCGGCTACAATACCTCCGCCCAATATGCCGGCCAGGTCATCGGGCCGCTCGCCGGCGGCATCGTCGGTGGGCATCTGGGGATGCGCGCGGTCTTCCTCGGCACGACGTTGATCATGCTCGGCGGCGCCCTGTTCAACTGGGTGGTGAGCCGGCGGGTGGTGAGCCCGTCCGCGTCCGCCTTCACGGCACACGACCCCGTGGAGGACGGGCCTATCCCATGAACCGCCTCAGCCAGCCGGGGCGTGGCTCGGGTCGTCGGACTTGCCCCTGTTCTTGCGCCCCAGCTCGACGAACCCTGCCTTGATCCGGTCCAACTCGTCCGCCTTCAGCTCCTCGAGGTTCAGCAGCGCCAGCCGCGCGCCCTCGGTCACCCGCAGCAGCTCGTCGATCTTCACCTGAAGCGCGTCGGTGTCACGGTTCTGCGTGTTCTGGATCAGGAACACCATCAGGAACGTCACGATGGTGGTCCCGGTGTTGATCACCAGCTGCCAGGTGTCGCTGAAGCCGAACACCGGCCCGCTGACCCCCCAGACGAGCACGAGGACGACTGCGGTGATGAACGACAGCGGGCGCCCTGCTCCGCGCGCGACGCTCTGGGCCAGTTTGTCGAAGTTCATGGGTCGGCACCTTCGGCTTGAGGGCGGACAACACCGCACGCAAGCGCGAGTTCGCGCCACCGTTCAGAACCGTTTCGCCGGCGCCCCCCGGTGGCCACTCACCTAGCACCCGGCGCCGGCGGGCAGGCGTAGGAAGGACGGCAAGCCGGCCAGCATGATCCCCGCGACCACGACGAAGGCGACGTGAGATCCGCGAGGCGCGGTGCGCCGCCATGCCGCCCCGCGAGCAGATGCAGCAGCGCCGCCCCCAGCGCCACGCCCATGCCGACCGACATCTGCTGCGCCACGCTGGCCAGGCTGGAGGCCGCACTCATCCGCTGCGACGGAATATCCACGAAGGAGAGCGTGTTGAGCACGGTGAACTGCACGCAGCGCGGACAGCTCCAGCATCGGCGCCACCGCATGCAGCCCGTGGTGGACGGTCACCACGCCCAGCCCCGCCCCCGCCAGCAGCACCAGCGGCGCCGCCCGGCCCGGCCCGGCGCCACTGACCAGCTCCGTCCCCTCCATCAGCAGCGCCAAGGCTAGCCCGCTGCGCAGGAAACCGATCGTGTCGAACCGCCGCCGCGCCTCCTGCCGCAGATTGGGCATCAGCGCTGGGGACAGCGCGATCGCGAGCGGCCGAGCGGCACGTTGAGGTAGAAGATCCAGCGCCACGAGGCATAGGTGGTGAGCAGCCCCCCCACCGGCGGCCCAGCACAGGGGCGGCCAGGGCCGGCCACGTGAGCAGGGCGATGGCGCCGACCAGCGCGCTCTTTTCCGTGGTTCGCAGCACCATCAGCCGACCGACCGGTACTATCATCGCACCGCCCAGTCCTTGCAGCACGTGGGCGGCCACCAACGGCCACAACCCGTCGCATAGACCGCACAGCATCGAGGCGCCGGTGAGAATGGCGATGGCGGCGAGGAACACGTCCCGGGTACCGTACCGGTCCGCCATCCATCCGCTCAGCGGGATGAACACGGCGAGCGTGAGCAGGTAGGCGCTGATGCCGAACGACAGGGCGACCGCCGGCTGGTGGAAATCCGCCGTCATCGCCGTCACTGCTGTCGCGATCACCGTGCCGTCCAGGGACTCCATGAAGAACGTCCCGGCCACGATCAGCGCCACCGTCCGGGCGCGCCTCGGCGTTACTGCGCCGCCCGGCGCCAATAGGCCAGCGTCTCCGCCCCGATCAGCGCCCCCGCCCCCGCCTTGTATAGCGCCTCGAGATCGCGCAGCAGCGCCAGCGCCTCGTGCTCCAGGCCGAGCAGATGCAGGCTGCGCAGGATACGGCTCAGGCGCGCGTGGTGCGAATTTCCCGGCGTCAGCCACACGACCTGCCGCGCCTTGCCGGCGGGCAGGCCGTAGAAGGCGCGGAGGCGGGCGAGCGACTTCTCCAACGCCGCATGCAGATCGGGGCAATCATGGAACGCGGCCACATCGTCATCGGTCAGCAGCGCCGCCGCCGGATGCAGCGCGGTGGCTTCCGGCAGGGGGAACAGCGCCGCGATGCTGTCCGGAGCCGCCTCGATCTGCGCGTCGTCCATCGCGAGGATGCCGGCCAGGGTGTGGCCACCGGCATTCAAGCCGCCCGCGTAGAACGCCAGGACAGCACTCATGCGCTGCGCGGCTGGATGTTGCCGTAGCATGTCATGCCAGGGCTCGACCCTGGCATCCACGGGTTCGGGCTCGTGACGTCGACCGCGACTTGACCAGGTCGTGTGCAACGGGTCGGGCCGGCGTGCGTGGGACGCCGTGGATGCCAGGATCACGTCCTGGCATGACAAGCGACCGAGCACCCAACGCCTTCAAAGTCCCAGCACCGCCTCCGCCTCGCGCACCACGTCGGCCAGGGCGCCGGGCTCGAACGGGGAGGCCAGCCCCGCAGACCGCACCAGCTCGCCGAACGGGGCGGAGCCGCCGCGGCCGCAGAGTATCACGTAGGCGTCCAGCGCCTCGGTGAAATCGTGCCGGGAGCGCACCCAGAACTGCATCGCGCAGCACATCGCGAGCGTGTAGTCGATATAGTAGAACGGCGAGAGATAGATGTGCGGCTTGGCCTGCCACCGCCCGCCCTTCGCCGCGTAGGCGAGGTCCCCGTAATCCGTCCACGGCAAATAGCGCCGCTCCAGCGCCTGCCACATCGCGTGCCGCTCGGCGGGCGTGGCCGCTGGGTTGGCGTATACCTCGTGCTGGAAGTGATCGACGCACACCCCATACGGCAGGAAGGCCAGCGAGGTGATCAGCAACAGCCGGCGGAACCGCTCCGCATCCGCCTCGCCGACCAGCTTGCCGATGCCCGGCAGGGTCAAGAATTCCAACGCCATGGAGTTGATCTCCGCCGCCTCCATCGTGGGCCACAGATAGTCGATGCCGGGCTGGAAGCGGCTCTCCCAGTTCTGGAACGCATGCCCCATCTCGTGCGTGAGCACGGTGATGTCGAATTGGGTGCCGTTGAAGTTGGCGAAGATGAACGGCACGCCCTCCGTCGGGAAGGAGGTGCAGAACCCGCCGCCCGCCTTCCCCGGCCGGTTCTTCAGGTCGAGGAACCCGCCCTCCGCCATCACCCGGTAGAACGCGCCGAGGCGCGGGTCCATGCCGTCGAACATGGCCTGCGCTTGCGCCACCAGGTAGTCGTGGTCGCCCGCCGGCTTGGGGTTGCCCTTGGGGTCGATCAGCGCCTCGTCCCAGAAGCGCAGCCGGTCCCAGCCGTGCTCCTGCCGCCGCGCCTCCATCAGCCGGGCCACCAGCGGCACGACGTGGGTCGCCACCTCGTCGCGGTAGCGCGCGACGTCCGCCGGGCCGTAATCCACCCGGCGCATGCGGCGGTAGCCGAGCGGGGTGTAGCTGGCGTAGCCAAGCTTGGTGGCCATGCCGTGACGAAGCTGCACCAGCTGGCCGTAGATCTCGTCAAGCTCCTCCCCGTGGGCGGCGAAGAACCCCCAGCGTGCCTGTTCCGCCCGGTGCCTGGTATCGCGGTCGGCGTTCTCGGCGGCGGGGCCGAGCCCCGCGAGGTTGGTCTCCGTCCCGTCCAGCATTACCTCGGCCCCGGCGAGCAGCGCGGTGTAGCGGGCGCCCAGCCGGCTCTCCTCCTCCAGGTCCCCGGCGATCGCCGGGTCGAAGGTGGTGATGTCCGTCTCCCACAGCCGCATGGCGTGCGGGCCGGCCAGCGGCTCGACCCCGTCCAGCGCCAGCAGCCGGCGCTTCATCGCCACCTCGTGCTCCGTCACTACGGGGGCGAGCGCGTCGGCATACTCGCGCGCCGCCTTGGCCGCATCGTCGGTGGTGTCCTGCGCGAAACGCAGATGGACCAACGCGCTCCAGCTATCCACCTCCCGCCGCAACCGGTCCCACGCCGCGAGCGCGCCGGGCAGGTCGGTCGCGAGCTGCGCGTTCAAGGCGGCATAGGCGGCGGCCAGGCCCTCCCGCGTCGGGGTGGGCGCCGCAATATCGGCGAAACGGATCGGCTGATTGGTATCGGGCATGGCGACATGCCACGACACGCGGTCGGGCCATGTCAAGCGCGGCTCACGGATTGCGCCCGCCAACCAGCTCGGTTACGCCGCGGCAAAACGAACCGAGGAACCGGCCCGATGAAACGCCTCCTGCTTGCCGCCGCCCTCCTGGTCGCCACTTTCCCCGCTCGTGCCGAACTGCCGGACACCATCCGCATCGGCGTTCTCACCGACGAGTCGGGCCCCTATTCCGACACCGGCGGCCCCGGGTCCGTCGCCGCCGCGCGCATGGCGGTGGCCGATTTCGGCAGTACCCTAGACGGCCACCCGATCGAGATCGTCCACGCAGACACCCTGAACAAGCCGGACGTCGCCTCCACCATCGCCCGCCGCTGGTTCGACGCCGAAGGCGTGCAGGCCGTGGTGGACCTTCCCGTCACCCCCGTGGCGCTCGCCGTGCAGCAGCTGGCGAAGGAGAAGAACCGCACGGTGATGATCACGGCCGCCGCGATCAGCGAGTTCACCAGCACGCTGTGCTCCCCCGTCAGCACCCATTGGGCGGACGACACCCACGCGCTGACCACGGGGACCGCCCGCGCCCTGCTCGAGCATGGCGGCAAGCGCTGGTTCTTCATTACGGTGGACATGGCGTTCGGCGCGGCGCTGCAGCGGGATGCGACGGCCGTCGTCACGGCTGGCGGCGGCAGCGTGGTTGGCGAGGCCAAACACGCGATCGGCGCCACCGACTACGCTTCCCAACTGCTGCAGGCGCAAGCTTCGGGCGCGGACGTGGTGGCCTTCGCCTCCGTCGGCAACGACTTGGTGAACCTGATCAAGCAGGCGCACGAGTTCGGCGTGGGGGCGGATGGCAAGCAGCAGATCGGCGGCTTCCTGATCTACATCTCGGACATCCACGCCGTGGGGCTGG
The DNA here is from genome assembly GCA_964235545.1 of uncultured Acetobacteraceae bacterium. Lineage (GTDB taxonomy): Bacteria > Pseudomonadota > Alphaproteobacteria > Acetobacterales > Acetobacteraceae > LMUY01. The sequence goes on from CAXSEG010000230.1 coordinate 7,000, forward strand.
AGACCGCCCAGGGCTTCAGCCTGACGGCCGGCTTCTACTGGGACCAATCCGACGCATCGCGCGCCTTCGCCAAGCGGTTCATGGCCACGACCGGGATGATGCCCGGCAAGGACCACGCCGCTGTCTACACCGCCGTGCTGCACTACCTCCAGGCGGTGAAGCAGGCCGGCACGACCGACGCGGTGGCGGCGAACCGCGCGATGCGCGCGGCGCCGGTGGACTATTTCGGCCACGCGGCGACGTTGCGGTCCGACGGACGCCTGATGGACGAGGTGACGCTCTACCGGGTCAAGAGCCCGGCGGAGAGCAAGGCACCGTGGGACTATTACGCACCAGTCCAGACAATCTCCGCTGGGGACGCCTTTCTTCCCGTCAACCCCGCTTGCATGCCGTAAGCGCGCCAAGCTACTAGCGGGAGGCGCGCCGCTCCTGCCGGGCCGGCAACGTTGAGGATGAAATGGTATGGCCGCCTTCGATGCGCTCCGGCTGGAGAACCAACTCTGTTTC
>CAXSEG010000231.1:0-7484 GCA_964235545.1 uncultured Acetobacteraceae bacterium
GTCTCAACCTCCCCAACCAAATCCGGCGACATCATATCCATCCACAGACCGGATCATGGTTCGATCATACGCCGCTAGATGTCGCCGCCGCACCGCTTACGATTCGCCCGCGTGTAACTTACCCAATTGTGGATAAATTAGCCTAGCCGCACCGGTCCAGGATGCGTGGATCGTCAAAACAGGCCGGCCGTTCGCGAGGTGCCCGATAGTCTGACGGATCGCTCGGTATCGCGGCCAGACTTCCTCTCGCACGCGCGCGATTTAGCCGACTCGAGGTCGACTTCGTGGCCCCGTGTGTGCCTTGGTCAGTCTCCGGCCATCGGGTAGGACTGCTGTCCGCATGGCTAGGTTGCGTTCCAGAGCGGGCGCAGCTGCTTGACGATCTGCTCCAGCTTCACGTCGGCGTAGAACCGCTCGATCATTGCCGAGCTTGTGCCTGTGTTCTTGGCAAGCGCGAACACGTCCACTCCGGCAATCAGCTGTTGGCTGATGTAGAAATGCCGAAACGAGTAGCTGGTGCGACGTGCGCCCCGATGATCGGTCAGCAGTTCTGCAGCCCTGAGAAGCTCGCCGAGTCCCTTCTTCAGCGGCTGCATCCGCTTGCCCCCGACTGTCGCTAGCACCGGGTCAGCGTCCTCGGGAGGGGCATTATGGGCTTTCTCCCAAAGCATCCACAGTAGCTGGAAGGCGGGCAGGGCGGCTTCCATCGCAGCGAAGGTACGGCTCTTACCTTTGCCCCGACAGCGAATGCGAATGTCCTGGTCGCCGATAGGTAATTCCCGCACCTCCCGGAAGCCGAGCACGTCACCCCAGTTCAGGTTCTTGATCTCGGTGGGGCGCATACCGCTGAATGCGGCGATCTGGATATAGCAGTAAAGGATTGTGCGATCCCGGCGCACGTGATCGTTCAAACCACCGTCGTAGATCCGCTTCTCACTGAGCCTTTGGAGGCGAACGAACTCGGCGGCACTGAAGCTTGGCCGCGGATTGTCCGGGACCTTGCGAACCTCGACGTCCGGGACGTTCGCCTCCTGGATATAACCCCACTTAGCCGCTTGCCGAAGGAGCATTCGCAGGATCACGCCTTCCTCGCGCAGCGTGCCCAGCGATGGCGCTTTGCGAACGGACGCGCCAATCGGTTTTCGGATTTGCCGGCCAGCCCGCATGTAGGTCAACAGCTTGATGTCTTTGCCGGGCCCATCGATCCAGTAGCTTCGGCGCCACTCCCAAAACCGGACGACATCAGCTTCACGCATAGCGTCCATCGGCTGGTCTCCGAAAAAGCCGATGAAATAGCGCTCGATTTTCCGCCGATACTGATCGACCTGGAACTGGCGTCGTTCGGCACGCTCGGCCTCGGCTTGGAGCAGGGTGATGAACTCGGTGCCAACGGCGCGGAACGTTTTGGCCTGGCTGCGCAGACCCTGCTTGTTGCGGTGACGCGCCTCGGCCCAGGCTTCGAGCGCAAGTTGTTCAGCGTGGCCACGATCAGTTGTGCCGAGCGGCTTGCGGATCTGCCCCTCGCCTTTGATGGAAAATCTGACCCACCATTTGGCGCTGCCGGATCGCTGAAACAGGACGAACGGGTGTTTTGGTGCAGTTTCGGGCATCGCACCCCTTTGCAGGACCACTGGTCCCGCTGCGCTAGAACCGTGCTAGCGGAAAACATGCTTGGCTCAAAACCGTTGAAAAATAGGTGTTTAGAGAGCTGTGCTAGCACTGTGCTAGCGTAAGTTCATCCTGCCCAAAGGGCAAATGCAACGCTAAGTTATTGAAAAGAAGGTGCCCAGGGGCGGAGTCGAACCACCGACACTGCGATTTTCAGTCGCATGCTCTACCAGCTGAGCTACCTGGGCATCCGTTCGCGACGCTGGAAGCGGGGCGTTTAGCGGAAGGTGCCAGCGGGATCAAGCGCCCTCTGAGTCTTCTTCCTCGGGCCGGGTCGGGATGCGGTATTGGCCAGTGAACCAGCGGCCGAGGTCGATGTCGGCGCAGCGGGGCGAGCAGAACGGGCGGGTTTTCGGGTCCGGCTTGCGGCCGCAGATGGGGCAGGTTTCAGCCACGCGGGCGATCCTCGATGAGGGTGGTGCCGGCGGGGAGCGCCGGGTCAGAGCGCACGACAAGGGGGCGGCCGAGGCGGTGTGCAAGGGCGGGCAGCGCCACCGGGTCAGCCTCGAGGGCGGAGACGATATCGGGGGCCGCGCGCAGCACAGGCGGGTTGGCCGGATCCGCTATGGCGATGCGGCGCAAGGCGGCGAGGCCGGCGGCGTGCGGGCCGGCGAGCAGCTCGTGCAAGGGCGCGTGTGTTCGGGGACGCTGGATCTCGGCCAAGCCGCCCGCGGTGAAGCCGAGCAGGCGGGGCCGGGCTGGGTCAGGGGCGAGCGCCGCCGTGATCGCGCCGGCCAAGGCCGGGCGGCGGCGCAGCCGGAGGCCGGCGAGGTCGATCAGGATGGCACCCGAGAGGTTGCGCAGGCGGATCTGCCGGGCAAGGGCCGGGAGGGCGGCCCGGTTTGCCGCCTCCTGCTTGGGCGCCTTGGCCTCGGCGCCGGCGGTGGCGGCGGCCATGTCCATGTCGATGGCCACCAGCGCCGCGGTCGGCTCGATGCTGGCGCGCAGGCCGCCGGGCAGGGCCACGACGCGGTCGGACAGGGTGGCCACGGCGGCGTGCAGCGTCTCGTCCCAAGCCTCGCCCAGCTGCAGGCGGTCGCTGAGGGCGGGGCGCAGGATGGCGAACAGCGCCGCGTCGTCAACCACGACGGGACCAGGATGCAGGGCAGCGAGCCGCAGAATGGGATTTGGACCAGGGCGGAGCAGGGCGGGCGACCCGGTGCCGGGCGGCTCCGGGCAGGCTGCCAGGCGCGGTCCCTTGCCGCCCTGGGCCGCCCGCACCACGCGGACTGCCACCATATCCCCGACGGAGAGACCAGCGGCGCCGGCGCTGTCCGGCAGGAAGCCGTCCTCGCCCGCGATGGCCACGAAGGCGCCGGCCATACCGGGCACCAATGCCGTCACCCGGCCGCGATGCACGTCTCCCACCCCGTCGGGCCGTCCAGGGCGCCAGATCGCGTAGTCGGTCAGCACGCCATCCTGTACCGCGGCGACCCGGACTTCCCCCGGGCTGCACGCGGCGCGCACGCTCACGGCCGCAGCCACCCCTGGCCGCGCAGCAGCTGCGCCGTCTCGAACAGCGGCAACCCGACGACGCCGCTGTAGCTGCCCGACAGGAAGCGCACGAAGGCGGCGGCGCGGCCCTGGATGGCATAGCCGCCGGCCTTGCCCTCACCCTCGGCGCAGGCGGCATAGTCGGCGACCTGCGCCTCGGTCAGTCGCGCGAACCCCACCACGCTGTCCACCACCCGCTCCGTCCGGCGCCCTTCGGGGCCGAGCAGGACGACCGCTGTCAGGACGTGGTGGCGGCGGCCCGTCAGCTTGCGCAGGCAGGCGGCGACCTCTTCCGGCCCTGCGGCCTTGGGCATGATGCGGCGCCCGAGCGCCACGACTGTGTCGGCCGCCAGCGTAAAACCACCCGGCTGGTGCACGGACGCCGCCTTCTCGCGGGCCAGGCGCGCGGCATGGATCCGCGGCGGCTCGTCCGGCAAAGGCCTCTCGTCAAGGTCGGCGGCAAGGACGGCGTCCGGCACGATGCCGATCTGCGCCAGGAGGGTCAGCCGACGCGGGCTAGCCGAAGCCAGCGTCAGGATTGGCCGGGGCGAACCGGTCAGGCCGGGCAACCTACTTGAATCGAAACGTAATCCGGCCTTTGGACAAGTCGTACGGGGTCATCTCAACGTTGACCCGGTCACCCGCCAGCACGCGAATGCGGTTCTTGCGCATCTTTCCCGAAGTATGGGCCAGGATGCTGTGCTCGTTATCCAATTTCACGCGAAACATCGCGTTGGGCAGCAGCTCCAAGACGGTACCGCTGAACTCGATCATATCCTCTTTAGACATTCATCATCCTGCTTGGCCCTCTAACCAGTAGTTTACGAGCCGGAACATGATGTTGCAGGCCCGCCGGGTCAAGCGCGGGGCGGCTGGCCCAGGCGCATGGCAACACTGCGGGCATGGGCTTGGAGTCCCTCGGCCTCCGCCAGGGCGACCGCCGCCGGACCGATGCGGCCGAGTGACTCGCTGTCCGCTTGCACCCAGGTGGTACGCTTGAGGAAGTCGTAGACGGATAGGCCGGAGGCGAAGCGGGCAGTGCGGCCGGTCGGCAGCACGTGGTTCGGCCCGGCGACGTAGTCACCCAGCGCCTCCGGGCAGTCATGGCCCAGGAAGGCAGCGCCGGCATGGCGAATGCGGGCGAACAGGGCGGGCGGGTCCGCCGTCATGATCTGGAGGTGTTCGGGCGCCAGCCGATCGGTGAGCGCGGCACCCTCCATCCAATCCCGTACCAGGACGATGCAGCCGTGGTCGCGCCAGGACGCGGCGGCTTCGGTGCGGGAGAGGCTGTGCAGCTCCGCCAGCACGGCATGGGCGACGGCGTCGGCGAGGGCGGGGTCGTCGGTGAGCAGGATCGCCTGGGCGCTCTCGTCGTGTTCGGCCTGCGCCAGCAGATCCACCGCCACACGCCGGGCGTCCGCCGTGCGGTCGGCCAGGATCACCACTTCGGACGGCCCGGCGATGCCGTCGATGCCGACGCGGCCGAACACCTGGCGCTTGGCTTCGGCGACGTAGGCGTTGCCCGGCCCGACGATGCGGTCGACCGGTGCGATGCTGGCGGTGCCATAGGCCATGGCGGCGACGGCTTGGGCGCCACCGATACGGTAGACTTCCGTCACCCCGGCCCGCCTTGCCGCTGCCAGCACCAGCGGGTTCAGCGCGCCACCCGGCGTGGGAACGCACATCGCCAGCCGCCCGACGCCTGCGACCCGCGCGGGAATCGCATTCATCAGCACGGAGGAGGGATACGCGGCCTTGCCACCGGGCACGTAGAGACCGGCCGCGTCAAGCGCGGTCCAGCGCATGCCCATGCGCAGCCCGGCAGCATCCATCGTCTCGATATCCTGCGGCAACTGCAGACGGTGGAACACCTCGATCCGGGTCGCCGCCAGGTCGAGTGCGGCGGCCAATTCGGTGGGGATGGCATTGGCCGCCGCGTCGATCTCGTCGGCCCCGATCCGCAGCGCCGCCGGTTCCAGGTCATGGTGGTCGAACTGGCGGGTGAAGTCGCATAGCGCGTCGTCACCGCGGTCGCGCACGGCGGCGATGATGGCGGCGACCGGGCCGTCCACCTTGGCAGTGGTGTCCCGCGCCTGTTGCAGCAGCGCCTCGAAGGCGGGTTCGAAGCCAGGCTCGGTGGTACTAAGCCGCTTCACGCGGCAAGTGCCGTGCGGAACCGCTCGATCCAGGCGCCGACGGCCTCGGGTTGCGTCTTCAACGCGGTGCGGTTGACCACCAGCCGGCTAGTCACGTGGGCGATCACCTCGCCCTCCCGCAAGCCGTTGGCGGCGAGGGTGGAACCGGTCTGCACCAGGTCCACGATCAGTCGGGACAGGCCGAGGCCCGGCGCCAGTTCCATCGCGCCGTTCAGGTGCACGATCTCGGCATGGATGCCGTGGGCGGCAAAGTGCCGGCGGGCGATGTTCGGGTATTTTGTGGCAATCCGCACGCGGGACCATCTGTCGTAATCGGTGTCGAGGGTCCAGTCCGACGGCCCGGCGACGCTGACCCGGCAATGGCCGATGGCGAGGTCCAGCGGCGCGTAGAGTTCGGGGTAGTCGAACTCCATCAGCACATCTGAGCCGCAGATGCCGATCTGCGCGCCGCCGAATGCCACAAAGGTCGCGACGTCGAAGGGGCGGACACGCACGACGTCAAGCGCCGGATCGTCGGTCGGGAAGCGGAGGCGGCGGGAGTCCTCGTCCAGATAGTCACGGGCCGGTACGATGCCGGCGCGCGCCAGAAGGGGAGCACACTCTTTCAGGATTCGACCCTTGGGCAGAGCCAGAACCAAGGGACTGTCCAGCTCTGGTGCCAGCGCGGCGGCCGGGAAAAGCGCGGTCATGCTAGCCTCGGACGAAACGGAGGCGGCAAATACCATTCAGGCACGGCCTCGGCTAGGCCGCGCAGGGTAGATCTGCCCCGCGCGGCCTGGCGGTCAGCGGACGTTGCCGAAGGATGGCGCACCCAGGCCCGGGCAGCTGCACTGCGCCCCGACCGGGAGAGCCTGTGGCAGGGCGCAGGCGTAGATCCCGGCGTAGCACCGGCCTCCAAGCGCTACCTGTTGCGCCGGAACGCTGTCATTCGGGCCGGGTGCGTAGATCGGTGGCTGGCCATAGCCGGGAGCGGGCGGGTAGCCCGCCACGGGGCTGCCGGCCGGAGCCCCGACGCAGCCGGCCAGGGCTAACATGGCAACTGACGCGGCGAAGCGGGCGAGGACGCGCATGGGTTTGCTCCTTGAGACAGGCACCCAAAAGCGCGAAGCGGGCAGAAGTTCACCTGTGGTGAGATGGTGCAGGCTGTCTCCCTCTCCCGTCCTTCACGGGTGAGGGTCGTCCGCGCGCATACGATCCAGCTTCACGGGATCCGAAGCTCCCTCACCCCGCCCTCCCCCAAAGAAGAGGGAGCGGGCGAAGGACCCATTACCCCGCCAGCTTGCCAAGCAACCGGGTGTGACTACGCAGGCCGTGGTGGAAGCAGCGCCATTCGAACTTCTCGTTCGGGCTGTGCACCTGGTCGTCGGCCAGGCCGAAGCCCATCAGCAGCGAGTCCACGCCCAGGATGCGGCGCATGCTCTCCACCACGGGGATCGAGCCGCCGCTGCCCATCAGAACGGCGGGGCGGCCGTACTCGTCCTCCAGCGCGGCCCGGGCCGCGGCGACCCACTCGCTGTCGGTGGCGATCTCGATCCCCGGCGCGCTGCCGAACAGCTCGAACGTCACGCGCGCGTCGGCCGGGGTGCGCTCGGCCACGAAGCGCTTGAACGCCTCGAACACCGCCGCCGGGTCCTGGCCCGGCACCAGGCGGAACGACACCTTGGCCGAGGCCTGGGCCGCGATCACCGTCTTGCTGCCGGCGCCGGTGTAGCCGCCCCAGATGCCGTTGATGTCGGCGGTCGGCCGCGCCCACATCCGCTCCAGCGGCGCCCGGCCCTGCTCGCCCACCGGCACCGACAGGCCGATGCCGCTCAGGAACTGCCCCTCGTCGAAGTCGAGCGCCCGCCACTCCGCCAACCGGTCCGGCGCCGTGTCCGCCACGCCGTCGTAGAAGCCCGGCAGCTGGATGCGGCCGGTGTCGTCGTGCAGGGCGCCCAGGATGCGGGTCAGCGCATTGATCGGGTTGAGCGCGCTGCCGCCGAACAGCCCGGAATGCAGATCCCGCTCCGCCGCGTGCAGCGTGATCTCCACATACACCATGCCGCGCAGCCGGGTGGTGATGGCGGGGGTGTCGATATCCCACATGCCGGTGTCACTGATGATGGCGATGTCGGCGGCCAGCGCGTCCTTGTGCTCGGCCAGGAACGGCTCGAGGTTCAGGCTGCC
>CAXSEG010000232.1:0-7457 GCA_964235545.1 uncultured Acetobacteraceae bacterium
GGCCATCGCCCGGGCGCTGGAGGCTTATTGCCCCTTCAGCCTAACGACGTTATCCCTGTTATGGACAGCTCACAAGCTGTTATATTAGGCGTGTCACCACGGACGTGATCTTCGACAACGTCCGCGTTCCGACCGAGCAGCTGATCGGCCTCGAGGAGGGAGTGGGTTTCAAGACCGCGATGCGAGTGCTGGACAAGGGGCGCCTGCACATCGCCGCGCTGAGCGTCGGCGCGGCCGAGCGGATGCTATGCATTACGCTCTGGACCGCAAGCAATTCGGACAGCCGATCGCAGAGTTCCGGCTCGTCCAGGCGATGCTGGCGGACAGCAAGGCGGAGATCTACGCCGCGCAATGCATGGTGCTCGACGCAGCCCGCAAGCGGGACGAAGGCGTGGTGATCTCCACCGAAGCTTCGTGCTCCAAGATGTTTGCAACCGAGACGTACGGCCGGGTTGCCGACCGGTGTGTGCAAATCCACGGTGGTGCCGGCTACGTGCGCCAGTATGCCGTCGAACGGTTTGACCGCGACGTCCGGCTGTTCCGGCTTTACGAGGGAACGACGCAGATCCAACAGATCGTGATAGCGCGCAACATGATCAAGGAAGCCCGACAGTAACGGCGTGCCAGGCCCGCTGCGCGCTTCGTGGCATCGCAGGCCTTTTTGCTTGACTTTCGTGGGCCTGCTACCGACTCGATCAACCTGTCATGCCGCCTCGGAGATCATGCTTGAGCTTTGATGTCCCACTGTACCGCAAGGTCCTGGACCAGATCCGGTCCGATATCCGCGACGGCGTGTTACCCGTGGGCGTTAGGCTGCCAAGCGAGCAAGAGATCGGTCACCGCTTCGGGGTGTCACGCATCACAGTGCGCCGGGCCCTGGCCGAGTTGGCGCAGGAGGGTCTGGTCGACCGCGGGGCCGGCCGTGTCGCCCGCGTGACAGCGCCCCGCCTGGTACAAGCCATCGCCAGCTTCGAGGATCCATTCGCCACCCTCCGGCTGGTCCGGGGCACGACTGTCAAACTGCTATCCTTTGGGTGGCAGGTGGCCGGAGGCGCCATTGCGCAAGGGCTGGGTCTTGAGGAAGGCGACCAAATCCTGTGCTTCGAGCGTCTCAGAAGCCAGGCGGACAAGCCGGTCTATCACAGCCGGGCATTTCTTCCAGCCCGCGTCGGTGCTCTCATCAATCGCAAGTCTTTGGACAAGACTGCCCTCAACGAGCTGCTCGCGGCGGCCGGTATCGTCCCTGAAACGGTGCAGCGCCATATGGCGGCCGCACCCTGTCCGAGAGCGTTGGCCGCGTCGCTCCACCTCAAGACTGGGGCACCGATCTTCCGCATCGAACGGACCACCCGGGACGCTCAAGGAATGCCCCTGCATATCCTGATCGGCCATTGGCGGTGGGACAGCTTCAGCATGCGGTTGGCCTCGAACGCGACGGCCAAAGGCGGTCTGCTGACGATCGATCCGCCAGGAGAGACCGCAGAGGGCGTGACGGCCGTGACGGCATAGTCCATCCGGATTTCCGCTCCAGTGCGGGGAACGCCGTCGACCGCGGGATAACCCATCATCGTTGTGCGGCAGCGCCCAAAACGGCCTTCGGCAGCACGTCAGGCTCGCACCCAGGCGGCGAGATGCCTCCTGGAGTACGTACACTCCCTCGCTCAACGGCCGACTGACGCGCCTTCCGAGCCAGGCTCCTGATCAGGCCGCCTTGCCGGCCGGTTCCGCTGGCTGGTCACGGAACCGCGTACGAAGCGCGTCCCACTCGTCCGACCCGAAGCGGCGGAAGCGGTCGGCGACCCGCATCTTGCCTACGGCGGATGGCGGCTGGTGGGTCTCCTTCACCACGGCCAACACAGCGTCGTAGGCTTCCATCGCGGCGCCCAGCAGCAGGCTCGGCATGATCGCCAGGCGATACCCCATCGCCTGCGCGTCCAGCAGGTTCAACTCCGGCGTCTTGCCGCCCCGCACGACGTTCAGCAGGCACGGTCCGCGAACACGCTTCGGCACCTCGGCCAACTCCTGCAAGGTCGGGATCGCCTCAACGAACGCCATATCCGCCCCTGCGTCCAGCGCCGCGTTCGCCCGCCGCACTGCCTCGTCCAATCCCAGGACCGCGCGGGCATCGGTCCGCGCGATGATCAGGAAGTCGGCATCCGTGCGGGCTGCGACGGCGGCGCGAACCTTGGCCACGAAGTCGTCCAGTGCAACCAGTTCCTTGCCGTCGAGATGACCGCACCGCTTGGGCGAGACCTGATCCTCGATATGGAGCCCGGACACGCCGGCGCGGATATACTCCTGCACCGTCCGGGTGGTGTTCACCTCGTTGCCATACCCGGTATCCGCGTCTGCAACCAGCGGAATGCCGACAGTGCGCGTGATCACCCGGGCCTTGTCCGCCATCTCCGTCATCGTCAACAGCCCGAGGTCAGGATAGCCGAGTGAGAGGGAGGTGCCCGCACCGGTCATGTAGACGCAGGGGAAGCCGGCCTGCTCGGCAAACCGAGCGGTGATGCCGTCGAACACGCCGGGTGCCACGACGATGTCCTCACCGCGCAACCGGCTCCGCAACTCACTGCTCCGACCCATGTCGATCCTCCTCTTCCTTGATTGCTCGATTCGCCCGGCCTGCCCGTCAGCGGAAACTGTTGTTACAGCTCCCACATCCAGGGACGAGCCGCCCGATCCGCGCTCTGCCAGGCTGCTATCTCGGCCGCGTGCTGCAACGTCTCGCCGATTTCGTCCAGCCCGAGCAGCAACGCGTTGCGCCGGCTGGCGTCGATGGCGAACGGGATTGCCTGGCCGGATGACGCGAATACCGTCTGCTGCTCCAGGTCGACGCGGAGGTCCGCCAGACCGGCGGCGCGGTCGGCTAGCCGAGCAACGTCCGTCGCGGGCAGGGTGACCGGCAACAGGCCGTTCTGGAAGCAGTTCGCGTAGAAGATGTCGCCGAAGCTCTCGGCGACGACGCAGCGTATGCCGATCCCGGCAAGCGCCCAGACCGCACCCTCCCGCGACGAGCCACAACCGAAATTGGGCCCGGCGATCAAGGTCGGCGCACCGCGGAACCGTTCGTCATTGAGGATGCAATCAGGCTGCTCCGCCCCGTCCGCGGCGTAGCGCAGCGACTCAAACGCCCAGCGTCCGAGCAGCGCGCGGCTCTCCGGGTGCATCCGCACCTCGTTGAGGCGGTTGATGCGAATGATCACGTCCGTGTCGATGTTGGGCTGCAACAGCGTCACGGCGCGGCCGGAGACGGTCTGGAACGCTTGCACGGCTACAGCGTCCGCACGTCGGCGAGTTGGCCACGGACCGCCGCCGCAACCGCCATCGCCGGGCTGGCGAGATGGGTTCGCGCCCCCGGTCCTTGGCGGCCGACGAAGTTGCGGTTAGACGTGGACACACAGCGCGCGCCCGGCGGCACGCGCTCGTCATTGGCCGCGACGCAGAGGCTGCACCCGGCTTGCCGCCAGCGGAACCCGGCATCCTGGAACACCTGGTCCAGGCCCTCCGCCTCCGCTTGCCGCTTCACGTCCTCCGACCCTGGCACCACCCAGGCTGTCACGCCGAGCGCCACATGACGGTTCCGCGCCAGGCCGGCCGCAATGCGCAGGTCCGAGATGCGGGCGTTGGTGCAGGACCCGATGAACACCCAGTCGACCGGCGTGCCCAGGATCGGGCGGCCGGGTTCGAGGCCGATATAGTCCAGGGCGGCGCGCCACGCCGCACGGCGGGCCGGGTCGGCTTGGCCGTCCGGGTCGGGGATGACGCCGTCGATCCCGATCGCGTGCTCCGGGCTGGTGCCCCAGGTCACGGTCGGCGCGATCGCGGCGGCATCGATCGTGACATCCTGGTCGAACATGGCATCGTCATCGCTGTGCAGCGTGCGCCAGTAAGCGGCCGCACGGTCCAGGTTGGCGCCCTTGGGGGCAAAGCGCCGGCCTGCGACGTAGTCGATCGTCGTCTCGTCCGGCGCAATCAAGCCGATCTTGGACCCGAGTTCGATCGACAGATTGCACACCGTCATCCGGCCTTCGATCCCCATCGCCCGGATCGCCGCGCCGGCGTACTCGACGGCATGGCCGGTGCCGGCCTTCGTTCCCAATGCGCCGATCGTGTGCAGCGCCAGGTCCTTGGGAGTCACGCCCTGGCCGAGCGCCCCTTCATAGCGGATGCGCATTTGGCGCGGTTTACGCTGGCGCAGCGTCTGCGTTGCGAGCACGTGGACGATCTCGGATGACCCGATGCCGAACGCCAGAGCGCCCAGACCGCCATGGGTACAGGTGTGGCTGTCCCCACAGACCAGGGTGGCGCCCGGCAGCGTGATGCCCTGTTCCGGCCCTATCACGTGCACGATGCCCTGCCCGGTCTCGCCCAAATCGAAGAAGCGGATGCCCTCCTGCGTCGCAAGGGTGCGCAGGGTCTTGCGAAGGGCGGGCCCCTCACCCTCGGTAAACGCTTCCCTCCCGGCCGCGGTCGAAACAGCATGGTCGGGCGTGGCGAAGGTCAAGCTTGGATTGCGCACGTGCAGCCCGCGGCCCAGCAGTTGCACCAGCGCCGCCGTGCCGGACAAGTCATGGAGGAGCTGGCGATCAATGTGGAGCAAGGACCAGCCATCCCCAAGATCTGCCGCCAAGTGGCTGTGCCAGATCTTCCCGAAGAGCGAATTGGGTTGCGATACGGTTTTGTCCTGGTCGCCCATACGAGTGTTGCCTGTTTCAGCGGCTGTTGAGCCAACCTAAACCTGTAAGCTGATCGCAGCAAGCTGTTATACCGGGCTGGCCGCTAAGCTGTGAACGCGTCGGAGCGGAATGCTGGACGTTGGGGAGGCGTATTGCGTTGTGTTCCCGCGTCGGCGTGCGCCGGGATTAGTCTGCCTACAGCGCGTGCCGTGCCAGCCAACCGGTCAGGACGTTTGCGATATCCTGGTTGTTCTTCTCAAGCATCATCATGTGCCCGTTGCCGTGGATGCCGACATCGCCAAGGCCGATATGGTCGGGATGGACGCCATTCTGCTCAAGGAACCCCACGGTACAATGGTCGTAGCGCGTGTGATGGCTCGCCTCCGACGTGACGATGAGGATCGGCATCTGCTGCAAAGCCGGCAACGTCCGTGGAGGGCCGCTCATCTCCCAGCAATGGTCCGTATCCGGGCCGCCCGATCCTGCCACGAGCATGAGGGCGGCTGCGTCTGGTTGGTCGACCGGCGGGTCGAAATGCAACTTGGCATAAGCCAGTCCCCAGGGGCGAGCCAAAACCTCCTTCGTCGCCAGGGGCGGAACATCGTAGAAGGGAGGCCCGCTCGGCTCGATCGCAACGATCGCCTTGACCAGGTCCGGATGGGCGTCGGCAACAAGCCAGCCGAACGGGCCTGATCGGGAATGTGTCAGCAGGACTGCCGGCCCGATACGTTGCAGCAGAGTGATCAAATCGTCCCGGTTCGCTTCGTCCATAAGAGTATTGTCCGTGATCGAGGGTTCCTGCGATGCGAAGAACTGGTCGAAGATCGGATTACCCTCCTGGCCGGTTCCAGGCCATTGCGTATGCAACTTCGCCTGCGACCAGAGCCCAAATTTCTCAGGCGAGGTAAAGATGCGCTCCGACCAATGCACCGGCGGCACGGATTCGGGGCCTTGAGCGGCGGGGTTGTAGGCCGAGCGGCCCCGTGCCGCCTGATCGACAATGTAAACAGCGTAACCGTGCCGCAGGAACCAGTCATTCCATCCTGGACGTCCGTCCGGAGTGCCGAGGAAATTGGTGCCGGACTGATTTCCGCCATGGATCATGACGACCGGATAAGGACGCGTCTGCATCGACGGCACCTGGAACTGCACGAACATCTGGTCCGCCATCGCCTCGTCGTTGCCGGCAGGGACATAGTGCCCGCCAACGAAGAAGTAGCCCTGCCGTGCAATCGACAGTGCAGTCGATTGCGCCTCGGGCGTGGATCGCGGCGCGGCAGATGCCACGCGAGCGGAAAGCGGGATTGCGGCAAAAGCGAAAGCCAACAGGATCCATTCAATCCGCTGCATGAACATCTCCGACGGCCACGATGCGATCGAGTAGTGTACCAAGCCGCTGCATCGAGCAATTCGGCAGTTTGCCGTCCAGCCCGGAAGGGTGAGCGGTGCCATGTGTTGGACCAGGCGGTATCCAGCGGACCGCCCGGTTACCGGCTACTTCAGATTCCGGAAGCGAACACCACGGCCTTCCGCGGCGGCTGGTTCCGCATCGGTGATCTCGGTCACCTGGATGCCGAGGGCTTGCTGTTCATTACGGGCCGGGCCTCGGACATACACATCTCCGGTGGCTCGAACGTATACCCGCGGGAGACCGAGGAGGAATTGCTGACCCACCCCGATATCCTCGAAGTGTCCGTCTCGGCATGCCCGACCCGGTCTGGGGCGAGATAGGCGTCGCCGTCGCGGTGCTACGGCCGGAGCGGACGCTGGACGAGCCCAGGCTCCTAGCATGGATGGAGGGCCGCGTCGCGAGATACAAGCAGCCGCGCCGGGCAATGTTCTGACAGGAACTGCCTAATACCAACGGCCGAGAAATCTGACTTTCACGGTTACACGACGCTGATCCAGCCGCTGTCGCTGGATGAGGCCTACCTGGACGTGACGGCGCCCTTGCTCGACCGCGGCTCGGCCACCGGGATCGCCGCCGAAATCCGTGCGGCGATCCGGGCCGAGACCGGCCTGACCGCCTCGGCCGGCGTGTCGTACAACAAGTTCCTGGCCAAGCTCGCCTCCGACCACTGCAAGCCGGACGGGCTGTTCGCCATCACGCCGACGATGGGGCCAACCTTCGTGGAGAAGCTGCCGGTTGGCAAGTTCCACGGCGTGGGCCCGGTCACCGCGGCCAAGATGAACCGCCTCGGCATCCACACCGGCCTCGACCTGCGGGCGCAGTCGCTCGACTTCCTGGCCAGGCACTTCGGCAAGGCAGCGTACTACTACCACGGCGTGGCACGTGGCCACGACGAGCGACCGGTCGAGGCAGATCGGGTGCGCAAGTCCGTTGGTGCGGAGACCACCTTTGCCCGTGACCTGACGCAGTGGGAGGAGGTCGGCCCGGTGCTGGAGCCGGTGTTCGACAAGGTGTGGAGTGCCTGTGGCCGCGGCGGGCATGCCGGGCGGACGGTGACGGTGAAGGTCAAACACGCCGATCCGGCAGATCACCCGCAGCCGGTCCGGTGTGCACCCGGTCGCCTCGCGGGAGGACCTGGAACGGACCAGCCTGGAGCTGCCGCGGCCGTGTTTCCCGCCACCCCGTGGCATCCGCCTGCTCCGCGTCACAATCTCCAACTTCAGCGTGGACAGCTCGCGAGATCAGCCACAGTTGAGTTTTGTAATGGACGCTGCAGCAGAGGCATGCGATGCAGGCCCAGCGCCCGAGAACGTCGTTTAGCCCACTGGGTCATTCGGCTGCTGCCGGTCGCGCGCCGGCTTCGC
>CAXSEG010000233.1:0-7447 GCA_964235545.1 uncultured Acetobacteraceae bacterium
GACCAGCCGCACCACCGCCGGGTCGGTCGCGAGGATGACCTGGCGGTAGTAGCTGGCGGGGCGCGCCGGGTCGGCGAGCGCTGGGATGTCCAGCGTGCCGCCCGGGCCGGTTGCCAGCAGGTCCCGCTGATGCAGCACGGGCCGGTCCGGCTTGATCGGCAGGTCTATTTGCACGGCGTCGCTCGCGTGGTCCGAGCTGCGTTGCAGCAGGTAGCGCACACGCGCCGTGGTGGTGCCGCTCGCCGGCTCCGGCACGGTGACGGCGAAGTCGGTACGGGCGGGGCGCTGGCCGTCCCAGGTCACGGCAACCTGCTTGGCGCCGGCGACGGCCAGGTTCTCCACCGAGATCGCCGCCTGTCCGGCCCCGCCCGGCCCCTCCACCACACGCCCGATCAGCCCGGCGCTGAAACTGTCCCCGGGCCGCACGAAGCGGGGCAGGGCGGGCTGCGCCACCACCGGCTGCCGCACCCGCAGCTGCCCCGTGCCGAAACCGAACCGGTCCGGCCCGCTGACCGCCTCGGCCCGCAGCATGAACACGGTGAGCGTGTCCGGCAGCTTCACGTGCACCCGCGCCGTGCCGTCCGGCCCGATCTTCACCCGTGGCACATACAGCGGCACGGGGGTGAAGTTCTTCCGGACAGAGATGTTCTCCATGCCGAAATCACCGTTCTCGTCGCCACCCGGCGTCTCCTGCAGCGGGATCACGCCGAATGCCATGTTGCGCGTGTCCCGCGCCGCCATCGTGCTCGGTCGGCTGACGATGAAGGCGGGCAGCGGGTCGAGCGGCGCCTCCTTGGCGAGCGACAGCACGGCCTGGTCTACCATCCACACCGTCGCCTCGCCGGCAACGGGCGCGCCGTGGGCGTCGGCCAAGTGCAGCACCAGGTCGAACTCCTGCGCCGGGCGCGCCTCCGCCGGAGCCTCGATGCTGACGGCGACGCGGTTCTCGACCGGGTTGACCGTGACCCATTGGGTGGCGGCGAGCGTGGTGGGCTTGCCCTGGTCGAACGGTGCGTTGGCCGCCACGCTCGCCGCCAGCCGACCGCGCATGACCAGGAAGTGCACCGCCAGCCGCGGCATCTGCTGCCTGCGGACCGGCACGGTGTACCGCCCGAAGCCGTTGGCGATGTCCACCCAGTCATAGCGGAACTGCCCTCCCGGCTCCTCCACGATAGCGAGTGCGCGGGCGGTCTGGAACGGGCTTTGGATCAGCAGCGTCGCCGTCTCGCCCGGATCGTATTTCGGCTTGTCGGTGCTGACGGTGACCGTGTCGGCCGGCGGGCGCTGCCAGGTCACGGGCGTGGAGCCGGCCATGAACAGATCCACCCGCACCGTCTGCGTGCGGCCGGCCTTGTCCGTGGCGGTCACCTCCACGAGGTAGACGCCCGCCTCGTCGATACCGAAATGCACCGGCTGGGCGGTGGCACTGCTGGTCACCTGCCGTTCGGCCACCGTCTCGTCCAGCACCTGGGTCTGGTATTTGGCCGAGCCCTGGGCGAAGTCGCTCGCCTCCAGCACCGAGTTCCACTGCCGGTGGATCAGCTTCACCGTCATCGCCAGGCCGCTGACCTCGTGGCCCTCGCCGTCCAGCGCCACGATCTCGGGGTCGAGCGCGCCGAGGTGGTCCACGTAGCGCGGCACCTTTACGCCGAGCACGAAGGGCGGCAGTGCCGTGACACGCTGCACGCCGCGCACCTGCTGATCGTCGTCACCGGTGACGGTGGCCTCGACCAGGTATTGCCGGGGCTGCGCCGTCGGCTCGATCGTCGGGTCCAGCGTCAGCTGCGCCGAGCCGCCGGCATCCGTCTTGGCCTCCCGGTTCATCACGGGAGTGGAGCGGAAGGTCGTGTCCCCGGAGAAGCGGCTGTCGGAGGAGAACAGGAAGCCGTCCCTGCCGGGCGGTGTCCAGACATACGGCGTCTGCGTCACCCGCCAGGTGATCGGGCGGCCCGAGAGTAGCCCGCCGGCGAAGAAGCGGGCGAGCAGGTCCACCGAGAACGGCGCATCCAGCGGTGTGCGGTCCGGGCCGTGCAGCACGACCTCGAACGTCGGCAGGCGATACGCTTCTTTCTTCACGGTCAGCGCGCCGCAGGGCTGGCCGTCCTTCGGCTGGTATTGAATGGCGTAGTCGCCGGTCGCGTCCGTCTTGGCGTCGAACTTGACGTGGAATCCGCCGACCTCGTCCAGCGTCACGGGCAAGTGCCAGGTCTGGTCGCCGGGCGCGGTGACGATCACCTCGCCGGTGCCGCCGGCATAGGCGAGCGTGCCGTGGTCGTAGCGGCGGATCATGCCGGCGATCAGCACCGGCTCTTCCGGGCGGTAGATCGGGCGCTCGGTGAACACGCGGCACAAGGTCTGCGGCGCCGGGCGGCGGTCGCTGACGTCGCTCACGGTCCAATCGAGCCAGGACGTGTCCGGCTTGCTCCAGCGCCCGTCGGCATACACCTGCGGGCCGCGGCCGGGCTCGATCACCAGCGTGTCGGTGGCCTTGGTCACCGTGATGCGGCGGATGGCGGCGTCCTCGCCATTCCGGCCGCGGGCGAGCGGGGCGGGCATGGGCCAGCTGCCGTCCGCCGCTGTGGTACCCTGGGCGAGGGTGACGAATCGGCCGTCCCGCATCCCGTCCAGGTGGATCTCAGCCCCGCCGACCGGCTGCGCGGTGGACAGCGAGGTGACGGCGAAGTGCAGCCGGTCCGCCTCCTCCACGCCGGTCAGCGACAGATCCGTGACCTGCAGCCGGGCCCATTGCCGCTGGCTGCCGTCCACGGTGCGCAGGCCGACCAGGTAGGTGCCCGGCGCGCGCGGCCCGGCGATCCTGGCCAGCACGGGGCCGAGGTCCAGCCCGAACTTCGCGTCCACACCGCCGCGGCGGATCGGCAGGTCCATCAGTTCGCTGGCGGCGGGGGAGCCGAGGGCGATGATCCGCTGCGCCATCTGGTCCCCGCTGATCGGGCCTGGCTGGACGTAATGGCGCGGTTCGTTGCCGGGCAGCGGGGGCGACCGGTCGTCGCTGGTGGTCAGCCCGCCGCGGGGGAAGGGCCAGAAATCGCGGCTGAGCGGGTCGACCGCGTAAACCCGGACATCCGCGCGGTCATACCCATGGCCGCGCAACGGCACGTATTGCGGGCCGAGCCGCTCCACGATGCCCTGCGGCACGTCCCATGCCAGGGTGGGAGACCCGGCGTTGAACGACACGCGCGCATGCACGGCGTCCGCCAGCGCGCGCCCGTCCGAATCGGTCAGCGCGCCGGCGGCGATCGTCACGTCATACACCTGGCCCGAGGCGAACTTGCCACCGAGCGTCAGCTCGTTGTTGCCTCCGGTGTCGACCGTCAGCCCGTCGAGCGGCGGGGTGAAGCGGATGGCGTCCCGTGCCTTGACGATGTCGATCGTGGCGGGGGCGGAGGTGAACTGCAGCACCATCTGGCGCTGCTTCGCCGCGGCGCTGCTGTCGGGGTCGCAGACCACCACGCCATCGCGCGTGGAGTGGTTGTAGCTGTCGCCGCAATACGTGTCCGACAGGCGGAATGGGGCGGCGGAGCGCAAGGCGAGGTCGAAGATCGGGTCGTCCAGGCCGGGCTCGTCCGATAGGCGGAGGTGCAGCGTGGCGACGCGCCCGTCCGGCACCGGCTGGTGGAGCACGACGAGCACGGTCTGCGTGTCCCCGCTTGTGGTGCGCTCGGTGGTGCGCAGGTCGAAATCGTCCGCCCGCAGCGTCTCGGTGGCGGCACCGGAGATACCGGGCTGGGGGGCGACGTCGAACGTGATCAGGC
This sequence comes from uncultured Acetobacteraceae bacterium, assembly GCA_964235545.1. Lineage (GTDB taxonomy): Bacteria > Pseudomonadota > Alphaproteobacteria > Acetobacterales > Acetobacteraceae > LMUY01. The sequence continues at coordinate 3,774 of CAXSEG010000233.1, forward strand.
GGGCGAGGACGCCGAGGTCCACCGGCTGGTCGAAACGCAGCGCGATCGTGTCCAGGTTGGCACTGCCGTTGTCGTCGCTGGCGGGGGCGGTGGCGGAGGGCACCGGCAGCAGCGGGACGAGGCTTGTGGCGATGCCGCCGACGCTCACCGTCTCGCGCCGCAACGGCTCCCACGGCTCGGTCGGGCGGAACTGCAGGGTGGTGGGGGTGAGCCAGGTCCAGACGCCGGGTTTGGGCGGGGAGAGGGTGGCGTAGCGCTCCGCCTGGTCCTCCGGGCCGCCCTGGGCCGGGCCGGTGGCGGCGGGGAACAGCAGCGTCACCGGGTCCCACCGGCGAAGGAAGTGGTCGGGCACGACCCGGGCGCCATCGGCGCGCTGCAGCCGATCTGCGGCGGGACCTGGGCGTGCGCGGGGGCGAGGGCAAAGAGGAGGGCCAGGGCGGTGAGGACGGGGCGCATCAATGGGCCTCTTGCGGCTTCATGCCGACGAGTTCGAGGTAGCCTTGCACGACGTCCGGCGGTGGGCCGTCGCCGCGCGGGGTGATGCCGACGAGGGCGGGGCGGATTATGGTGGGCGGTGCGGTGAGGGGCACGCTCGCCTCCAGCACGTAGCTGCCCGCCGCGAGCTGCTGCAGTTGGGCGACGCCCTCGCCGACGACGGCGCCCTTGGCGTCCAATAGCCGGGCCTGCACCTGGTCCGGCTCGGCCCGCAGCCCGACGCCGATGGTGGCGGCCTTGGCCAGGGTGAAGCCGAACGCCGCAGTGCCGCCGGGTGCGACCGCCACGCTCTGGCCGAGGCCTTCGGTGGCCGGGAGCAGCGGCTCCGCCCAGACCGTGACGGTGCCGCCGAGCGGGCCGTCACCGGCTGGGATCAGTGTCAGGGTCACGGAACCGGGTGCCACGGCGCGGTGCAGATCGGTGCCGGTCGCGAACAGCTGCGGCGGGTCGATGCGGCCAGCCTGACTCAGCCCGGCGAACACGGGGGCGGTGGTGGTGACGTGGAGTAGCGCTGGGCCGGCCTGCTGGACCCTCAGCGCCGTCCCGGGGCCGGACAGGGCCATGCGGGCTGGCAGCGAGACGGCTTGTGCTGCCGGTTTCGGCCAGGCGGACGTGCCGGGCGCGTCCAGCCAGACGGCGACCGCGCCGGGGCCGTGCTGCACGATGGCGCGGCCACTCCCGGACACGGCGGCGGAGGTTCCCGTGGTGAGGGCGCCCTCGGTCACGGCGGTGACCGTTGCATCCCCGGCGGCGACCAGGTGCGCGTCCGGCGGCGCCTGGAAGGCGAGGGCGAAGGAGCCGGCGGCGCCGAAGAACCGCTTGACCATGGCACCCGGCTGCAACGGGACCGCGGCGGGAGCGGGCTGCATCGCGATCCGCGCCGGGGCCGCGGCTGTTCCGGTGTTGACCAGCAGCAGGTCGGGCCAGCTGCCCTCCAGCGTGCGGCTGACCGCGTCGCTGCCGGTCCAGACCGACGTGGGGGCGCCGCCGTGCCAATCGGCGAAGGCGGCCAGGCCGGGTGCCAGGTCCAACTGCACCGTCTTGTCGCCCGGCGGTAGGCCGAGGGGCAGGGCGGCGCCGGGCGGCACGCTGGTCTGGAGCGAGGCGTCCAGCGACACCTGCGGCAGTAGCCGCGGTGTGTCCCGCACGATCCGCAGCCGCATGGCGTCGTCACCGCGCACGCTGACCTGGTCGTTGGCCAGCGTCACGGCGCTCGCGGACGCGATGCCGGAGGCCATGCCCAGGCTGGGGTGGCCCGCGCCGCTCGCCACGCGCCACATCGCGACCTGCCCGACGGGCGCCGGGGGCGATCGCAGGGCGGCGGCGAGGCTGGCGGGAAGCTGCACCACCGTCTCCCGGCCCGGTTCGAACGGCGTCAGGGCGATCGTGACCGTCCCCGGTTGCGGGGCGAGCAACCACACATCCTGGCCGGCAGTCACGAGGTTGGGGCCTACCCGTTCCAGCGCGTGACCGGGCCAGCCGCCGGCGAGCAGGCCGGGCGGGGCGCCGGCCACGGTCGCGACACCGGAAGCGGGCAGCTGCGCGTGGGCCGCGGCAAGCGGGACGGTCATGCCGTCCATCTGCACGAGTGAGGCGGAGCCGGGCTGTGCCGGGATGGTCAGTGCGCGGGCGGCGAGTTGGATCGGCTCCGCACCGCCATCGACCGTCCAAGCCTCGACCCGCCACTCGGCCGGGTCGGCATCGGCCGGCGCCGCGACCACGGGCGTGCGGCCCGTGCGAATCGCGACCGATTGCCAGCCGTCCGCTTCCGCGTGTTCGAGCGTCAGCACCAAGGGTGCCGTCGATCGCGCGGCGGCGACGAGAAGGCTGCCCGGGTCGGGGTGGGGCAGGGTCAGCACATGCACGCCGGCGCCCGCTAGCTGCGCCGTTTGGGCGGGGGCGGGCGCGGCAGGCACGGCGGCGGGTAGGGCCAGGCTCACATCAACGGTGGCCGCCGAGGTTGTACTTTCGTCGGTGGCGGATGCGTCGTCGCTGCTGTCAGTCGGCGCCGCTGCTTGACGCGTGGCGGTCTGCGTCGCCGTGGTCTGCGCCGCCTGGTCGTCGCCATCCGGTGGGTCCTGGCTGTCGCTGTCACCGTCGCTGCTGGCCGAACCGGACGCGCCGCTCGGCAGAGTGGGCGGGGCGGCGGATTGCAGGTCCAGCACGTAGTGTCCGGCGGGCAGCAGGCGGGACGCGGCGATGTTCCAATCGTCCGCCCGGTTGTTGTAGCGGGCCACCACGTCGCCGCCCGCCTCGCGTAGCACCGCCTTGACCGGGGTCGTCCCCCAACTGGTCAGGCTGACCACGCGCGCCTCGGCCAGGCTGAATGGCAGGCTGGCCGGCAGGCTGACGGTCTGGGGCGTGCCGGGCTGCAGGTCCGGGCTACTAACACCGACCGTGTAGCCGAGCCGGTCGTTGCGGCCGAGGCTGGTGGCGAGCAGCCGGTAGTCCCCGGCCTGCAGTGTGCCCGTCCAAGTCTTGATGATCTTGGTCATGGCACTGTCCAAGGCCGGGCCGCGTAGGTCGCCCACCATGCCGTCGCCGAGCGTGAGGGTGATTTCGGCGGGGCCGGCGAGGCTGAATGTCCAGGTATCCGGCGTGCGTGGCTGGTCGCGGCCGGCGGGTTCGCGCCAGGTCGCCACCTGGTCCTGCGCGAACGGGAGGGCGTGGGGACCATGGCCGGTGATCCCGACGGGCTTCGTGATCGCCGCCAGCCGTGCCACGACCTGGCGTCCGACCCCATCCGGCGCCACCACCAACCGGTAGTGGCCGGTGCGCAAAGCGGTCTCGATGCCGTCGAGCTTGCCGGGCTTGATGACGGGCCAGCCGTCGGCGTCTTCCAACCGCCCGGTCCAGGGTGTGCCGAGCGACAGGACATCGAAGTGGTAGCGCCCGTCCGCCGGGCCCGCGATATCAACGGGGAAGGCAACGCCGCTGCCGCCGGCCAGGCCGGCCCGCACGCTGCCGCCGGGCACCAGGGTCCCGCCGGCGAGCAGGGGGGCGGGGCTGGCGAGCAGGCCGAGGTGGCCGGCCGACCCGAGCGCCCGCACGTCCACCCGGTAGCGCCCGGCGCGCAGGGCGGCCTGAATTAGGAAGTTCTGCCCGGCGCCGTTTCCGTCGGCCGTAGCGAGCGCCGGGACGAACGGCGTCGCCATCCGCCCTGCGGTGTGCAGCCGGCC
>CAXSEG010000234.1:0-7428 GCA_964235545.1 uncultured Acetobacteraceae bacterium
GAGGCAGCACCTGTGGCACAGCCGATTTCACGTCGTTCGATGCTCAGTAAGGCGCTCGCGTCCGCGGTGCCAATCTCGTTTCCACTGACCGCGGCCGCAGTGACGCCGATCCTGCTTGACGATGCGAGCAGACAAGACGCTACGTCCGTCTTCAAACACTTTATCGTCAAGCCTGACCAGGATGCCGCGATCGTCGCAAGCCTTCGGGCGGAGTTGCGTGACGCTGCCCAAGCCGGACGGCCGGTCGCGTTCGGGGTCGCCCGACACTCGATGGGACGGCAGAGCCTCGCACCTGGTGGAACGGCCATCACGTTCGACGCGCCTGCCTGCCTGCCGGACTTGGCGAACGGCATCTACCGGGCACGCGCCGGAACCCGCTGGCGCGACGTCATCGCGACGCTTGATCCACTGGGGATGTCGCCCATGGTCATGCAGTCGAACAACGACTTCGGCGTGGTCAGCACCTTCGCCGTCAACGCACATGGCTGGGCGGTGCCGCACGGACCATTCGGCTCGACGGTGCGCTCGCTGCGGCTGATGCTGGCCGATGGATCTCTCGTCACCTGCTCGCGCGACGAAAACCAGGAGCTGTTCAGACTCAGCATGGGTGGTTACGGCCTGGCCGGCATCATCCTCGACCTCAACGCGGAGATGGTCGCGAACCGCGTCCTGCGACCAAGTTTCGAGAGAATGCCGAGCACGAGCTTCGGAGAACGCTTCGTCAGCTTGTGCTCGGAGCCCGAGGTTGCGATGGCCTATGGTCGGCTGGACGTTGCCGCCCATAACTTTCTCGGCGAGGCGTTGATGATCGGCTATCGGCCCGCAGCGACGCCCGTAGGTGGCTTACCTTTGGCCGTGAGCAGTGGGGAAATGTCAGCCGTCTCACGCAAGGTGTATCGGGCCCAGACGGGGTCGGAGCTTGGGAAGCGCACACGCTGGGTCATGGAGACGGTCGTCGGACCTGACCTCCTCGAGGGGCGCTCGACACGCAACACCCTGCTGAACGAGCCGGTCTCGAACCTCGCGGACGACAACCCGCGACGCGTCGATATCCTGCACGAGTATTTCATACCGCCGGGCGCGTTCGCTGGATTCATCGCTGCTTGCCAGGAGGTCATCCCCAGCAGTCACCAGGAGCTGCTGAACGTGACGCTACGCTATGTCGATGCCGACCGGACAAGCGTGCTCGCCTACGCGCAGGGCAGCCGTATCGCGGCAGTCATGTCGTTCTCGCAGCACCTGACGCCAGAAGCGGACGCGGACATGCGCGAGATGACGCGCGCACTGATCGACCGGGTGCTGGCGATCAGGGGCAGCTTCTATCTCCCGTATCGCCTGCATGCCCGCCGGGATCAGGTCGAACGCGCCTACCCGGCCTTGGCAGAGTTCGTCACCGCCAAGCGGCGCTACGACCCTGGACTGCTGTTCCGCAATGGCATGTGGGACACCTGGACGGCCAAGCCTGTCGCAGCGGTGCAGCAATGAGCAGGGCGCGCAAGGCGGCCGCGGCCTACGCTGTCATCCTGGCCGGGGTCACCGTCCTGGGATGGATCCCATGGTTTGCCGACGAGAGCGGGCGACTGTTCGGCATCTTCCGGCTCACCTGGTACAACGACGCCTTGCATCTTTCGTCCGCAGCCTGGGCCGCGGGTGCCGCCCTGGTGTCCGGGCGTGCGTCGCTGCTCTTCCTGCGGGTATTCGGCGGACTGTATCTGCTCGACGGGCTGATGGGTTTGGCGATCGGCTCGGGTTACCTCGATCTCGGAATCCTCATCCGTGGAGTGCAGGACCTCCCGCTTAGCTTCAAGATTCTGGCGAACGGCCCGCACATCATTCTCGGCAGTGTCGCCGTCCTGGCCGGCTCGCTGCCGCTGGGAAAAACAAGACGGGCATTCCTGTCGTCGTGAGGCTCAGGCGTGTCATGCGTCGGGTCAGCATCATCGCGCTGGTCCTGGCACTGGGAGCCCTCACACCCATTGTGGGCATCGAGACGGCCTGTCGACGCCCGGTCTCAGGCGACGCACATCCATTGCCACCAGTCGGGATCACGGACGCCGGCTACCAGCGACCCGAGACGAACAGCGTCCTGTCATACCCGGAATGGTACATCGTCTACGCCTACCAGGACCTTGCCGGTGTGCTGCGGACCCATGACGAACAAGCTTTCGACTACGTCGGCAGCGTCGCTGGCTACTGGACAAGCTTCTGTGGCGTCAATCGAGTCGCTTCGGCACAGGGCAGCGTGGCGCTCGACGAGAAGATGATGCTCTACGTCATCGGGCTGAGCTTCACTGCGGAGATGGCGATCAAGGGCGCCTGGGAGACGACAATCGGTGGTCTCAGCGCCTGGATCCGTGGCCCGGACAAAACCAGCGAGGACCAGTTCGTCCTGCATGTCGCCGAGGACTATGCGGCGTTCCTGCAGCAGACGCCCTGGTACGAGTTCGATTTCGGCAGGCAGCTTGGTGAGCTGTTCGGCAGTGTGCCCTTCGGATGGTCGAGTCCGACCCGTGCCGTCGAGCGAAGAGTCGCATTGACCGCGGAATGGGGCGTGAAGGCAGGCTACGCCCGTGTGCTGAGCTTCGCCGCAGGTGTGGCACCGGCAGAACTGCGCATCGGAACCGTGGTTCGTGGCCTTGACGCGACGGACAGCGTAGCGGACCCCCGGATCGTCGTGACCCGCGACCTGAGCAATGGGTTATCGCTGATCGAGACGCCACGCTACGGGGCCTACACGGAGATTGTGGCCGGCCTCGCAGCCCGGGGGCGCCAGATCGTGGAGATCGCCGGCAACCACACCGTCTTGGTGACGGTCCTTTGTCCGCCCGGTGTGAGCATTCGGACCCCGGGGGCTGAGGTGCTGTTCTCGGAGGCAATCCAGTCACGGCCAGGCTGGAGACGAGACGGTCTCGATGTCACAGTATTAAGCCTGAGCGATGTCGTTCGTGCGGCTGGCAGCGCTGGCGTCGTGTTCGAGCACGTCTATGACTACTGACCAACTTCAGTGATACGGCTGCTGGGCACGGCGATGTTGGTGATTGGTGTTTGGGTTGCTGGCTTGGCGCTGGTGGCTCGTTTCCTCGAGCCGACGGCGACTGTCCTGGTGTTTGGCTTGCAAGCGAGAGTGGCTGGCGCAGCGACAGCGGCGAGGGTGGACCTGCTTGATGTGGGATTTGCGTCGGGTCTTCTCCGCTCACAACGCGAGGGGTTTGTGCGCGACCTCTACGCCGGAGGTGCCCTGCTGGTGCTGCCCGCACCAGCAGGAGGATGCCTTGGATTATTGCCACCACGCCCGGCCAGTCGTGCCGAGACACGAGCTAACGCTTCTCATCTCTGATCCAGCGTTTGATTAATCGTAGAACGACCAAGTGACCGGAAAGAACTCAACCGCCTTTGCATGCGCGAGCAACGCTAGATAGCTGCCCTAAGTTGATCCACACTTGTTGATGCTGGTCGGCACCAGCAAGCACACTCGAGGTGCATCATGCCTTCCCCGTTTTGCCACGACGGCGGAAGCTAACAGGCAGGTGAGGACGTAGGTCACCAAGCTGCAAAAGGTACTGCTCAAGGCGAACGCTGACATGCGCGCCCTCGGCAGTTTCGACACTGGCGAGGCCGCGCTGCACAGAGGCGGAGAGACGCTAGAGATGAAGCAGAACAACCTTGAAACGGGTATAATACCCGCTTAGAAGCTCCAAAGCGGGTATGAGACCCGTTTGCGCGCTAGGCGGGCATGATGCACCAGCTGGGAGTTCGACAACCGTGATCCCGGCAGGCCAGGTAAAGATTCTGACCGGCCTGACCGCGAACCAGCTACGGGAGTGGTCGCATCGGCGTGACCTGATCCCACCCGACGTCGAGGCCGGTGGTCCCGGCCGCCCCGCGCTGTACAGCTGGCAGACAGTGCTCTTGCTGCGAATTGCCGTGGTGTTGCGGGAGCGGTTCAAGATCGAGCTCCAAGCTCACAAGGGCCTGCTGCATGCGCTCCGCGATCTGTTCTCAGGCGTGCCCTTCCCGGCGCTTCGCGGCTACTTACTCGCGCTTCGCGCTATGGAGCATGGCGAGCTTCTGGCCAAGGGAATGGTCCGCGTCGGGGACAGCGATCCCGACACCCTGTTCCTGCGCCTCGACCCGCACCTGGACGTGCTCGAGGCAGAGTTCGCGCCTCAGGATCAGATTGCTCAATTGCCCTTGTTTCGCGCGGTGCGGATCCGATGACCGTACTCGTCTCGATCGAGCGCGAGCTGCTTAACCTGGGCTACGCGGCCGATGCGCTCCATCGCAGCTATAGCTTTGCCGACGTCCTTGAGCCGGCGGCACATACCCGGACCGTGGCGCTCGCCGCTTTCACCCAGACGCCTGAGTCGTTCCGGTCTGCCGCCTTTGGCGTAGTCGAGGGCGAGGACGACAGCGGTGTTGCCGTGATGGCCAACCGTGCGCTTGGCGCGCCGATCTTCTTCTCAATCGACAGTGACAAAGTAGGCGTCTGGATCGTCGGTGCCCGCCAAGCGCCCCGACTGCTCGAGCGCGTGCCCGCCATACGCTTGCCTGATTTGTTCGCGCGCTATCGCGACAGCTGGACTCCTCAAGCACTGCACCGCGCCAAAGCGCTCGGTTTACCCCGCGATCCCGTGCAAGTGGACTTCATCGACTTGGGATTGCTGCCGGCGATTGAGCTGGAGGTCCAGAATAAGCTGCATCAAGTGATGACGGAAGTGCTCGCGCTCCTCCTCCCCGGGGACATAAATCGCGAGCGGGAGCAGGCTGCCTTCCGGCTGACCTTTCGCCTGCTGGCCGCGAAAATCCTTGTCGATCGCGAACACCCGGCCGCTTCAAGTTGGCAACGTGACGACGTCGAGGCTGTGCTGGGCGGCATACAGAGTTATTACGGCCTCGGCCTACTCGGCACCAACGTGGCCGCCGTCACCAATGATGCGATCGCCGCAGCCTGGGCCCGGCTCCGCAAATCGATCACATTACGCAACATCTCGTCGGACAGTTTGGCGTTTGTCTACGAGAACACCCTTGTCACTGCCGACACGCGCAAGCTGTTTGGTACGCACAGCACCCCTCGGCCCGTTGCCGAATATGTGTTGGGCCAAATCGACTTTTCGCGCCACGATCCTGCAAGCGTCCGCATCGCCGAGCCTTTCGCTGGCGCCGGCATCTTCCTTGTCGCGGCACTACGCGAATTGCGTGATGTCCTGCCGCCGGACTGGCCTGCCGAGAAGCGACACCAATTCTTAGTCGAGCGCATTGCTGGCGCCGAGCTCGACGCATTCGCGTGCGAAGTCGCGACACTTTCGCTCATCCTTGCTGATTATCCGAATGCCAATGGATGGCATCTCTGCCCGACCGACCTGCTCCAAAAGGGTGCTCTCGCCGCGTTCCTCAAAGGCGCGACTGTCATCCTTTGCAACCCGCCGTTCGAAGACTTCACCGCGGCGGAACGGCGCAAGTACCCCGAGACCTTTGCGGTTTCCCCGTCCAAAGCAATGGTTGCGCTGCACGCCGCGATCGACGCCGCGCCCGAAGCGCTTGGATTCGTCCTGCCGCGCGGCGTGCTCCAGCAGTCAAAGTATCGCAAGCTGCGAGAGCGCCTCGCAGCGGCGTATGGCCGGGTCGAGCTTGTCTCGATGCCCGACCGCATCTTCGAGAAGGCGACCTACCCATGCGCGCTCGTTGTCGCGAGCAACCGCCGAACTCCAGATGTGTCAAATCCGGTGCGGTTGCGTGCGAGGACCGTGGCAGATACCGACAGGGAGCGCTTCCTCGGCGAGGGCCACGTTACATCTGAGCGCCATGCAGTCCGGCAAGTGCACGATGGTGGCCTTTGGATTGGCGAGCTCGATGCAATCTGGGCCTACCTCGAGAACTCGCCGCGACTTGGAGGCCATGCTGAGATCTACCGTGGGCTCCAGTGGCAATCGCAGCGTGCCGGCGTTCTCGACAGTTCAGGCCCACTACGCGAGCGCGGCGTCTACAAGCCGGCCGACAGCCTAGCCCCGTTCCAATTGATGGACCCAGTATGGCTCAGCACCGATCCCGAACTTAGTCTCTACCCCGGCCCACTGGCACGTCCGTGGGACAAGCCAAAGGTAGTAGTGAACAACCAGCGCTCGTCGCGCGGGCCTTGGCGGCTTTCCGCGGCGGCGGACCATTCGGGGCTGTGGGCCTCGCAGCAGTTCACAGGCATCTGGCCCACTGGCCTTTACGACGCGACCATGCTGACGGCGATCCTGAACGGACCGCTCGCCAATGCTTTTGTCACCGAGCATTCGACTGACCACGATTTCACAAACGTCATGCTCGCCAGCATGCCGCTACCGCGCAAGCTGGATACCGCCACGCTTCGCGAGGCCGTCCGGGAGTATGAGTCTGTGCTCCACGAGAAGCTTACAGCGTTACTCCAGCCCGACGGTTGGGACGCGCGGCTCACCCAGCTACTCGTGTGGATTGATGCACTGGTGCTGGACGCCTATGACTTGCCGCCCCGCCTTGAGAGACAGTTGCTGAGCTATTTCGACGGCCGCAAGCGACCGGTGTTGCACCAGTTCGGCGGATGGCTGCCAGCAGACTTTAAGGGTTATGTCCCGCTCCTTGAATGGCTGACCAGAAACCATGATTCCAACCGTGGCGCCTGGGTGCTCGATGTTTTCAAACCCGTCCCGGCCGATGAGAATGACGCGCTCTCCAGGTTCCTCAACTAGTGGAACAGATCCTTCTCGACACTAATTTTGTATCCGTGCTGTTCGACATTCGCAGGCCAAACTTCTCCGCGGTCCAGGCGCGTGCACAAACATTCAGCCAGTCGGACCTAGTTTACTTATCGGTCATCGTCCTCGCCGAGTTGCGTTACGGAATGGAAGCGGCCCAGCGCGTCGGACAGGACATCTCACATGTTCGACACACGCTGGCTCAAGCGGCGACCTACCCGTTAGCCGAGATCGGTCGCCACACCGCCGAGACCTACGGTGACGTCAAGGCGCGGCTTGCCGACCACTATCTAGACATGTCGCGCCGCGTCCCTCGCTGGCTTGAGGATTGGCAGGATCGAGCTTCCAGTAAGACCCTCCAGGTCGACGAGAACGACCTTTGGATCGTCGCTCAAGCGGTCGAGCGCGACTACCTTCTGGTGACTTCCGACCAGCGTCTGGTAGACCGCTTCGCCCCGGCCATTCCAGAGCTTCGGCTTTCGGTAGTCTAACGCGAGCGCATCGCCAGAGTTATAGACGCTCGCTCCCAAGGCCAGCTTGATGCCGCGAGCAACAAGGGCGTCTGCGATGGACCGGGCGTCCGGAACCGACCGCGCCAGTCTGTCGAGCTTGGGCACGACGAGCGTGTCACCCGTGCGCACGGCGGCAAGCGCCTGATCGAGGCCGGGTCGGGAGCGGTTGGTGCCGGTCAGACCATGGTCGGTGTAGATGC
>CAXSEG010000235.1:0-7389 GCA_964235545.1 uncultured Acetobacteraceae bacterium
CCAAGCGGGTGACCTGGTGGCCGCAGCTGATGATGGGCTTCACCTTCGGCTTCGGCGCGCCGATGGGCTACGCGGCCGGCACAGGGCGGATCGATGGGGCGTGGGTCGCGATCTACGCCGCCGCCATCCTGTGGGATCTGGGGTTCGACACCGTCTACGCCCACCAGGACCGCGAGGACGACGCGCTGGTGGGCATCGGCTCCACCGCGCTGCTGTGGGGCGAGCGGACACGGCCGTTCCTGTTCGCGTGCTACGGGCTGGCGGTGGCGGCGCTGGCCTGGGCGGGGGGGCTGGCGGGGTTGTCCGGCTGGTTTGACCTGGCGCTGGTTGTCCCGGCGGGCATGCTGGCGTGGCAGGCGGCCCGGCTGGACATCCACGACCCCGCCGGCTGCCTGCGCCTGTTCCGCGCCAACCGGGAGGTGGGGTTGGCGGTGGCGGCGGCGATGCTGATCGGGCGGCTGTGAACCCGGCCTTCATCGCCGCCAACACCGCCCTTTCCCGCCCACCTCTAGTGCCCGAGATCGTGTTGCATATGGCCACCGAGATCACGCCGATCTGGCAGGCGACCGAGGCATTCCTGTGCGAGACCGATACCGAACCGCCATTCTGGGCGTTCGCCTGGCCCGGCAGCCAGGCGCTGGCGCGGCATGTGCTGGACACGCCGGGCAGCGTGGCCGGGCGGGTGGTGCTGGATTTCGCCGCGGGTGGCGGGCTGGCCGCGATCGCCTGCGCGATGGCCGGGGCCGCTTCGGTAGAGGCGGCCGAGATCGACCCCGTGGCCACGGCGGCGACGCGGATGAACGCGGCGCTGAACGGGGTGGCGGTGCAGGCGATGACTGCGGATTTGGTCGGCGAGGCTTGCCGCTGGGACCTGATCCTATGCGGCGACGTGTGCTACGAGGCGCCGATGACGGACCACATCATGCCCTGGCTGCGGCGCATGGCGGCGAAGGCAGAGGTGTGGATCGCCGACCCGGGCCGGGCCTACCTCCCGCCGGGCCTGCGCCCGTTCGCCCAGTATGACGTGCCGACCACGCGAGAACTCGAGGACCGGGATTTGCGCCGAACCACCCTGCACAGGCTGTCGCCATGATCCGCGCGATCGCCCTCCTTCTGCTGCTTGCCGGTTGCGCGCCGACCCGGCAGGCCGCACCCCGGGTGCCGGCGCCGCAGCGCTGGGTGGCGGCGTTGGTCGCGGGCGACGGTTCGCTGCCGGTATTCGACAACGCGACGGAGCAGGTGGCGGGCCTGCTGGCGGCGGTCGGCACCGCGCCCGGCGACATCCACCGGTTCAGCGCGGCACCGGACGTGCTGGCCCAGCCGCGGGTGCAGCTGGCCAGCAAGGCACGTGTGCTGGAGGGGATCGCGTCATTACGTCCGCAGCCGGGCCAGGCGTGTCTGGTGTTCATGACGTCGCACGGAGCGCATGGGCGCGGCCTGTACCTGTCGCCGCACGAGGAGTTCGTGACGCCGGGCGAGCTGGCGGCGGCGCTGGACGAGGGCTGCGGCGCCGCCCGACCGTGGCAGTGGTGTCCGGCTGCTATACGGGGGACTTCGCGCGGGCGCCGGTGGCGGGGGCGGACCGGGTGGTGCTGACGGCAGCGGCGGCGGACCGGCCGTCCTTCGGATGCGGCGCCGGGTCGCAGTACACGTTCTACGACGAGTGCCTGTTGCGGGCGCTGCATGGCCTGTCGAGCGGCTGGCCCGGCGTGATCACGGATACGGGTCGGTGCGTGACGGCTCTGGAGGCACGGGACAAGGAACCGGCGTCGATGCCGCAGAGTGCGGTGGGCGCTGCGGCGGGGGCGGTGCCGGTTCCGGGGTGAGGCTGTCCACGCAGACACCATAGAGCTTAATCAGGACCCAAGCTCCCTCACCCCGGCCCTCTCAGATGCAGAAGAAAGTGCCGCCAGATTGGTCAGCTGCGAAGCGTCCGGATGAAGCTGGCGTGCCAGTTGCGGTAGCCGTGCTGGACGACGGCCAGGCGGTCGCGAAGGGCGGCGTGGGCGGCGGGGAGGCGGTGGAACGGGATCGAGGGGTAGAGGTGGTGTTCGGCGTGGTAGCTCATGTTCCACATCACCAGGCGCACGAAGCCGTTGGTCAGCGTGGTGCGGGTGTTGGTGAGGCCGTTGGCGTCTTCGCTGCAAAAGGTGTGCTCGGTCAGGAGATAGAGGCGCAGGAAGGGCTGGCCGAGGATTTGCGGACCGAGCCAATACAGGAGCGGGGCCCATGGGCCGATCAGCCACATGGACAGGGCGGCAAGAGCGGCCACGAACAGTGCCATCGCGCGCACGCTGCGGATGATGCGGGGAACGGCGCGCTGCGGCACGTAGGGGTAGCGGCCGAGGTCCCCGCGCCAGCAATCGGCCACCACGGTCAGCCGGGTGCGCCAGTATGGCAGTGCCAGCACGCGCAGCACGTAGGCGTCCAAGGTGCAGGGAGGTGGCACCAGCAGTTCGGGGTCACGCGCCGGGTCTTGGGTGTGGCGATGGTGGGCGAGGTGGAAGGCGGTGTAGAAGTGCCAGTTCAGCAGCGAGGGGCAGGCGGTGAGCCAGCCCGCGATGGCGTTCGCCCGGCGCGAGGCGAAGGCGGTCTGGTGCATCGTCTCGTGGATGGGAGCGAACAGGGCGGCCTGGGCGATGCCGAGCAGGATCATCGCCGGCAGCAGGGTGAGCGGGCCGGAGACGGCGACCAGCCAGCCAGCGCCGGCGATTAAGGCCAGGTGCATTGCCAACCGGGCGGCGCCACGCAGGTCCGACCGGGCGGAGAGGCGTTTCAGCTCGGGGCCAGTAAGGATGCGCTGCGTGGTGGCGGACATGCCGGGCTCCATGATGGACGAATGCACATTTCTTGCATGTGGGGTCGCTAGGCAAGTCAAAATCAGACTGGCGGCGGCGCGATCAGGGCGCCGGCGCGAGCTGGGCGGGTTCGGTGCTCAGTCGAAACAGCAGCACGACCGCGATCGTGTAGGTGCAGGCGCCGAACAGGAACGGCATGCCGGCCCAACTCGGCCCGCCGAGGCGGACGGCCGCCGCGAACACCGCGGCCGCCGAGGCAGGGGCGACGATGGCGGTCAGGCCCTCCACGGAGGAAAGGCCGCCCTGCAGCTGGCCCTGCTGGTCCGGCGGCGTGCGGACCGACATCATCCCGCGCATCGCCGGGCCGGCGACCGCACCGAACGCCATCAGCACGACGGCGAGGTAGATCACCCACCCCGCCTGGGCGAAGCCGAAGCAGCCATAGGCGGCGATTGAGATCGCAAAGCCGGCGAATGCCGCGCGTCGCTCGCCCAGGTGGCGGATGATCGGGCGGACTAGCACCCCCTGCACCAGGGCCTGGCTGGCGCCCAGTGCGGCCAGAGCGAGCCCGTTCTGCTGCGTGCCCCAGCCGAAGCGCAGCCCCGTGGACAGCACGAAGGCGCTCTGCAACGCGCCCAGGCCGAACCACATCAGCCCCCAGCCGACGGCAAGCCGGCCGACCACTCGGTCCGCGGCCAGGGCATGGAGCGACCCGGCGGGGTTGGCGCGGGCCCACGAGAAGGCACGGCGGCGGTCGGGCGGCAGGCTCTCGGGCAACACCAGGAGGCCGTAGCAGGCGTTGGCCAGCGCCAGGCCGCCGGCGACGAGGAAGGGCAGCCGCAGGTCGATCTCCCCGAGCACACCGCCCATCGCCGGGCCGAGCACGAAGCCGGCGCCGAACATCGCGCCCACCAGGCCGAACCGGGCGGACCGCTGCTCGGGCGGCGTGATGTCGGCGATGTAGGCGTTGGCCGCGGACGCGCTGCCCGCGGTGGTGCCGGCGATCAGGCGGCCGAGAAACAACCAGGCCAGCGACGGCGCCCAGGCCAGCAGCAGGTAGTTGGCGGCCGCGCCCAGCAGCGAGGTGATCACGATCGCCTTGCGCCCGAACCGGTCCGACAGGCCCCCCAGCACGGGCGCGGCCAGGAACTGCGCGGCGGCGAAGGTGGCGACGAGCGCACCGAGCCAGCCGGCGGCGTGGCTGGTATCCCCGCCGGTCAGCGACTTCACCAGCGCGGGCACGATGGGCACGACGAGGCCGAAGCCGAGCGCGTCCAGCGCCAAGGTGAGCAGGATGAAGACGAGGGACGCCTTGCGCTGCGGGCTGGCGGGGCGCGGGGCCGCCGGCATCAGGACGCGCTGCCCTGGGCGACGCGCACGCATTTGCGCATGACGGTCGGCAGCGCCTCGTCGGCCAGCGCGGTGGCGGGGCGGAGGAAGTCCGCGGTGCCGGGGATGGCATCGATCCTGGGGAGCGTGGCGGCATCGATCCTTGGGATCGTGGCGACGTAGACGTCGATTGCCAGCTCGAAATGGGTGAAGCCGTGGAACGCCTGGCCGGCCCGGCGCCAGGCGGCCGGTGCGGGGGCGGCGGCGATCGCCTCGGCCTCCGTCCAGGGCTCGGAGCGCCAGGCGGTGCCGGGCAGCTCCGTCATGCCGCCGAGCAGGCCATGGGGTGGGCGGCGGCGCAGCAGCACCTGGCCCTCTGCGTCCGTGAGCCAGAAATGGGCGCCGTGGCGGCGGGGGCGGGGCTTCTTGGCGGCCTTGTGCGGCAGCTCGGCCTGGATGCCGGCGAGTCTCCCACGGCACTCGGCGATCAGCGGGCACAACGCGCAGGCGGGGTTGGCGGGGGTGCAGATCGTGGCCCCGAGATCGAACAGGGCCTGCGCGAAGTCGGACGGGCGGGCGTAGGCGTCCGGGTCCTCACCCCAGCGGGTGGTGGCGGCGCCGATGATGTGGCGGCCCGGCGGCAGCGGCGTGGTGATGGCGAACAGGCGGGCGGCGACGCGCTCCACGTTGCCGTCCAACGGAACGCCGGGCACGCCGAATGCGATGGCGGCGATGGCGACGGCGGTATAGGCGCCGATCCCCGGCAGGGCGCGCAGGTCGGCGACGGTTTGCGGGAAGCCGCCGAGGGAGGCGACCTGCTTGGCGCAGGCGTGCAGGTTGCGGGCACGGGCGTAGTAACCAAGGCCGGCCCAGGCGGCGAGCACGTCCCCCTCCGGCGCTGCGGCCAGGTCCGCCAGCGTCGGGAAGCGCTGCAGGAAGCGCTCGAAATAGGGTATGACAGCGGTGACGGTGGTCTGCTGCAGCATGATCTCCGACAGCCATATACGGTAGGGGTCGGGCGCCTCGCCTGGCTCGTGGCGCCAGGGTAGGCGGCGCCGGTGGCGGTCGTACCAGCCGAGCAGGCGGGCCGCCGAGGGCAGGATTTGGAGCACGGGCGAGGTATGGCGGTGGCGGACGAGGGCGGCAAGCGCGGGTCGGGTGGAGATAGCGGGACGGCTCGCCATGTCTGGGGGCCGCGGGCGATCGGCAGCCTGGTCCCCGCGTTGACGCGGCCCGCCTTCCGCCGACGCTCACCGGCCGCCGCGCAGATCATGACGGACTGGACGGCGATCGTGGGCCCCGCCCTGGCGGCGGTGTCGATGCCGCGGCGGCTGTCGGGCACGACGCTGACCCTGGCCTGCGCCGGGCCGATCGCGATGGAGCTGCAACACATGACGGGCGAATTGGCGGCACGGATCAACGGCCATCTCGGCCGCGTCGTGGTCCAGCAGTTGCGCTTCGTGCAGGAGGCGTTGCCGAGCCCTGCCGTGCTACCGGCACCGGTGGACGCGCCGCGGCCCGAGCGCATCGCCGGGCTGCCGGACGGACCGTTGCACGACGCGCTTGCGCGGCTTGGCCAGAGTATAAGGCAGGCTCGCGATCCGCTGGGACGGCGTGGCGGGCAAACGTGACGTCCTGACGAGCCACACTGTCACGTATTGGCCACAGTGCCGATAATGGTGGTTTGGTTGGGTATCGAACCATCGCCCCGCCGGGCGCCCGATGCCATGTTTCGGGTGCGCTGGCATGTCGCCGCGCGAACGAGCGAGATGTCCATGACAAGTCGTGTTCATCGTGCGCTTGCGGTGTCCGGAGCATGCCTGGCGCTCTCGGGATGCGCGGTGCCGGCGCGGTCTGCCGATGCGCAGAGGCCGATCACGCTGGCCGCGTCGCGCAGCCCGGAGCCGATGGCAACTCCCCTCGGGGGGGCCGCGGTGACACCTCGGCCCACGCCCGTTTCGACGCAGATCTCGGCCCCCTTCGTGCGGCCTGCCGAGCGGATGTCGCCCAATGCCGCGCAGCGAGACGCGTTGCTGGCCGACATGCGCCGCTCGCTCGGTGGGGCGCTGCTCGCCGACGCTCCGGCGCTGACGCATGCGGCGCTGATTGCCGGGCAGGCAATGTCGTTGCGGCTGCACGCACCGGTCGATACGCCGCAGGTGGTGCTGCTGGTGGACCGCTCGCCGGCGGTGCAACGGCTTTGGGTGGTGCTGGCGACGCCGGGCCAGGCCTGGGAGCAGCTTGGTTCTGTGCATGTCAGCACTGGAAAACCGGGCCGGAAGGAGCATTTTCGCACCCCGGTCGGCGTGTTCGTCAATGACGGCGCGATCCTGGGCTACCGCGCGCTGGGCACGTTCAACGAGAACCACATCCGCGGCATCGGCGTGAAGGGCATGCGGGTGTGGGATTTCGGCTGGCAGATGACCGATGACTGGCGGACCAAGGACGCGCCGATGGCAGTGCGGATGGAAATGCACGCGACGGACCCGGCGAACCTGGAGTTGCGCCTGGGCCGATGGGATTCGGAGGGCTGCATCCGCCTGCCCTCGAGCTTCAACAAGTTCCTGGACAACCAGGGCCTGATCGACGCGCGGCTGCGGGAAGCGGCGCAGACGGACCGCCGGTTCGCGGCCCTGCTGCCGCACACCACGCCGAGCCCGCTGGCCGGATCGGTGGTGGTGGTGGTGGACACGTCCGACCCGGCCGCGGTGCCGTCCGATCCGGTGAAGGCGGAGGCGATGGAGCACCCGGCGATGCCGGGGCCAGAGCATGACAGCGCTGAATAGGCAGGTCGCTTGGAGGCGGCGAGTGGGCCGCTCGTCGGAGCGTACTTTGCCGAAACCGCACGATACTGCATACAGTGAAGGTGGAGGAGTTCATGCCCCACCCATACCGTCCGGCCCCTGCACCCAGCACACCGACCCGCTCCAACAGGGAGGTTCAGGACATGTCGGACCCTGGCGAGATCGTGCGTGAGTTGGCCGAGAGAGACGACGATTCGGCAGCGTCGGCCGTTCTGAGTTCAGATCTGCGCAGAAAAATCTCGTCCGGAGTAGCCGGACTCCGTGCAGGGCTGGGCGTTGATGGCGAGACTTTCATGGCGGGGCTCGATGCCGATTTGGCCCGACGGGAGCGGCACGGGCCTTAGTGCCGACGCGTTACTTCTAATCGCCGGACGCGCAGGAAGATATCGCCGACATCCGAGACTACTACTTGCGCGAAGCCGATCCACGCGTCGCGCGATATGTTTTAGCGGAACTCA
>CAXSEG010000236.1:0-7360 GCA_964235545.1 uncultured Acetobacteraceae bacterium
GCGACCGGCAGTGCGATCAGCATGACAGCGGCCTCCACGACCACCAGCGGTCTTAACGGGCTCCAGCGCAGCAGCAACAGGCCGCCGACGACCCCTCCCACCCCGCTCACGGAGAGCACCAGACCCCACGTCTGCATGCCGTTCGGCAGTGGGGCGAACAATGCCGCGCCAAGCACGATGAACGACGGAAAGGTCAGCAGATTCAGCAAGCCGAACTGCACCGTGATCAACCACAGCCACCGATGCCGGCTGAACTCGCTCCAGCCTTGCCGCACGTCGGAGATGAAGGAGGTTGGCGCGGAGTGCTCATGGGGCATCGAAGGCATGAGCAACAGCAGGCCCGCGCTGAGTGCGTACGATGCCGCATCCAGGCTGACCGCCAGCGAGGCGCCGCCCAGCACCACCAGAAGGCCGCCCAGGGATGGCCCGACGATGCTTATCAGCGAAGCAGCTAGGCTAATCAGGCTGTTTGCTTCCTTGATGTGTTCCGAACCAGCCGCTTGCGGGATAAGTCCACTCTCTGCCGGTCCATAGAAGGCATTTCCGACACCGGAACAGCCGCCGATTACCATCAGAACGGCAAGCGGCGGGTGCCCACGCAGCAGCAGGATGGCAAGCACGCCCTGGCTGATGAAACGCAGGAAATCGGCGCTCACCATGACGGTTCGCCTCGGCCAGCGATCCCCGATGACGCCGCCGACCACAAGCAGGATGACCATGGGAGCACTTTGCGCGGCGATAACTGCACCGACCGCGGATGCAGAGTAGCCCTTTGCGAGAAGGGCAAACGTGAGCACGATGGAAACCATGGCCGAGCCGAGTGTCGACACGCTGGTGGCCATGAACAGCAGGGCAAACTGGGGCCGGCGCAGCACGACAAGCCGCTCCCAAAACAACGGCTGCAAGAAAGAGGCAGTTTTTGGCATTTCTCTACCTTTGCAGGATACCTGCGAACCCTTCTATTTCTATTAACATAGTCTTTCACCCAGATACGTGACGCGGCAATGTTGAGAAATCCAAGAAAGAGCAAGGCGGTCTTGTCGTAGCGGGTGGTGATGCGCCTGGACTGCCTGAGCGTGTTGAACATGCGCTCGAGGCGGTTTCGGTCCTTGTAGGCGTGGAAGTCGCAGGTTTCCGGATCCTCGCGGTTCGCCATAGGCGGGATCACTGGCAGGATGCCCTTGATGAGCAGACTGCCGCGAACGTCGTCTCCTTGGCGACAGGCATCGTCACCAGGGCATCGACCGCCTGGTAGTCGGACGCCTCTCCGCCGGTCAGGAAGAAGCCGAGAAGGCGCTCTTGGCCGTCTGCACGGGCGTGGACCTTGCTCGCAAGGACGCCACGGCTTCGACCAAAGCCCTCCTTGAGAGTCCCCCCTCTGCCCCGGCGGCCTGGGAGTGGCCGCGCACCGTGGTGCTGTCGTTCGTGTGCCGGCAATTGTCGGTCAGCCTCAGCTTCACCAACGTCTCGAGCAGCGCGTCCCACACGCCCTGCGTAGTCCGGCGGCGGAAGCGCATGTAGACCGAATTCCACCTGCCACGGCGCTCGTGCATGTCGCGCCAGGGGCAGCCAACGCGCAGGAGGTAGAGCATGCCGTCGAGGAAGCGCCGGTTGTCATGGGGGGGACGGGCTTTGCGGCCGCGTTCGGGCGGCAGCAGCACACCGATGATCGCCCATTCCTTGTTCGAAGGATTGCCCTGCGCCAAGGCCGCCCTGCAAAGGGCCGCCCTGAAGAAGAGATCAGCCCGGCTGAGAAGGCGCTACGTCAGCAGGATCTAGCACGACGGGCCACTTTCCAACGTTATCGATGCCCTACTAGACGAAGCGGCGTGAGCACCACCACAAGGTCGAAGATTCTATTATCAGTGATATTGTCGACTTCAGATGAATGACCCTGCCTGTTTTATTTATGAGGTGCAGCGCACCGGTCCGCGAAGGCGTAGAACTGACTTGCAGCCAGTTCCGCTCCGCCGATGCTCTCAAAGATCATCTGTGCCGCGACGAGAAGAGCGGCACCAACCTTGATGACATCTTCCGGCGTCATTCCGGGACGGGTAACGAGCGAGCTAGCGAAGGCGCCAACTTCGTTGAGGGTCTCAGGGATTTCCATTGTTACCTTTATGCGGTGAGAGAGCACTAGTGATGAAAGCGCTCTTTGTGACGGTGTAGCTTTTGATGCGCTTTGGATTTAACTCCATAAGCGACTTATGAATGACTGATCACGGTTCGGCAGCGATGTCCAGCATGTCTGCCTTGTAGGTCATGCGGTAGTAGCATGTTTGAGGTTGCTTGTCTCGGCGCGTCCGCGCTTTGGGTGGATCGTGATGGAGGTAGCCTGGAAGTGGCCGGAACCAGTGGGAACCATCATTACATTGATTAGCACTAGTCGGGCACTTTGCGCGTGAAGGCTGTCTTGCTTTGTTGAAATCCTGCCCGCCCTTTTTGCGCTGACTGGATTTCCGTAAAACCAGATTATCACGTGCTAGCTGGGCCCCTCTGGAACCGCGCCTACGCGGCGATCAACTCGCCGTCGTAGATCGCGGTGCGGCCAATCCCGTCCGCGCCGATGGTGCCACGATACATGCCGGCGCAGTTGAACGGCAGCGCCACGGAGCCGTCCGTGGCCACCGCAATCAGCCCGCCGTCCCCACCGTCGTGTCCCAGCTCCGACACCACGTCCTCGGCAGCCTGCGTCAGCGTCTGGCCGCCCAGACGCATGCGGGCAGCGATTTCGTGCGCCGCGGCATGGCGGATGAACACCTCGCCCGTGCCGGTCGCCGACACCGCACAGCTCGCGTTCTCCGCCCAGGTCCCGGCGCCGATCACCGGACAGTCGCCCACCCTGCCCGGCCGCTTCGCCGTCATGCCGCCCGTCGAGGTCGCCGCGGCCAGGTTGCCGGCCACATCACGCGCCACGGCGCCCACGGTCCCGTGCCGCGCCGCATCGTCGCGCGTGTCGGGCGCCTGCCTGCGACGGCGGTCCAGCTCGGCCTGCAGGGCCTGCCAGCGGCGCTCCGTGTGGAAGTAGGCGGCGTCCTCGAAGGCGAGGCCCTGCTCGCGGCAGAACGCCATCGCTCCTTTCCCGACCAGAAGCACGCAGCCGGAGTGCTCCATCACCGCACGAGCAGCGAGCACCGGGTTGCGCGGTCCCAGCACGCCCGCCACCGCCCCGGCCGCGCGGGTGCGCCCGTCCATGATGGCGGCGTCCATCTCCAACCTTCCCTCGGCGGTGAACACCGCTCCACGCCCGGCGTTGAAGAGTGGATCGTCCTCCAGCGCCATCACGGCGCGGGTTACCGCATCCAGCGCCGTGCCCCCGGCGGCCAGGACGGCGTGGCCCGCCATCAGTGCGGCCCGCAGCCCAGCGTGGTGCTCCGCCTCCAGGGCCGGCGTCATCGCGTCGCGCCGCATGGTGCCCGCGCCGCCGTGGACGGCCAGGGAAAAGGTTTGGTCCATGTCTGCTCCGTGCGCCTTCCCGGGTGTTGCCGGCAGCCTGCTGGCTGCCACGCCCGGACCTGATCTTGTGCCGTCTGGAGGGTGCTGTCGTCCTTGCGCCGAGCAGGTAGGCTCGGCGTGTCCATGACCGACCCGACCGACCCTGCAGCCTGGTATGACGCCCGTGCCGCCACGCTGGCCGACCGCTACGAGGCGGTCGCGCCGGAACGCCTGCACGGCTGGCTTGAGGGGCTGCTCCCGGCTGTCCGGTCCCTTGTGCTCGACGTGGGATCCGGCAGCGGCCGCGACGCCGCCTGGCTCGCCGGGCTGGGGCACGACGTGGTCGCGGTGGAGCCCTCCCCTGCGCTGCGCGCCGAGGCCGGCCGGCGGCATCCCGATCTCGGCGTGCGCTGGGTCGCCGACCAGCTGCCCGCCCTGCCCGCCACGCTGCGCCTCGGGCTGGCCTTCGACGTGATCCTGCTCAGCGCCGTGTGGCAGCATGTCGCGCCCGCGGAGCGTGCCCGCGCCCTGCGCAAGCTGCTCGGCCTGCTCCGCCCCGGCGGCCTGCTCGCGCTTACCCTGCGCGAGGGTCCGGCGGAGCCAGGGCGCGGCATGCACCCGGTGTCGCTCGCCGAGCTGGAGGGCCTTGCCCGCGGTCACGGCGCCGTGGTGGTGCGCACCCACGCCATGGACGATGCCCTGGGCCGCCCGGGGGTGAGCTGGACCGGCGTGGCCCTGCGCCTGCCCGACGACGGCACCGGCGCCCTGCCGCTGCTGCGCCACGTCATCCTCAACGACCGCAAGAGCTCCAGCTACAAGCTCGGCCTGCTGCGCGCCCTGTGCCGCGTCGCCGACGGGCAGGCCGGGCTGGCGGAGGCGCAGGACGAGGCCGTGGCGGTGCCGCTCGGGCTGGTGGCGCTCGACTGGCTGCGGCTCTACCTGCCGCTGGTCGCGGCCGGTCTGCCGCAGGCCCAGGGCAACGTCGGGCCGGACGGCCTTGGGTTTGCCGGGCCGGGGTTCCGCGCCCTGCTGGGCGGGGCGGTGCCGCGTCTCGACCTGCGGGTCGGCGCACGCTTCGCCGGCGACGCGGCCCGGGCGGTGTCGGCGGCGCTGCAGGAGGCGGCCGACCTGATCGCGCGCATGCCGGCCACGTACATGACCTACCCGGACGGACGCTGCGTGCTGCCCACCACCCGGCGACGCGCCCCGCCCGTCCAGGACGTGCTGGTGGTCGACGCCGCGTTCCTGGCCGGGTTCGGCACGCTCCGGGTGCCGCGCCCGCTCTGGCAGGCCCTGGGGCGGTTCTCGGCCTGGGTGGAGCCGGCCCTGGTCACCGAGTGGGCGCGGCTCATGCGCGGCTACGCGGCACGACAGGGCAGGACGCTGGACGAGGCCGTGCTTGCCGCCGCCATGACCTGGTCCGAGCCGTCGCGGGGCGTGGCCCTGCCCAGGGAGCGCGCCCTGCGGCTGATCGAGGCAGGCCCCGGCCTGCACTGCGTCTGGAGCGGCCGCCGGCTGGACGCGGCGAGCCTGGACATCGACCACTGCCTGCCCTGGTCGGCCTGGCCGTGCGGCGACCTGTGGAACCTGCTGCCTGCGCACCGGCTGGTGAACCAGCGCGACAAGCGCGACCGCCTGCCCGCCGACAGGCTGCTCAGGGTTGCCGGTCCCGCGATCCAGGCCTGGTGGCGGCACGCCTACCTCGGGCAGCCCGACGCCGTGCTGCCGCGGCGCTTCGCCGACGAGGTGCGGGCCAGCCTGCCCGGCCTGGCCGGGGGTGCGGACCCGCCGCCGCCCGAGGAGGTGTTCGAGGCCCTGCAGGTCCAGAGGCTACGGCTGCACCACGACCAGCAGGTGCCGGAGTGGGACGGGTGAGTTCGGCTCCGCCGGCGGCGTAGCCGGTCACAGAACGCGGCACCAAGCAGGCGCTATGGGCTACTTTCGGTGCCGCGCACGGCCTTTCAGTGTGCAAGCGGCTCGGGATTGGACAGCGCAGGCGTGCCGACGAGGCTGGCCTGGGCGGCTGCCGCATAGGCATCGACATCCTCCGGCAGCAGGAAACGCTCACGCTCCAAACAGTCCGCCGACCGGGTGATGGCATCCACGTAGGCGTTGAGTGTGGGGTAGCGCCCGGCAATCGAGCGGCGCGGGTCGCCGACCGCCTTGCCTGCCGCGTCCGTCAGGGGGAACGGCACCATCTGGCCGGACGCGTCGCAGCCGTCGCCGGCTGCATAGGCCGGACCCTGCAGGTTCCACCCGGAGAATGTCGCGACCGGGACCACGACGTCGGGCATGCGGATGCCCGCGAGGTTGTTGCCGTCGGCGTCGTCGACCGGAACGTAGCTTGGATAGATGCCAAGGCCTCTGGTGTCCGTCGGGGAAACACCACCCCGGTAGCGCGGCGGCTCCACGGTGATGATGCCGCGATCGAGCAGGGGCCCGAAGTCGTAGCTGTCGCGGATCGTCTTGATGCCGTTGTACTCGACGCCCGGGATCGTCGGAAAGCCTACCGCCTGCTGCGGCAGCGACGGAGCCAGGGTGCCGCCGTCCAGGCTGGGAGTCCTGCTGTCGGGCGGCAGCGCCCTGCCCCGGATCCAGGCGTCGAGGTCGACGAGCAGGGCGCGAAGCCCTGCATTGGCCAGGAGCGGGTTCTGCGTCTGGGCACAGATGCCCAGGCCGGAGCCTGCCGCGTGAGGGTGCGAAGCAAACTGGTAGAAGCGCACCCACGGCGTCGGCGGCAGGTCGCGCCGCCCCGTGGGATCGGTGGTCAGCAGTGAGTTCGCCTTTGCCCAGTACTCATTCTCGGAGAACGACTCCACGATGCGAGGGCAGGTCTCGCTGCGCCGGCAGGTGTCCAGCCGCCCGGCGGTACGTCCGCTCACCGGGTCGGTCGAGTCCTGCCAGGCGAACGGGAACCTGGCCTCCGGATACCAGCGCGCGATGTGCTGGCGTTCCGTCCTGCCGGGCTGCGCGAAGCGGTAGTTCAGGAAGATGCCGTTGCCGCCGGCGATGTAGTTGTCGACGCCGTCGAACACGCGCGAGCCGTCGCGGTCGCGGTTGAAGCCGAGGCTGACGAAGTCGCGCATCATGCGCCCGGGCTGCGAGATCGAGAACGACACGGCGTAGCGGATGTCGCGGCCGAGCGGGCTCTCCAGATGCGGGGCACCATGGCGCAGGAAGGAGACGACGTCGTGGACGGCGGCAAGGCCGATGCCCTCGACCAGCGGATCCTTCGCCTTGTAGGAGAACTCGTAGAGCCGTCCCTGGGTGAACGCGGCGCCTCCCGCCAGCGCGATCGAGGCCGGCGTGACGTAGCTCCAGCCGGTGACCGGCACCGGCGCGTCGGCGTAGTGCTCGCGCACCGTGAGCTGCGCGCCTGTCGTGTCTGTGGGGTCGGCCGCGGGATAGGTCAGGGGTTCGACGGTCGCAGTCGCGGTGTTGGTCTCGAACTCCTCGAGCGAGGGGCCGGTGATCGTGGAACCGTCCTGGTGATGAGCGACCGGCACGGTCATGGTCAGGGCGTTGTTAGCCGGCGCCACCAGGGCGTCCCAACCCGACCAGGCGATTGTGTAGCCTTGGCGCAGCAGCCAGCCGTTGCCGGCGTCGCCTGCGGTTGCGGGGTTGTTCGCGCTGGTGATGGTGCTGGTGGCGCTGCTGAAGACGTCCAGGGTGCTGATCATCAGCTTGTTGCCGCGGTTGTTCGCCTCGTACAGCAGCTCGTGGTTGCCGCGCGCGGGGTCCACCGGCCGGAGGATGACGACGCTGGTGGAGTACTCGACCATGCCGTGGGCATTGCGCGGAGCCAGGGCGATATCGGTAATCAGGGCGTTGGCGGGATCGGCGGGATCGAGCTCACCATAGGCGGTGCCGGTCAGCTTCTCGTAGGAGCCGACTGCGCCGAAGGACTGTCCGCCAAAAGCTGGAG
>CAXSEG010000237.1:0-7352 GCA_964235545.1 uncultured Acetobacteraceae bacterium
AGATGAACGTGAACTTGATGACGACACAGAGCCGCATGACTGATCAATCTACGTATAATCCAGGCGAGGGCCGGGCCGACGAGGGACGCAATGCCGTGATGTTCGCCAAGCCGTCAGACGCCGTGTTGCAAGCGCGTCAGATGGATGCCGAGGAGCTGCTGCGAAGCCTGGAGCGGTAGGGATCCGGCAGCCGCCGGGTGAGCTTGGCGGGCCAGTGCGCCGGTGAACACGGCCTCCATCGCTCGGATCGGCGCTTTGTCGGCGAGGATGCGGTGGCGCAAGGCGGTGATCCGCCGCCGTAGATCCGCCCGGGCTTCGGGACTGCGTGCAAGCGCTACCGCGATGTCGCAATAGTCCTCGTCCGTCCCGGCGATCGTGTCGGTGACATCTATCGCGGTCAGGATCGCGGCGGTATGGCGGGATC
Organism: uncultured Acetobacteraceae bacterium; assembly: GCA_964235545.1. Taxonomy (GTDB): domain Bacteria; phylum Pseudomonadota; class Alphaproteobacteria; order Acetobacterales; family Acetobacteraceae; genus LMUY01. The sequence goes on from CAXSEG010000237.1 coordinate 425, forward strand.
GCATCATCTTACCGGGCCGGGTCACGATGACCGGCGCCTGGGCCAGCATGTCCAACGTGGATTTCCCGCCGGACCACTCGAGGCTGTCGAGCACGATGTCCGCCAGTTGCACCGTGCCGAGGAAGCGTTCCTGCGTCATCGGCGGCAGCATGCGGATGTGGCGGCTGGCATCCAGGCCCTGGCCGGCGAATGCGGCGCGAAGGCGAGCGAGGAAGAAACCGGTCACCGCCGGGTCTTCGGCGAAGCCGATGAACAGGAACTGGCAGTCGTCCAACCGGGCGGCGATCCGGGCCAGGATGGCGTCGTGCTGCGGTAGGTATTTGTAGAGCGCCTGGCCGCACCAGAACACGGCGGCGCTGTCTCGTAGGCCGAGCTCGGCCCGGGTGCACCGGTCGGCGACGCGCTCGTCGGGCTGGTAGTGGACGCCGATGCCCGGCAAGGCCGCGAGCTGCTCCGTGTAGTGGGCTTCGGCGCCGTCCGGCTCCATCAGGGTGCTGGACAGGAAGATATCCATCGCCGGCAGCCCCGTCGTCTGCGGCTGGCCCCAGGCGACGCATTGCACGGGCGCCAGACGCTCGGCCCCGAGGCGGGCGGCGACGCGGTCGATGCCGATCTCCGGATAGAGCAGGACGTGCGGCCGGTCCGCCACGATAGCGGCCCGGACGCTTTCCGCCGAGCCAGTGACGAAGCGGGGACACAAGGCCTTCGCGACCGCGGTCTGGCGGTCCTCCGCCGTGCCGGTGTGATAGGCCGTGACGTCGAACCGGGCGCAGTCGATCTGGCTGAGCCAGCCTTTCAGCATGAGCCGCCAGATCGTGTGCTCGCGGAAGAACCCGCTGACGATGCCGAGCCGGATGCGCTCGCCGGGTGCGGGCGGGGTGGCGAGGTCCGGGGTGGGTCGGGCCAGCAACCGGGCCATCAACTGGCCGTAGCGGGCTTGCAGGTTACGATCGCACCGGCCCTGGTAGGGCAGGAAGAAGGGCTGGCTCGCCCCGGCGGTAGCGGCCAGCGCCCGTGCGGCTACCGGGTGCCGGGCGCGTTGCTCGAGCAGGCCGAGTTGCTCGGCGTAGCGGGCGCGTTGCCCGACGATCTCTCCTTGTGTGCCGTATAGCACCGGCAGTTCCGCCATGCAGCGGCCCCACATCGCGAGGCCGTGCCGCTCGTCCGCAGCCAGGGCCCGGTCGTGGGCGACTCGCGCCTCGTCCAGGCGGTTGGCCAGCAGATGCAGGCAGCCCCGGTTGTAGTGGGCGTCCGCGAACCCGGCATCCCGACGGATCGCGGCGTCGAACCATGCCATGGCTTCGTTGTTCTGGCCCTGGGCGCGCAGGGCAAGGCCGAGATTGTTCAGCCAGGCCGCGCTGCCCGGGCGCAGACGCAGGGCGGTGCGCAGCATCGCCTCCGCGTCCGCCGCCTTGCCGCAAGCCAGCAGCATGGCGGCGCAGTTGGCGTGGGTGTCAGCCGCCGCTGGGTCGAGCTGCAATGCCTCCTGATAGACCGCCAGCGCCTCCGCATGGCGATGCTGGGCGGCCAGGGTGTCGGCCAGGTTGCGCGCGACCTCCGCGGCGCCGGGCAGCAGGGTGCGGGCGGTGCGGAACCAGTCCACGGCCTCGGCAAGCCGTCCGCGGTCCCGCAACAGGCAGGCGAGATTGTTGGCGATGGCGGCGAGGCCCGGGTTCTGCGACCAGGCCAGGCGGTAGGCGGCCTCCGCCTCCGCCCAGCGGCCGAGCGCGGCCAGGGCCCGCGCGTGGGTGTTGTGGATCGCCGGGCCGGCCCGGCCGGATGCGGTCGGCTCGGCCAAGTACGCCAGGGCGGCGGAAGCATCGCTCCGGTCGCAGGCAATCATGGCCAGGAGGTTCAGGGCGTCGCTCGCCTGCTTGTCCTGGAGGAGGATCGAGCGGCACTGGGCCTCGGCGGCGTCGAGCTGGCCGGCCTGGTAGGATTGGATCGCGGCATCGATGGCGGCTTCCTGGCCGGGGTCGGGGTTGGCAGCGTGATCCATTTTGGAGACCTGGTTGCGGGTGGAGCTTAGTCTTGAGGGGTTAATGGTTGGTTTCGTTGCTTGCCCGGCCCTCTCCCGTGAAGGATGGGAGAGGGAGACGTGGCTTTGGTGCGGTATTGAAGGTCGAGGTTGGAAGGGGAGGCACGCATGGATCTGGTGGTGACGGGGGCCGTGCTGCCGGATGGGTCGGGGCCGGTGGACATCGGGGTCGCGGGCGAGCGGATCGTGGCCATCGCGCACCGGTTGGAGAGCGATGCGCCGACGCTCCCGGCGGAGGGCTGCCTGGTGGTGCCAGGCTTGGTGGAGAGCCATTTCCACCTCGACAAGACGTGCATCATGGACCGCTGCTCCCCGGCCGAGGGCACGGTGGCCGAGGCGGTGCGCATGACGGCAGCGGCCAAGCGAAGCTTCACCGCGGAGGACGTCTATGCACGGGGCAAGCGCGTGCTGGAGCGGGCGGTCGGCTGGGGCACGATGCGTATGCGCACCCACGTCGAGGTGGATCCCGGCATCGGCATGACCGGGTTCGAGGGGGTGCAGCGCCTAGCGCAGGACTTTGCCTGGGCCATGGACATCGAGCTATGCGTGTTTCCGCAGGAGGGCCTGCTCAACAACCCGGGGACCGAGGCGCTGCTGGCAGAGGGGCTGCGCCGGGGGGCGCGGGTGATCGGCGCCGTGCCCTACGTGGACAGCGACCCGCGCGGGCAGATCGACCGCATCTTCGAGCTCGCCCGCGACTGGGACGTGGACATCGACATGCATCTCGACCTCGCGGACACGCCGGACGGGATGCAGGCGGAGTATGTCTGCCGCAAGACGCAGGCGTTCGGCTGGGGTGGCCGGGTCGCGATCGGCCATGTCACGCAGATGTCGCTGCTGCCGCCGGCGCGGTTCGCCGAACTGGCCGCGACGCTGGCGCGTGCGGGCGTGGCGGTCACGGTGCTGCCGAGCACGGACCTCTATTTGATGGGGCGGGGCCATACGCACGCCGTGCCGCGCGGCGTGGTAACGGCGGAGCCGTTGCGGGCGGCGGGGGTGACTTGCTCGATCGCGACCAACAACGTGCTGAACCCGTTCACGCCGTATGGCGACGCGAACCTGCTGCGGATGGCGAACCTGTATGCCAATGTCTGCCACGTGGCGCGCCCGCCGGCGCTGGCGGAGTGCCTGGGCATGGTGACGACCGATGCCGCCAGGCTGATGCGGGTGGCGGAGTATGGCGTGCGTGTGGGGGCGCCGGCCGACCTGGTGCTGCTGGATGCGTGCGGCGCGGCAGAGGCGGTCTCGGAGCTGGCGCAGCCGCTCTGGGGAATGAAAGCCGGGCGGCTGACCTTCAGCCGCGGGCGACCGGTGCTGCATGGGTCCGGTCGCTGAGGGCCGGACCTATCGCCGGGTCGAACATCCAAGCGGCATCGGGGCTGGTTCGCGGTTGCGAAGCCGTCGGGCTGATTGTGCTTGGGAGGCGCTTCGGCGTCCGTTCTCGTGCGCGTGTCGGTGGGATGCCGAAGCGCATCCCACCCTACAAGCATGTACCTTTCATGGAACCGATTGGCTGGCTTCCTGCTCGCGGCTCAGCAGCTTGGCCTTGCGTTCGACGCCCCAGCGGTAGCCGGAGAGCGCGCCGTCCGCGCGGATGACGCGGTGGCAGGGGATGGCGATGGCAAGCGTATTGGCGGCGCAGGCGGCGGCGACGGCGCGCACGGCGGCGGGCGTGCCGATGGCGGCGGCGATGTCCGCATAGCTGGCGGTGCGGCCCGAAGGGATCGCGCGGAGGGCTTGCCACACGCGCTGCTGGAACGCGGTGCCGCGAATGTCGAGCGGCAGGTCCAGCGCCTTGCCGGGGGCCTCCACGGCGGCGACGACCTGGGCGACGGTGGATTCGAAGGCCGGGTCGGCGCCGAGCAGGTCGGCCTTGGGGAAGCGGTCCTGCAGGTCCCGCAGGAGCGGGGCCGGGTCGTCCCCAAAGATGATGGCGCAGACGCCGCGGTCGGTGGCGGCGACGAGGATGGCGCCCAGGGAGCACTCGCCCAAGGCGAAGCGGATCGCGGTGCCGGGCCCGCCGGCGCGGTAGGCGGTCGGGGTCATGCCCAGCCGGTCGCCGGCGCCCTCGTAGAAGCGGCTGGAGGCGTTGAAGCCGGCGTCGTAGATCGCCTCGGTCACGCTGGCGGCGCGGCCTAGCCCGTCTTGCAGCCGGGCGGCGCGGCGGGCCAGGGCATAAGCCTTTGGGGTGATGCCGGCGATGTCCTTGAACACGCGGTGGAAGTGGTAGGGGCTGAGGCCGGCGGCGCGGGCCAGGCCGGCCAAGGCGGGGGTGTCATCGGCCGTGTCAATGGTATGGCAGGCGGCGCGGACCAGGGCGGCCTGGCGGTCCTGCCGGCTCGGCTCGTTGGGGCGGCAGCGCTTGCAGGGGCGGAAGCCGGCGCGCTCGGCGGCGGCGCAGGTGTCGTGGAAAGATACGTTCTCCCGGCGGGCCGGTCGGGCGGCACAGCTTGGGCGGCAGTACACGCCGGTGGTGCGGACGGCGTAGACGAAGCTGCCGTCCTGCGCCGGGTCCCGACGGCGGATGGCGTCGTAGCGTGGGTCGTCGGTGGGGTTCATGCTCGTCGGCCTCCGTGGGGGTGGGGCTGTTTTGAGCGCTTGTTGGGGTTGCGGCGTCCCGGTCCTTGCGGTGCTACTCGGGGGTTTGGCGATCCGGCACCTTACCAACTCCACCCCTCCCACAAGGGGTGGAGGATTTACTATGGCTTTCTGCCGACTGCCTCCGCGAAGGCACGCGCGATGGCATCGACTTCGGCGGGGGTCATGCCCGGCTTGTAGAGGGCGGAGCCCAGGCCGAAGCCGCTTGCGCCGGCAGCCCAGTAGGGGTCCATGTTCGTCGGCGTGATCCCGCCGACTGGGAGCAGGGCGGTGCCGCGCGGCAGGACGGCGAGCCACGCTTTCAGCACGGCGGGGGGCAGGCCCTCGGCGGGAAACAGTTTCAGCGCGTCCGCACCGGCGGCCAGGGCAGCGAACGCCTCGGTGGGGGTGGCGACGCCGGGCATGCAGGCCATACCGAGCGCCTTGGCGCGGCGGATCACGGTGGTGTCGCCGTGCGGCATGACGATCAGCCGGCCGCCGGCCGCGTGCACCCGGTCCGCATCCGCCGGGTCCAGCACGGTCCCGGCGCCGATCATGGCGGCGGGGAAGCGGCGCGCCAGGTGGCGGATGCTGGTGAACGGGTCTGGCGAGTTGAGCGGCACCTCGATGATACGGAAGCCGTGCAGCACCAGCACCTCGCCCACGCCCTCCGCCTCCTCCGGGCGCAAGCCGCGCAGGATGGCGACCAGGGGGAAGGCGGTCAGCTGCGCCGTGACATCCATCGTCCACTTCCGTGTTCAAACCAATCCCGCTGCACGGGCGATGGCGTTCAGCCCGGTGAAGGCGACATCTGAGGCCACCACGCTGTGCGCCACGCCGTGCAGGGCCAGAGCTTGGCCATATGGGGCGGCGAGGGCCTTGCTGCCAACCAGGTAGACCGATCGGGCGGGGGCCAGCAGCAGGGCCTCGCGCACCTCCTCGCCCACCAGCAGGCCGGACAGATAGGAGGGCAGCGTCTCCGGCGCGAGGCGGCCGAACAGGCCCTCGGTGCGGGCTGAGAACAGCGCGTGCAGGATCGCGCCACCCCCGGAACGGCGGCAGCCGGCGGCAAAGGCGTCCGGGTCGAAAGGCGGCTCGGCGTCCGGCATCAGGCGGCCCAGGATGGAGTGGCGGCGCAGGGTGGCAAAGACCTCGCCGGTCATGAAGGTGCGGAAGGCGACCACCTGGCCCGCCTCCAACACAGCCCATTTGCTGTGCGTGCCGGGCAGCACGAACACGCCGCTGTCCACGGCGAGGGCGGTCAGCGCGCCGATGATCTGCGTCTCCTCGCCGCGCATCACGTCCTGGTCCTGCCAGCTCAGGCCGGGGACGAAGCTAACCCGCGTGCTGCCGGCGTCGGTCCAGGCAAGGGCTTGGGCGAGCTGGGCGAAGCCGGCCGGGCAGGACGCGTACGGCGCCTCCACCCAGCCCTGGCGGCTGCCGATCATGCCGGAGGCGAGGGCCGCGATGCCGGGATGGGCGGCCAGCCACGGGCCGGCGATGGTGGCGAAGATGGCGGGAAAGCTGCGCCCGGCGGCGGCCATGATGCCGTCGGGCGTGGCGACCCGGTCCAGGACGGTGCCGTCCTGCGCGATCAGGGCGGCGCGGAGGGAGGTGGTTCCCCAGTCGAGCGCGATGAGCAAGGTTTCTCTCCTGGACGTCGGGAGGGGTGACGGTGCCCGCCAGTCTGCTCTGTCGTGCGCGTCCGGCCCTCACCCTCTCCCGCTCCCGTGAAGGACGGGAGAGGGAGAGGGCTCGCGGGAATGGGGGGTTCTTACGAGGCGGCCGCCTGTGAGGGGGCGGTCCACGCCCGTAGTGGTCGGGAAGCTGATCGGCAACCCGCGCAGGGTACGCACCGCCAGGAACGCGAAGCACTCGGCCTCGATCGCGTCACCGCGTAGGCCGGCGGCCTCGATCGGCACCGGGTCCACCCCGGCGCGGGTGCGGAGGGCGGCCATGAGAGTGGGGTTGCGCCGGCCGCCGCCGCAGACCAGCACGCGAGACGGGCGACGGGGCAGCAGGTCCAGCCCGCGCCCGACTGCGGCCGCGGTGAAGGCGGTAAGCGTGGCCGCGCCGTCCTCCAGGCTCAGCCCGGCGGCCATGCTTGCCGGGAAATCGAACCGGTCGAGCGATTTGGGGAAGGGCTGGGCGAAGAACGGATGCCGCAGCAACTGGGCCAGCCGGCCCTCGTCCACGGCACCGCGCCGGGCCAGCGCACCGTCCGTATCCATCGCCGCCCCGGTCGCGAGCTCCACCCAGTCGTTCAGCGGGGCGTTGGCCGGCCCCGTGTCGAAAGCGCAGAGCAAACCGTCG